>DVFT01000144.1 GCA_018713105.1 Candidatus Limivivens merdigallinarum | reverse complement strand
ACCATTCCAGAAACCATTTCTCGATTCTAGATCGTAGTCTGCTCCTCCCCACTACCATTCCAGAAACCATTTCTCGATTCCAGATCGTAGTCTGCTCCTCTCCACTACCATTCCAGAAACCATTTCTCGATTCTAGATCGTAGTCTGCCCCTCTCCACTACCATTCCAGAAACCATTTCTCGATTCTAGATCGTAGTCTGCTCCTCTCTACTACCATTCCAAAGACATTTCTTGCGTTTCCGATCGTAGGCAGCTCTCCTCTACTACCATTCCTGGGACTGTTTCTCGATTCTTAATCGTAGGCTATTTCCATCTGCTACCATTTCAGAAACCATTTCCAAGTTGCGAACGTATTCCGTATTCGTTTCCTACCTTTCCTAAAAACTCTTTTTGATTTTCGATCGTATTCTGCTTCTGGTTTCTACCGTTCTGTGAATTGCTCTTCAAATTTTGAACATATTAACCATACTTACCATCTGCCTTTCTCATTTCATTATTTCCCTATTTTCATCCCTATTCCACATCCATTTATATTCTTTTATCACTATCTTAAACTATTTCTCGGATTAGCGTTAAAATACCTGCATACTCAGCACAAAATCATTCCATAAAATATTTCCCAGCAAGCATACATAAACACATATCAAAAATGAGATATTCCTACAAAATTCCCAGGCTTTTAGTAATCGTCAAATATGATTCTTACTTCTTTTCTTGTACACCTTCAGGCTTTTCAGGATTATCTCATTTTGATATCAACCATCTGCTTCAACGATCCGCCTCAATTTCCTACCACAATCACCTCACCCAATGATCCTCAATCTCTTCCCTAATAATCTCCACATAACGTTTTGCTTTCGGAATATCATGGTTAATTGTATACACGTCCCTCTGAGTAATTTCCATCTCGCATCCCCTGGCAGCCTTCAGGCTCTTACGGATATGCTCACGGAATGCCTCTTCATCCAGGGTGGTTCCCACTCCCAGGAAGTTGGGGCTTGGTTTCCTGTGGTAGATCACCTTGCTTCCTCTCAAGCGTTCTCCCATGAACTCCTCGTCGCACCAGGGAGAAATGGACACTTTCCGAAGATTAGTAAGCTTGCTGATGCAGCGATCCCAGATGGGGTTCACAGGCTCGCAGCATCCATAGGAGAGCAGACCGAACTGCTCCGATATCTTCTTGTAGCAGGGGAAAATAAATTCCTCATACATTTCCGGGGAAATGCCTACCGTCTCCTGGGAATCCATGAATCCCCAGACGTCCTTCGTGGTAAATGGACGTTTCTTCCACTCCTCCTCGCCGGGAAGTTCATCGGTAAAACTCCAGGAGCCCTGTCCTACGCCTTCGAATCCGGTGGTGGGAAGGATCAGCCGTTTTTCTTCCAGCATCCGATAATAAGCAAGGGTATCGTCTGCGATCCGCCCCATCATTTCCTTGAACAGATCCGGATAGTCGTACATATTGAACATCATATTTTCCATACTCATAAAATGAACGACCATCTGGGTCGGCACGCTGTAGAGGCAGTCCATGGACATCTTAACCGGCAGGATGTCCCCAATGGCTTCCTCGATCGCTGCCCGTTTTTTCTCCGTAGCCGCAAGATCCACACCGAAGTCCGTAGCCTTCAGCTTGTCGTAATCTTCCTCCAAATCCTCCACAATGGATTCAAAATGATGACCGACACTTTCTTTTCCGTCCGCTCCGGTGGTATGGTCGATCTTGATATGAATATCAAACAGGGTAAACCAGGTATCATAACCTAACGCATAGTAATCCGGCGTTACCCGGTCATCGTCAAACAGCGCCTGATTCAGGAAATTACAATACAGATTTGTCTCCACACTCCTGGCAAACTCTCCCTTGCATTTCAGCCGCTGGGGAAGGATCTCCTGGGCAAAGGTCCACATTTCCAGATGGATCAACGGCTTGTCCCCTTTCAGGGCGTTATGGCGGTACCACGCCTTGATCCTCTCCTTATTGGATTCCATATTGGCATACTCCAGCTGCTGCTTTGCCACCTCTCTTAAAATCGCTCTGTCCTCACTGCTGATTACATACTCCATGATAAGTACCTCCTCCGTTGGTTTCCATGGCTTTTTGCCACAATTTCCGCTTTGTTTTCTCTATCTTAAGGGATAATTTTCGTTCCTGCATTTTATCCGATTGCTGTTTTATATAAAAAAATTGATTTCTTGACAACCGGGCTGTTTCAGGATATGTTGTTAGGGAAAGGGGGAGATCCCATGCGTTCTTATATTTCTGAGCCGCTCTCCGGCTCCGTCACCTGTTTTCACACGGCAACGCCCAAAATTTCCGCAGGGTTTCTGTATCCGCTCTGTCTTGGGCGCTATCAGTGCGACGATTCCTACCATGTCTACCGGGAAAGCTATGACAGCTTCCTTTTCATGCTGATCCTGGACGGCAGAGGATATTTAAAAATTGACGGAAAAACCCATCAGCTCACCAAGGGCTGCGCCGTGCTTGTGGACTGTTACCGTCCGCACTCCTACGGTGCCCTGGGAAGCTTTTCGTTTCTCTGGCTGCATTTTGACGGGGCGACTGCCCGGAACTACTATTCCTATCTCACCGAACGGCTGGGACAGGTCTTCACTCCTTCCCAGAAATCCTTTGGCAGCATGAAGCTTCTCATCACTCAGCTTCTTTCCGGCGTCCTTGACGGAACTGCTCCTGAGCTTCAGATGGCTTGCTGGATCACACAGCTTCTGACTCTGCCGGTTCTGGATGGGGATTTTTCAGATTCTGAGGTATCTTACGGTTCCTCCTTAAGCCAACGTGCCTGCGGTTATATGAGGAGCCGCTATCAGAATCCCCTTTCAGTGGACGAAGTCGCCTCTTTTCTCTCCGTCAGCACCTGCCATTTTATCCGGCAGTTCAAAAAGGAGACCGGCATGACACCCCACAGCTACCTTTTATCCGTGCGCATCAACTCTGCCAAATTTTATCTGAAAACCACCAGTGATTCCGTCAAGGAAATCGGCTTTCGGTGCGGTTTCCAGAGCGAAAATCATTTCTGCATCAGCTTTAAGAAGGCAACCGGCATGACGCCAAGCGGGTATCGCGGCAGTGCTGGAGAGGTAAGTTCTGAGCGCTGAGGAGCCTAATACAACAACGATAAGGAAAGCCCTGAACCATAAGAGATAAGAAACCTAATGCAGTAACGATGGGGATCCCACAGCAGCTATGTCAAAATAACCGGGGCTAGTTTAATCACATCTGCCTGTGCCAGTTTCGCAAGCACTCTGGATGCCTCTGATTTTTTAGTCCCAGAAAATCACAGACTGCGCTCCGCCAAAATATATGTTCAAACCCAAACACATCAAACATCTTGCGGCTATGGGCTGCTGTTTTATCCGATAAGTCTTTTCCATTTGCTGGAAACACTATGCCAATGTCCACTTTTTTCTGCTGAATGTCCACTTTTTCTCGGGAGACATCCTCTTTTTTCCTCCTAAAAGTCCACTGATGTACATATCCCATTTTCTTTTTCCTCTGCCTGCAGAATTCAAACCCCCACGGGAGTCAAAAACTCCGCGGCAAACTACGGGGCATCAAATTTGCAGTGCAGCAGAGCTGCGGGTTAGTTGACCCTCGCGGCAGTCGCCAAATGGACATAAAGCCCTGTCCGCTTGGCTCGTTACCTGCGGGAATAAACAACGTTTATCATTAAACTTTTAATGTTTATCATTAAAATCCTGTTGACATCCTTGTATTTCCCATGCTACAATAAGGAAGTTAGTTGAAGTAAACCAATCGCAGACACTACAAAAGCATAGGCAGAAGAATAGCATAGAAACAGAAATAGAACCGTAAAAATATAGAAACAGAAACGTAGAAGCATAGGAGCAGAAATATAAGAAATATAAAAGCAGATCATGGAGGACAAGAAAATGAGGGATTGTTCCAGAGAAATTGTAAAAGCTCAGTGTGAAACGATCGGCAGATTAATGAGGATTTTGTTCTGGGGATATGGGATATTTGTTGTGGGGGCGGCAGCTATGGGGATATGGATCAGCAGCCAAGCATCTGATCTTTTTGCTGTCAGTCTGGCGAATACCGGAAGCGGCTTGGCTGGGTACGCTCTGTTTCGCGGCGGCATGACGGTCTCCTTCCCCCAGGGAGTTCTAAACAGCGCAGCCTCCCTGGTTCCGAAGCTTACTTATCTTATCGGATATTTCGTGGGGATCCTGGGGCATCTGGTGGTTTGGGGGATGCTTTTGCAGCTTCGCACTATTTTTCGCAATATCGACTTTCATGAAACGCCTTTTTCTCTGGACAACTGCCGGGCTCTGTTTCGGATGGGAATTCTGATCATTGTGTTTGGCATTGTCCGCGGCAGTGTTCTCCGTGTCCTGTGTTCCTTTTGGAAGATCGGGGGCAGCGGCGGTTCTCCCGCAGATTTCGCCCTGATCATCGTCGGCGCTGTCGTTATCAGTATCTCCTATATCTTCGAATACGGAACCGCACTCCAAAAGGAATCTGACGAAACTCTATAAAAAGCTGTCACAAGATTGGAGATCACTATGGCAATTATACTTCGTTTAGACCGTGTCATGGCAGACCGGAAAATTTCTTTAAACGAGCTGTCCGAAAAAGTCGGCGTGTCCAATGTAAACCTTTCCAAAATAAAGACAGGAAAAATCAGCGCAATCCGTTTTTCCACTTTAAACGCCATCTGCGAAGCGCTGGACTGCCAGCCGGGAGAGATTCTGGAATACCGGAAAACGGATGAGGAACCTTAAAAAATCGTGCGGAACTTACCCCCAAAGAGTACTAATCCTTGCGACAGTCGTCAGATGGACATAAAGCCCTGTCCGCTTGGCTCGTTACCTAAAGAATCGAGATACCGCAAACACGCAGCGCCTCTACCGCCTGCAATCCAATGGCCGTACTCCAGGCGTAACTTTTGCTGGCTTTGTCAGGCTCAGATTCTTTTATATATTTTCCGAAAGGATCTTTTTCCATATTCGTTTTCACCTCTAATCATCTCCCAATCTTTTTGTTTCCCTCTCAAATCCCCTTTTCCTCAAACACCCTCCGAAACGCTTCCGCTTCCTCCATGGTATTTTTCCAGCCGTCCCTGAGAAGGTCCACCTTCCATGTACCTTCCTCCCACCGTACCTTCACGCCTTCCAGCTCCAGCAGGGTTTTCTGCATGTCAAAAGTGTCAAACGCCGCCGCGCCGCTTAAGATTCCTTTTGCGTTGACGACCCGGTGGGCGGGCGCTTCTGTTCCAAGCCTGCCGCGGTTCAGGGCATAACCTACCTGGCGGGCATTCTTAGGTTTTCCGCAGAGAAGGGCGATCTGACCGTAGGTGGCTACCTTGCCGCGGGGGATTGCAGCGCACACGATCCCGGCACGTTGATAGAAATCCATACAAAAACTCCTTTCCAAACATGGCTTAACATCTTCCCGATTCTGTTATACAATGATGTAAACGATCTCTGGATCCCAACCGATGTCTGCGGATTGCTCTCATGCGATGCAGAAGATCGGGATGATCCTCACAGAAAGGAGCCAGACCCATGATTATTTTCCATATCGACGTCAATTCCGCCTACCTTAGCTGGACCTCCGTGGAAAATCTGAAGAATCACACTGGTCCCGACCTTCGGGATATCCCCGCCATCATCGGCGGCGACCAGAAAAGCCGTCATGGCATCGTCCTGGCGAAATCTATTCCGGCGAAAAAATTCGGGATCTACACCAGCGAACCCATCGTGTCTGCCCTCCGAAAATGCCCGAACCTTGTGATCGCGCCGCCCAATCACAAGCTGTACCGCAGCTACAGCGAGCGGCTGATGGACTATCTCAAGTCCCTGACGCCGGAGATCGAACAGGTAAGCATCGATGAATGTTACCTGGACTTCACAAAAATTGCCGCACACTATGCCTCCCCCGAGGACGCAGCCAGGGAAATCAAGGATACCGTCTATGAACGCTTCGGATTCACCGTCAACGTAGGAATCTCCACCAACAAACTGCTCGCCAAGATGGCTTCCGACTTTACCAAGCCGAACCGGGTACATACCCTCTATCCCAATGAAATTGAGAAAAAGATGTGGCCGCTTCCGGTGGAAGAGCTCTACATGGCAGGTCATTCCTCCGTAGCCACCCTGCATAAGATCGGAATCCGCACCATCGGGGAGCTTGCCAGGACCGATCCCGGCATCCTGACCCTGCATCTGAAAAGCCACGGAAAGCTTTTGTGGGAATACGCCAACGGCATCGACGACCGCCCCGTAGTCTCAGCCCCTGTAAAGGCAAAAGGGATCGGCAATTCCACCACCCTTTCCAGGGACGGAAGCTGCGAGGAGGACGCTGCCGCCGTCCTGAACTCCCTGGCGCAGAATGTCAGCCGCCGTCTGAAAAAAGCCGGACAGCTGGCTGGCAATCTCTCCGTGGAGATCAAATACCATACTTTTGTGACCAACTCCCACCAGATGCCTCTGGATCCCCCCACCGACAGCGCGAAGGCCCTGTACAGCGCTTCCTTAAAGCTGTTTTCCCGGCTCTGGAACGGGGAGCCCTTCCGGCTTCTTGGAATCCGTACCACACATCTTTCCGAGGCGGATGCTCCGGTGCAGATGAACCTCTTCGACATCGACTGGGAAAAAAAGGCCCGTCTCAAGAAACTGGACGATGCCCTTTTAAAAGTTAAGAATAAGTATGGGAACGATGTGGTCCACAAAGGACCTACTTAAGTTTCTTCCTGCCAGTCTTGTGGGAAGTTTTCCGGGAGGCTTTGGGGTTCGGCTTCCGCACGGAATAGCCGAAAGTGCCCAGGGGTTTCCCCAGGGACAGATAGGCTCCGTGGGAGTACGCCATCAGTCCCGTCCGGTTCAGCTCAAATTTTCCTTTTGGATCCAGATAAGTCTCGTCCACATGGACTGCCTTGACCAACGCCAGGATCATATGATGGGAGCCTAATTCCTTGATCTCCGTCACCTGGCATTCCAGATTGACGGGACTTTCCGCGATCATGGGGGCGCCCGTCTTCGGTCCTTCTTCCGGGGTTAGGTGCATTTCCTTGAATTTGTCCACATCCCTTCCGGAGCGCACGCCGCAGTAATCCGCTGCGCGTGTCAGCTTTTCCGTCGTCAGGTTGATCGCAAAGACACCTGTCTCTTTGATGATGTCATAGGAGTACCTCTCCGGTCTTAAAGAAATGTAAACCATGGCTGGATTGGTACAGATGGTACCGCACCATGCCACCGTCACGATATTGGGCTTTTCCCCTTTTCTCTGACAGCTCACCATTACAGCCGGCAGAGGATAAAGCATATTTCCTGGCTTCCATTCCTGTTTTTTCATGAATCCGCTCCTTTCCCCTTACTGCTGCAGCGCGCTCATAAATGCCGGGATCAGCTGCTTCTTTCTGGATACCACGCCCGGAAGGGTGATGGAATGTCCATCAGGTTCCCTATGGAAGGCTTCTCCCACCAGTTCTTTGTATTCTCCTCCATAGCACAACAGCTCGGTGGACTGGTGGATAATGTCGGTCAGCATGAAAAACAGCATGGATTCCCCATGGGTTCCCAGAGCTTTTTCCATATACGGGATCAGGCGCTCCTTGATCTCCTTGAGTTCATCGGGATTCATGGAATTGATCTGCCCTACGCCAAAGCAAGCCTTGTTCACTTCGAATTTCTTGAAATCCTGATAAAAGATCTCTTCCGGGGATTTGCCCCTCAAATTGCTGCCCGCCGCAAACATCTCAGCGGCAAACTCTTCCACATTGATTCCCGCAATCCTTGCCAGATTTTCCGCTGCATTGCGGTCCGCTGCCGTACAGGTAGGCGACCGGAACATCAAGGTGTCGGAGATAATGGCAGCGCAGAGAAGCCCTGCGATGTTCTTCGGGATCTCCAGATTTTTCTCCGTATAGATCTGGTACATGATCGTTCCCGTACAGCCCACCGGCTGGTTGCGGAAATACACCGGAGCCATCGTCTCCAAAGACCCAAGGCGGTGATGGTCAATGATTTCCAGAATCTCCGCGCTCTCAATGTTGTCCACTGCCTGGGATGCCTCATTGTGGTCCACCAGAATCACCCGGCGTCTCTTGGTTCCCAGCAGGTTCCGGCGGGAGACCATGCCCACATAGCGGTCGTTTTTGTCCAGGATGGGGAAATCACGATCCCGTTTTTTCGCCATGATATCCTTGATCTCGTCGGTATAGTCATCCAGATGGAAGGTCTTAAGATTGTCTTTTTTCATGAAAAATTTCACCGGCATACTCTGGTTGATCAGCCTTGCCACCGTATAGGTGTCATGGGGTGTGCTGATGACCACGCAGACCCGTTCCTCCGCAAGGCGCTGGATCGTCTTGGATACCGGCGCCCCCTCGCACACGATGATGCAGCTGGCTCTCATCTCAATGGCGCACAGCTGGGATTCGTAGCGGTTTCCCAAAATGACCAGGTCATCCTCCTCGATATAATTCTCCATCAGATCCGGATTGGCTGCGGCGATGACTACTTTTCCTTTGACAAAATAGGCGTGCTCATTTCCCACTACCATCGTCCCGTCCAAGGTCTCCAGAATGTTCTTGTACTGGGTGCGCGCCGTGGAGAGGATGGCGTTGTCGTACACATCCATATAGGACTGGGCAATGTCGCCGATGGTAATCAGCCCCTCCAGTTCATTTCCTTCCAGGACAATGGGAAGGGTATTCACGTTCTCCGTGCGCATCAGATTCCATGCTTTTTTCAGGGAAATACTGTGGTCCACTCCTTCAATCCTGCGGATATCCATATCCTTCACCCTGGTTCCCACATTGGGAACATACCCCGGCGCATCCATATGAAAACGGTCCAGGACATACTGCGTCTCCTGGCTGATCTGACCTGCCCTCTTTGCTACGTATAATTCTTCCTCGGTCCGGTTCTTAATGTCCGCGTAAGCAATGGCTGAACAGATGGAATCGGTATCCGGGTTTTTATGTCCAATAATATAGATTTTCTTCTTTACGGAATCCTGCATTCTCGTTCTCCTTTTTGGATTTCAATCCTCCTTCGATTGACTTGTCGGAGTTATTATACCAAATTCTTCTGTTTTTTACTATGCTTATTTCCGCTTTGACAAACTTACCTGCCAAAGATAAAATATTAAGAAAATGGAAGGAGAAACACTATGAAAAAAATCAAATTTTTCACCGTACTAACCCTTTTGCTGCTCTTTTGGGGAGCCGTCCAGGTTCATGCAGCGGAAGGAACCATCCTAAACGTGTATCACCAGGGAACCCAGGCTTCCAAAGGAAGCGGTTCCATTACCTGGCAGTATGTCGCCATGGATACCGGGAAACAGCTTGGTGGAGAACCTGTAAGCGCAGCCGCGGTAATCCTGTCAGGAAACGGCTCCACTCTGGATTACGCGCCGGAATACTGTGCCGCCCATCAATGGAAACCGGTGGCGCCGTGGACGGAGACTGCCGAACAAGGCGCTATTGCCTCCCGCGTCATCGTGAAGGGCAGTGTTTCTGACCTCGGAACCTATGCTTTCTCCGGTATGAGAAATTTGTCCACAGTGATTTTGGAGGAGGGAGTCCTCTCTATCGGAGATTATGCTTTCTCCAATAACCCGAACCTCACCGCCATCTATCTGCCTGACAGTGTCGCCTCCATCAGTAACTCTGCTTTTGGCGCCATCAACCGCGACGCTGTCATCCGCTGCAGCCAGGACTCCTATGCATACGCCTATGCCAAAGAACAGGGGCTTAAAGTCCAGCCTGCAGTTTGTACACACGGGCAGACTTCCTGGAAGGAAACGCGCAAAGC
The DNA here is from genome assembly GCA_018713105.1 of Candidatus Limivivens merdigallinarum. Classification (GTDB taxonomy): domain Bacteria; phylum Bacillota; class Clostridia; order Lachnospirales; family Lachnospiraceae; genus Limivivens; species Limivivens merdigallinarum. The sequence goes on along the minus strand of DVFT01000144.1, from coordinate 25,594 downwards.
CACCTGTACGGCCACAGGCCAAAAAATCCAGACCTGTCCCGACTGCGGAGCAATCCTGAAGACAGAAACCATTCCGGCTCTTGGACACAGTTGGAGCGGCTGGACGGTCATTGAAAAGGCATCCGTACATTCTCCCGAAAAGCAGGAGCGCACCTGCAGCCGCTGTTCTGCGAAAGAACACCGCACCGTAGGCAGCGTCCTTACTCCGCCTTCCTCACCGGTAAAGGCGGCATCCCTCAAACTATCGGGCAAATCCTCCCTGCTGACCGGAAAGAGCCTGCGGCTGAAGCTTTCCGTCGCTCCATCCAACGCAGAGAAGCCATCTGTTACTTGGAAAAGCAGTAATTCCCGATACGCCTCCGTATCATCCAGCGGCGTGGTAAAGGCCAAGACCGCCGGCGCAGGCAAAACGGTGACCATCACGGCAGCCGCCAGGGACGGGAGCGGCGCAAAGGCTGCCATCCGTATTAAAATCAAAGGGGCTGTTAAAAAAATCAAGCTGCAAGCTCCCAAAACCCTCAAGACTGGTAAAAAGGCAAGGATCAAAGCCACTGTCACCGTGGGCAAAGGCGGAAGCAAGGCTCTGACATGGAAAAGCAGCAACAGAAACTATGCTGTCGTCACCTCCAAAGGTGTTGTGAAAGCTTTGAAAAGAGGGAAAGGGAAAACAGTGACCATTACAGCAGCCGCCAGGGATGGAAGCGGCAGGAAAGCCCGCGTCCGGATCAGGCTGAAATAGAATTTCCCCCTGCCACTTGTATCACCCATCTAAAAATGATATGATAGAGTTATCACTGTTATATGGAGGAAATAATGAAATGACTGAAAATTCAAACATCACACCAGAAGAAACTCTCGAACCTGCAAAGGAGGAAGCGCTCCAGACCGCTGCGGAAGAAACTGCCGAACAGCCTGCAGAAGCGGAAAGTTCAGCTCCTGCGCCGTCAGAAGAGGAAGCCAAAAGCGCTGATACGGAAGCGGCAGCTCCCGCTGAGACCATGGACGACTACAAGGACGAGCTGGAAGCTTCCTTTAAGCAGATTCACGAAGGCGATATCCTGACCGGAACCGTCATCGGCGTTTCCGAGACGGAGATCACCCTGGATCTCAGATATTATACGGACGGTATTATCCGCCTGGAAGATTTTTCTAGTGATCCCAACTTCAACCTGGCTGAGGACGTCCATGTGGGAGACGAAATCTCTGCAACCGTGATCCGCCGGGACGACGGAGCTGGACACATCCTGCTCTCTGCCAAGGAAGCCAATGAAGTTCTGGCATGGGATAAGCTGCGCACCTATCTCAAAGAAGGAACCAACCTCACCGTAAAGGTAGGAGGCATCGTAAAGTCCGGCGTGATCGCATATGTAGAAGGGATCCGCGGATTCATCCCGGCTTCTAAATTGTCCCTGCACTACGTGGAGGATCTGGAGGAATGGCTGGGCAAGACCATCGAGGTCCGTGTCATCACTGCCGATGAAGAGGACAATCACCTGGTTCTCTCTGCCCGTGAGATTCTCCGGGAAAAAGAAGCGGAGGAGAAGAAAGCCCGGATCTCCAATGTAGAAATCGGTCTGGTAACGGAGGGTACTGTGGAATCCATCCAGCCTTACGGAGCTTTCATTGATCTGGGCAACGGTCTGTCCGGGCTGGTCCATATCTCCCAGATCTCCGAGAAAAGGATCAAATCCCCCAGCGCTGTCCTCAAAGTAGGCGATAAAGTGAAGGTAAAAGTTATCAACGTCAAGGACGGAAAGCTGAGCCTCAGCATGAAAGCGCTGAATGACGTGGCTACTGAGGAGATCCATGAGGAAGAAGTAGAACTGCCGCAGACAGAGTCACTTTCCACCTCTTTAGGTTCCTTGTTTAAAAACTTGAAGCTTTAATGAATATTGTATTATTTCAACAAAAACAGAATGAAATCTCGATTGTTTTTGTATATTTTCACAGTAATTTAATTTGAAGTTCATAGTTTGTTCACAAATCGTTGTTATACTCTATTTAACTTCTAAAGGTTAGGATTCTTTTGAAGCACTATGAAGTAATCTTCATTACATCATGGACAATTTTTTCATAATAGCCCAGGTGTACCAGACACCTGGGCACTCCTCATTTATATCACAAACAGGACGTCCGAAGCTGCCGCTAAGACGTCCTGTTTGCTGTCTTTTCCTCTCTTGTCTTCTTTCCCTTCAGGAAAGCAATCCTTCCAGCGAGGAAGAGCAAGAAAGCAAGCGCCCCCAAGATGGCGGCTTCTCCCAGCTGCTCCAGCACCTTCCACTCCATGGCTCCTTTTTCTCCTCCCAGCAGGATTCTGATGTTCTCTGCTTTTTCCCGGAAAAGGCTGCTCCAGAAGGAAAAATCCGACCATTTTGTGGGAAGGTAGTCTGCCGGGATCTGAAGGATCCCAAGGAAAAAACGGCATGCCATCCAGGTGACGGCAGCCAGCAATAGCGCCTGTGCTGCGGCAAGCCCCAAAGATTCAGCTTCCTTCCGCCGGGAACCCTTGGAGGATCTGTTCGTCCTTATAGGGGTTCCCCGGCGGATTTCCCGGAAAGCCCATGCAGCATAAGTGAGATACAGCCCCATAGGCACGAAAAGAAGAAGGGCTCCTGAGATACCGATCAATAATTCCATATCCATCATCTGTCCGTTCAGTCCATAGCTATTCCGGAGGAGCGTGCCCGCCTCGGCGGCTGTCTTGCCGCATGACTTGGGTACATAGATGTGATCGATGGAACGCTCATCCTGGCTGTTTTCGTTTGTCTGCACTGTATTCTCCGTGATCCATTGTCGAGTTACGGATATTGCCATGGTGGACGAGATTCCAGTCAGGATCCCCTTTACCCTGAACGTTTTCTCCTGAAGCTTCACCTCCCTTCCTTCCGCATTTGCCGTTCCGAAAAGCTTAAGCGCCGTCTCTTCATCCAGGAAACAGCCTCCGCCGTTCCCGTCTGCCAGATTCTGGCCTGCAAACAGAAGATTGGCGTCGCCGCTGCAGTAGAGGATGTCTGCTTCCGTCCTTTTTCCATAATCCGGCTCGCTGAGGATCTGCCCTTCCTGCTGTCCCCACAGTACAAATTCGATTCCTTCCTCTGAAGCTTCCTCCTCCTTTGCCTTCTCAAGTGCCTTTTGGTTCTGCTCGGCCAGTTCCAAAGCCTCATCCAGGGACAGGGGATCCTCCAGCAGAAAAGAATAGCCCCGATTCTCCTTAGCCGCCCCGTACCACCGATCAAGTCCGGCAAAGGTCAAAAGCACGGCTGCCAGAAAGCAGATGGCTGCCTTTATCCCCTGCCGCATCATGCTGCCTCTCCGCCTTCCTCTATCCTTACACGGCTGCCGTCCTGGATTACACGGTCTGCGCTGATGATGACCATCTGGTCACTGGAGAGAGAACCATCCTGCAAGGCGGCAATGGTGTCGTTCTTGTCCAGAACTGTCACATCCACCCTGGATGCCTGGTATTCCGTTCCCAGGATCCCGGTGGTCTCCTGAACCACCAGCACATAATTCCGCCCCATATCTTCGTAGACCGCCTGCAGGGGAATGGTTTGCGTATAGTTTTCCGACTGCTTGGTGATCTCCGCCTCAGCCGCCGTCCCGATCTCCAGCGCTCCCTTCGGAAGGTTCACCGTAACCCGTATCATATCCGTCTCCTCCGTGTCCTCCTCCACAGATGATACGGTGTAATCCGTGATGGCATTCTGGGAACCGGAGGGCAGGATACTGACGGTGTCTCCCTTGGAGACATATTTTTCCTGTTCTTTGGAAACCAGGAAAGAGAGCTTCGTCCCGGCGGCATCCTCAGCCATCATCACCGCTGTCCCGTCTGGGGTACGCTCTCCGGTGACGATATTGATCTTTGTGACAATGCCGCTCACAGGAGCTTTCACCTCGCCCCCGGCTGCTTCCAGCTCTTCCAATTTGCTGATCGCAAGTTCCTGCTGCTGTTCTGTGATTTCATTGATTTCTGCAGTGCTGTCACTCCCTTTTGGGGTGTTCGCATCTTCCACCTGGCGGGCTGCCGCCTTGTTGCCCTGCTGCTCGGCCGCCACCGCGGCATCATAGGCATCCTTTGTCTCCTGGACGTTTGCGAGAAGCTGCTGCTTCCTGGTATCTTCCCCGTTTTCCGCTTCCTGCTCTTTGGATGCCTCATAGGTGTTCAGGGCAGCATTTGCCTCGTCAAGAGCCTGGGACGCCTCCTGGACGGCTTTTTGAGCCTGCTCCTTTTGCTGGCTGTAGGACTCCCGGATCCGGCTCTCTGCTTCATCCGGCGTTTCTGAAGAGCTAGAATCTTCTGGAGCGGAAGTTCCGGGATCAATGACAATGGGATTGTCAGAGCCCTGACCGCCGGTTTCCGGGGCGGGAGATTCGTAAGAAGGAGAACTGGAGGCTGGAGGCGCCGGGGCTTCTGTCTTGGGCGGTTCGGTCTCTGACAGCACGGTTGCGGGTGATTCAGTTTTGGGAGCTTCGCTCTCAGACTGTGCCGCTTCGTCAGATTCCATCTCCGTGATTTCATTGTCGGATACTGCTGTCATGAGAAGATCACTGCCGGATGATTCTGTCTCGCCAGAGTCTGTCCCGGCAAGTTCCGCCCCAGAACTAGTTTCCTGCGGTATCTCCTCACCAGGCTGATGGAGCTCCTGTTCCGCCGATTCGGGCACCGGAGAATCCAGCGTCTGGGGTTCTGTCTGAATTTCTGTCTGCTCTGTCCCTTGCGTTTCGCTCTGATTTTTCTCCTGACTGTCAGGCTGTGCTTCCTTGCCATCTATGATCTGAATGACCGGCTCGTCTTTCTCACCGATCGTCTGTACGGTCGGTTCTTCTCCCCCATCGATAATCTGTATAGCTGACTCCTCTCCCTCACTGACGGGCTGTACGGTCGCCCCCTCTCCCTCACTGACAGGCTGTGCGTCTGCTTCCTGAGTGTCTCGGGACGCCGTGTCGCTCTCCCCCCAGCTACTTTGCAGGCTAAGCCCCGTCTGAACACCAGACGCGGCGGAACTATTCTGTAAACTTCTGCTGCTTTCCGCCTGGCTTCTCGCCTGTTGGACGGCAAGCTCAATCTGGATATTCAGCGTCTCCAGCGTGTCCTCGGCGGCTCTTAGCTCTGCCTCCTTATCCGCCACATCCGCCAGGAGGGCGGATTCCACCGTATCCTCTCCGGTGGGGCTATCGTCGGAATCGCCGCCGTTTTTTATGTAATCGGACAATGCCTTGGACGCTGCCTCATAGGCTGCCCAGGCATCTGCCACTGCATCGGCATTGCCGGAGGCAGTCTCCTGGTAATCCTGGGCGGCTCGGGCTAAGACAAAGGCATCCTGCTGCTCTTGGGCAGCCTTTTGGCTCTCCGTATCCTGGTTTTGAAGTTTGAGTTTTTTCAGCTCCTGTCTGGCGTTTAAGAGCTGTTCCTGAAGTTCGTCGAGATCCAGGTCAAACAGAAGGTCTCCCTTTTCTACGGTCTGTCCCTCTTCCACATAGATCGTCTTTACGATTTGACCGTCCTCAGTGGAAACGGCCCGCTCCCTCAAGGCTTCCACCCGGCCGCTGCCGGAAATGGTATGGTTCACAAAACCGCTCATGGTTCTTCTCGTCGTTACCCTTGCCACAGAGGTCCCGTCGGCTGCCCTGGACAAAAATGTGAATACCAGCATGATGCACAGGAAGCCTCCGAATAGTTGAATGATTTTTCTTCTCATCACATTACTCCTTTACTGCCGATGAAATAATTCCCTGTTCCAGATAATCCTGCCCTCCCAAAAATACCAACAGTGCGGGAAGGAACGTCAGAACTGAGGCTGCAAACGCCATTCCCGCCTGCTGCTGGGTGATTTCCGGCAGGAAAATGGATAATGGCCACAAAGACCGGTCTTTTAAAAAGGTCAGGGGCTGTTCGATCAGGCTGAAGCTTTCCAGAAATCCCAGCACCATCGCCGATATGATGCCGGAGGAGCCTAATGGCAGCCCGATCCTCACAAAGATCTGGAATTCTCCAGCTCCGTCAAGCCTTGCGGATTCCAACAGGGAAACAGGAATCCCTTTAAAAAACCGGTACATGATAAACACCGGAAAAGTGGAAAACGCCCCCGGAAGGATGATTCCCCACAGGTTATCCAGAAGCTTCAGGGAATCCAGCACCAGATAGTCCGAGAGCATCAGAACCTGGAAGGGCAGAAGCATCAGGATCTCGTAGAGCAGAAACAAGGCTTTTTTAAATCGGAACTCATACTGGGCAAACCCGAACGCCGCCGGCGTGGCAAAGAGAAGCTGCCCGATGAGGGTTCCGAAAGTAATCTTCATGGAATTCCAGAACATTACAAAGTATTCCGGGGAATCCAGAAGAAGCTCCACATAATGGCGGAACGTGGGAAACTTCGGCAATGGAGCAAATACCACATATCCATCCCTGCCGCTTAATACCGGACCTAAGTTCGCCAGCAGCTCATCGTTTCCCATCAGGGACCCTACAAAGAGAAAACACACCGGATACACTGCAATCAACCCCAGCACCGCCAGGACCGCCCACAAAAAAATACGTAGTTTCATTCCCGTTCCTCCCACATTCTCCCCAAAAGCAGGATCAGGACAATGATAACCCCGCTGACCAGCACGGCGGACGCCGCCATTTTGTCCAGAGACATATCCCGGAACCAGTTATTGAACAGATGCTGCAAAAGATAAATGGTGTCATGGGGATAGTTGCCCGCCACCAGATATGCCTCCCGGAATACCTTAAAGGAATTGAGGAAGGACAGGACTGTGATGGTATACAGCGCCGGTTTCAGGTTGGGGAGAGTGATCCTGGTGAAACATTTCCACTCGCTGGCGCCGTCCACACGCGCCGCCTCATAGATACTCTCCGAAATGCTGGAAAGCCCTGCCATCCAGAGAACCACGTCATACCCCAGGTTCTTCCAGATATAACTGAAAACCAGAATATAAAAGGCATTGTCCGTATTCATCCAATCCTGCCCGGTTACGCCGATCATGGACAGCCATCCGTTCAGCAGCCCCTGCTTGTCAAACAGGAGCTGCCACAGAAGCGCCACGGATACCGCAGGCAGAGCCATAGGCATGAGAAAACAGCTTTTCAAAAGTTTTCCGTGCTTTCCCTTCGACAACACCACTGCCACAAACAAGGACAAAGTAATCAGGATCGGCATACAGACCAGTGTGAACCGGAGGGTATTGCTGGCTGCCAGGCGGAATGCCGTGTTGGTGAGGACCGTCTGATAGTTTTTGAGTCCCACAAAGGTTCCGTCCACCGCTCCCAGGAAGGAACGCCGCACTACATCCAGATAGGGAATGACGTAAAAAATTGCCACGCCCAGCAGGCTGGGAAGTAAAAAGAAAATTCCTCTGTTTTTTCTAGGTACCATCATAAACCTCCATGCGCCCGATACTAAATTATTCTCCAGCCCGTTTCTCTCTGGCGGGCGCATTGGGTTGATTCGCATTATTCTGCCAGATACAGGTTGATCCTCTGGGTAATGGTATCCACTGTGGTGTCCAGATCCTGTTCTCCGGAAAGGTACCGGCTTCCCTGCTCTATGACCGTCTCTTTGACGATCCGGTCCGTGGGGGCAGGTGCCGTGAGGCTTTCCGCAATCTGGAGAAGCTGATCCGCTTCTTCCTGGGAGGCAGAAGATACGTCCAGGCTTCCTGTCAGGTTTCCTTCTTCATCGGTGATGGGGTAGGAGACCCCTTGCGTTTTGGTCAGCACGTTTCGGAAGGTCTCTTTCCTGACAGGGAGCCCGTCGTTTCTCTCAATGGACTGCGCCTCGTCTGTGAGAAGATAGTTTACAAATTCCATCGCCGCCTCCCCTTCCGTGCTCCTGCTGCTGATGCCGATGATCTCGGTGGGCACGTAGATGTTCTCCTGGCTTCCCGGCATCAGACCGTATTCGTATTCTCCCCCAAGCTGCGCACAAATCGTAGTGAGGGTGGCAAAATCCAGCCCGGACTCCAAAGTTCCCACAGCCGTGTCTTCCCTTTGGTTCAAAAGCCTAAGAAGCATCGTGGAGATCGCCGTACTTCCGCTTTCGATTGTCTGTTCCTGCCTTCCGCCATCCCCTTTCATCGTCTTCACTTCGGAGAGGAAGCTTCGGAGGGCTTCCCCATCCAGGGTTCCGTCTTCCTTCTGGATACTGCCTCCGCAGGTATCCCAGAACTTCAGGAGCAGGTTCGCATCGGACTGGAAGATTCCTTCCATCCCGGAAACGGTCTCATAGTCGAACGCCTCCGGATTCCCGGTAAACATAATCGGAATCTGAAAGCGCAGGGGCAGGGCACAGACCTTGCCGTCCTTCTCATAAGCGGACAGAACCGCATCAAAATAGTCATCGCCTTTCTCCCAAAGCCCGGACAGATCGTTAAGCATCCCTTTCTCCAGGTAAGCTTCGATGTTCATCCCGTCCAAGAGCAGGAGATCCGGTCCCTTTCCTGCCATGATCTCAGTGTTCAGCGCTTTCACCAGATCGTCCTGGCTGGCTCCCTCTGACCCGTCAAGCCCCACCTCCAGATGGATCAGGATTTCCGGGTGCTGCTTTTGGTACTGGACGATCGCCTGGCTGATCTCACTGTTTTCCCGGAGGCTGTAGATGCGAAGCTCTGTTTCCGGTCTGGAGGGCGCATCCTGATTCCACTGGAAACTTAAGACCTTTGCCCTGCCGTCATTGCTGACCGCTGCCAGGAGGTGCTCGGAATCCACCACTGTCATGGAATAGAAACTGGATTGAGAAAGGGCTCCCAGTTCTCCTGCCAAAAGCTGCTCGGACATGGAGCCCGTCCAGGTCTGGTGAAAAATCCCCTGGGAATTCATGAAATAAAACCCATCCGACCCGTCAAAGGCTCCCACAATGTCTGTGACAAAATTCACGCCTCCGCTCATCTCGTCCAGCGGCTCATACAGGTTCTCCTGAACCCCTGAAGGTAAGATCAGCTCCGCCCCGGTATCTCCGTCGTAGACATACGCTCCTTTGTAGTTGAGCACAAAAATCTTTCGGTCGATCACCATAAGCGCCTGTATGGCATCCTCCATCTTTGGCAGCTGATATTTGACGGAATCCGTGTTCAGGTCATAGACGTAAACCTGGAAGCTGGAACGGAATACCATGGTTTCTTCATCCAGAAATTTTCCTTCTGCCAGAAGCTGTTCACTGGGAATAGGAGCCTTCCTTTCTTCCACGGCTCCGTCTTCCGAAAGATACGAATAGACTGCTTCCAAATTCTGATTCTCATCGAACTTTGTGAAGGAAACGTAGAGGTTGCCTTGGGGGGAAACGGCGGCGAAGGAGGGGGAGCCAGATTCACCGATTCCGTTCAGCGCTTCTGTGAGGGCTTCCTGTTTCTCCCAACTTCCGCCTCCATCCGAACTGTCCCAGACGCTTCCCTCTGCCTCTCCTTCCTTCCACTGGAAGCCAACCAGACGGATCCGCCCGTCCTGTAGCTTCTCCATATCCAGAATCGCGTCAAAATTCTCCGGCAGGGAAACCTCCTCCTCCATGAAACGCCCTGTTCCCCCTGCTGCATTTCCGGAAGTGGTTTCTGTTGTATCCTTTGCAGCTTCTCCTGCAGGAGCCGAAACCGTTTCCCCTGTTTCCTCTCTAGTCCCGGCGGTATCCTGTCTGCCCTGGCATCCTCCCAAAAGTACGGATACAGCCAGCACAGCAGCCAGAACCGCCATCCGTGCAGTGCTCCTCCGGATAAATTTCTTCCAGATAAACTCTCTCCTGTTATCTCCAATCTTTTTCATCCTCTCTTCCCCCATTTTGTATGCCTTTCTCCGAGACTTTGCCGCAGCTTCTAATCCCGTCTTCCTTTCCTGTTTATTCCGCCAGATACAGGTTCATTTTCTGGGTGATATTTCCGACTGTAGTGTCCAGATCCTGTTCTCCGCTCAGGTAGGAATAGCCCTGTTCCAGGATCGTCTCCTGGAGTAGCTGGTTCATGGTACTGGGAGTGGTAAGCTTCTCTGCGATGGAGCAGATCTTGTCGATCTCTTCCTGGACTGGTAGGACGAGGTTTAAGGAAATCATGTTTCCGTTTTCATCGGAGGTGGATATTCCTCCTCCCTCGGACAGGGAAGAGAAGGTATCACGGAACGCTTCTCTGCTCACGGGCATTCCTCCGCCCTGCTGAATGGACTGCGCTTCCCCGGAAAGCAGGTAGGAGACGAACTCCTTGGCAGCGTCCGCCTTGGCGCTCTTGCTGTTGACGCCGATGATCTCAGCGGGGACGAACACATTGGTCTCTGTACCCGGCATCGCCTGATAATCCCCTTTCCCGATCTGCTCTTTGACACTTACCAGTTCCTGGAAATCTACCGCGCTTCCGATGGTCCCCACGACCGTCCCTTCGCTGTCCGCCAGAAAATTCATCAGATCGGACACGATGGAGGTCAGCATTCCCGTTGAAAATCCGCTGCCTGCGAATCCTGTCAGCATCATCTGTGCCATCTCCTTGTCACTGTCGGTGAGCTCTCCCTTCATCGTCTTCATATTTTCCAAGAAGCTCCGAAGCGCTGCCTCATCCAGGGTGCCGTCCTCCTTCTGGACGCTTCCCTCGCAGGTATTCCAGAATTTCAGGAGCAGAAGCTGGGCGTTCGTGCTGTTGAACACTCCCGCTTTCTGACACAGAGCCTCATAGTCAAGGGTTCCATTCTCCGTCGTGAACAACAGCGGGATCTGGAAACGTAAGGGAACTGCCGGGATGCTGCCGTCCTCACCCTGGAAGGTGCCGACGATGTTCTCGTAGTAGGCGCTCTTGTCGCCGAGCAAGTCGGACAAATCGGTCAATACGCCTTTTTCGATATAGGAATCCACATTCATTCCATCCAACAGCAGGACGTCCGGACCGTTTCCCGCCATGATCTCGGTATTCAATGTTTTCAGCACATCCTCAGAAGAGGCTCCGTCTTCTCCTGTAATCCCTGTTTCCAGCTTCACATAGACGTTCGGATTCGCTTTCTGGTACATGGCTGCCGCCTGACGGATATCATCGTTGTCATACAGGCTGTAAACGGAGAGCTCCGTCTCCGGTTTCGCCGGCGTGTCCTTAGACCAAAAATACTGGATCAGCTTCACACCCGATCCGCCGGATACCGCCGCCAGGAAGTGCTCGGAATCCAGCATCACAAACGCGTTTAAGAAGGTGGCGGGATCTGCCAGGGAACTCAATTCCCCATCCATAAGCTGTTCCACCACGGAACCGTCCCATTTCTGATGGAACAGGCCCTGGCGGTCCAGATAGTAGACTCCGCCCTCCTCACTTTCATCGGATACTCCGGCAATGAACTTCGCCCCTGCGGTGGCAAGGCTGCTGGTGTCGCTGGCTGCCTGGAGAATGTTTTCTTTCATCCCTTCGGAGGTCTCCTGCTCTTCCATGGTGTTTCCGTCATACACATAGACCTGGCTGTCTGTGATCAAAATGACTTTGCCATCCACCACCATCATCCCGTAGATGGAGGTGCCCAGATCCGGGAACTGTCCTGAGACAGATGCAGAGGCACAATCGTATTGATAGACTTGGGAGAAACTCTGAAGGATCACCGTATCATTGTCCAAAAATGCTGCATTGCTGATATAGGCTTCTCCATTCTCCGAATTTATGCTGTCTGACAAGTCAACGGTGGAGGCGGTGCCGTCTGCAGCTGCCAGGATATGCTCCAAACTCATGTTATCCGCCTCTGTTCCCTTCATACTGCTGACCCAGACGGCGCCCTCCGGGGAAATCCCCACCGCAGTAGGCATACTGTCCGCCGGAAAGCTGTCCTGAAACTGCTCCTGTTGTTCCCAGGTTGTTCCGCCGTCCCCGCTGTCCCAGACTTCGATTCCTCCCTCTGTGGATGAGGCTGCCAATCGGATACTGCCGTTTTCCAGCTTTTCCATATCATAAACACTGTCAAAATTTCCCGGAAGCTCTATATCTGATTCCAGGAACCGTCCCATGGCAGTGCTGGAAGCTTCCCCATCCGGCGCTTCCGCCTGGGAATCTGCTCCTGTATTTTCTCTGGATACAGCAGATGCCGTCTGATCTTCCAAACCGGACGATGCTTCGGTTGAAGCCTGGGAGCTACTCTCCCCTGCCGTCTCCCCGGAAGGAGCGCTCTGGCATCCTCCCAAGGTCGCTGCCGTCAGGGAAAAAACCAGCGTAAGCCCTGCGATCCTTTTGAAACCATTTTTTCTCATAAATAAAATCCTCCTCTCGTTCTGTCTCTATCCTATCATGCCAATCTCTAACTATCCTCTAAAATGGGAAAAAGTTTTTAGAGGTAATTTAGAGATTTCGGTGTTATACTATAGCCATTCAAGGAAAGCAAAACAGGAAGGGAACATTATGCGTATTTTGATCATTGAGGACGATGCCACCCTGGCAGACTCCCTGAAATTCCAGCTGGAAAACCAAGGCTTCGAGACGGACGTCTGCCATGACGGCGAAGACGGTCTTCATTTTATAGAACAGCAGGCTCACGACCTGATCCTTCTGGACCGGATGCTGCCTTCCATGGACGGCGCTACCGTGCTGAAGGTCACCCGGGCGCGTGGAATCTCCACCCCCATCATCTTCGTCACGGCTCTGGGCGAGCTAACTGACAGGATCTCCGGGCTGGACCTGGGAGCGGATGATTATCTGGTGAAACCGTTTGCCTTCGAGGAGCTCATGGCGCGGATCCGCTGTATCCTGCGCCGCCCCAGGCGCTTGGAAGGCGGAAGTACCCTTTCTTTTGGGGATCTCTCCTACGACGTGGACTTAAAGCAGCTCTCCTGCAAGGGACGCACCCTCACCCTTTCCCACAGGGAAGGAGCGCTTCTGGAGCTTTTCTTAAGAAACCCTGGACAGACCATCCCCCGCTCCTCCATCCTGTCCCGTGTCTGGGGACCGGATGCAGAGGTGGAGGACGGCAATCTGGACAACTATATCTATTTTCTCCGCCGCCGCTTGAAAAGCCTGAACAGCTCTTTATCCCTCAAGACCATACGGGGCGTCGGATATCAGCTGGAGGTTTGATATGTTCCGTAAGCTTCGCAAAAAACTTACGTTTTTCTGTACCTTTGCCACAGGCTTGATCCTGGTGGGGCTCTCCCTGGTCTGCCTCTTTTTGGCGGAGAGGAGCAGCCTCACCAGCCGGTATTCCCAATTTCAGGGCACAGCGGGCACCATTCTCAACCACCTGGAGACTCAGACGGTCATCGCCCACAGCTGGCTGGCTGAAATCTGCGCCTCCAACCAGATCGATATCGATATCCAGGACAACCAGACGCCCCTTCTTTATGAAGATCTGAATCCCCATTCCCTGTCCGCTGACATTTTTGACACCGCCGTGCAGATTGCCCGGGACAGTTATGGAATCCTGGAGGAATCCATTACCTCGCGCAGCAAACTCACCAGCCATGCCGAATTCCATCTGACGGCGGGCGGCACTGCTTATTTCGCATCCGTTGGGCTCATTCCAAAGGATGGCGGCGTCCTAAAGGTCGCGATCCTCTATTCCACGGACAACCTGAAGCCCGTTTTGTATTTTCTGCGGATTTCCTTTTTTGCCGCAGATTTGGTGGGGATTCTGCTCCTCGGTATTTTTTCCTGGTTCTTTACCGGACGGATGCTCCGCCCCCTGGAGGAAAACCGCAAAAAGCAGATGCAGTTCGTGGCTTCTGCTTCCCATGAGCTCCGTTCTCCCCTCACAGTGATGCTCTCCTGCCTGTCAGCCATGGAAATCGCCTCCAGACAGGAGGCTGCCCAGTTTGCCAGGTCCATCAAATCCGAAGGGGAACGGATGGGGCGTCTCATCGACGATATGCTGACGCTTTCCAACGCAGACAACGCCAATTTTCCGGTCCATCCAAAAGACACGGAGCTGGACACCTTGCTGTTGTCCGTATATGAAAAATTCGAACCCCTTGCCCATACCCGAAAGATCTCCCTCTCCGTCTCCCTGCCAGGGGAGGATCTTCCCTTGTGCCGCTGTGATGGGGAACGGATCAGCCAAGTCCTCTCCATCCTGCTGGACAACGCCTTGAGCTACACTCCCCAAGGCGGCAAAGTAGCCCTTTCCCTTTCCTACACAGGTTCCCGCTTCCAACTGGCTGTCCGTGATACCGGAATGGGGATTCCCGACGAGGAAAAAAGCGCCATTTTTGAACGCTTCTACCGATGTGACAAGGCACATAAGGACAAGGAACATTTCGGGCTTGGACTTTGCATTGCAAAAGAAATCGTGCGGATTCACAAGGGAACCATAAAGGTGTTCGACGCGGATGGCGGCGGCGCCTGCTTTGTCCTGGAGCTTCCATAGTTTCTTAGGAATTTAGGGCTTGCCATTCTCCCCGTCTGGCTTTAAACTGATTACATCAAAGGGGGGACTTTGCCATGATCTACACGGATGAATTCCGTTTAAACGAAAACAGACAGGAAATCCTCACTTCCCTGTCTGATGATTTTCCTTATACCTGTCTGGATGTGACGCTGGACCGTCTGATCGGAAGGAGCTGGCACTGGCACACAGCCCTTGAGCTGGATTATGTGGCATCCGGGAACATGTGCCTTCAGACCCCCGAGCACACGTTTCTCCTCAAGCCCGGGGATGCGATCTTCATCAACACGCAGGTCATCCACGATGCCCGTTCGGACGAGGACAGCAAAACCTGCCGCCTGTATGCCCAGATGTTTGATTCCGTCTTTCTGTCCGGAATGTACGGAAGCCGCCTGGAGCGAAAATACCTGCGCCCCATCCTGGACTGCGCGCCGCTGGATGCCTGGGTGTTCCGCGCAGGCAATCCGCCGGATTTTCCGGCAATCTCTGCCATCCTGAAACTAATCCACCTGAACCATGCCGGGAATTTCGGAGAAGAATTTGCCATCCGTTCTGCCTTAAGTGAGTTTTGGTGCACGCTTCTGGGATCCACCAGCCACTTCCGCTCCGAAAACCTCCCATCCGGCAGCCAAACGGCGGATTCCGAACGGCTGCGCAGTATGGTGAGCTTTGTCCACGCCCACTACATGGAGGATATCACAGTCCGTGATGTCGCTGACAGCGCGGGAATCAGCGTCCGGGGCTGCAGCCGGTGTTTCCAGCGTTCCTTAGGCACCTCGCCCCTGGCATTCCTCAACAAGCACCGCCTGAGGATCGCCGCCCAGATGCTGAGAAATACCAACAGCAGCGTCCTGGAGATCAGCGAGAACTGCGGATTCAGCTCCGTCAGTTATTTCGGTAAGGCGTTCCGGGAGATGTTTGGGTGTACGCCTCTGCAGTACAGAAAAGGGGATTCCATATAGGAATCCCCTTTTCGTATGTCTTTTCCAGCTAAACTCTGCCAAAATCCTGGTTTCTCCTGTGCATTCTCTCTTAGAATACATCCTTCCACTCGTCAATATTCCCCGCATCAAAACAGTCCATACTGCCCAGCACAATCTCTGTGGCGCTGGAGTCCTCGGGAAGCTCTGTGATGGCATAGGGACTTCCCTCCAGGGTATCTGCCTCTACGCTCTCCCCAGCGGCGCCGGTGATCTCACCGGATACCAGAGCCATGCTGGTATAGGCTGCGAGCCTTCCCAGGTCGATGGGATTCCAGAGGTATGCCTTCGGACAAGGTCCGTCCTCTCCGATGTATTCCGCCAGTTCAGAGGGCATCCCAAGTCCCGTGATCTTCACCTCAGTCTCCTCCTCCGAAAGTGTCTTCGCCGCCGCTGTGATTCCCGCGGAGGTGAGCGCGCAGATCGCTTTCAGATCCGGATGCTCTTCCAGAAGATCCTTTGTCTTCTCGGCAGACGCATCCGCCTGGTCCTCTCCATAGGCAATGTCGATCAGCTCCAGATTTACATATTTTTCATCGGAAGCTGCCAAGGTCTCCATCGCCTCCAGCCACGCATTCTGGTTGGTGGCATAGAGTGTGGTGGAAAGAATGGCATACTGCCCTTCTCCTCCTGTGATATCGTATACCGCATCCATCATCGTCTGTGCGATCAGCTCTGTGCTTGCCTGGTTGCAGAAGGTGCTCCTCACCGAGTGATCCGTATCGGAATCCACTGTGATCACCTGAATTCCCGCTTCCCTTGCTTCGGTCAATGCCTCTGTAAGCCTCGTCTCATCATTGGCTGCGATAGCGATAGCATCCACATCCTGGGAAATCAGGGAATCAATCAATGTAATCTGGTCATCCGCATAGGCATTCAGCGGATGATTGACCACGCATTCCCCGCCGGCTCCCTCGATCACTTCCTGAAAGCCTTCCGCCATGGCGAAATTGTAGGGGTTATCCATGGATTTGGAGATAAAGGCATATTTGCCTCCCCCTTCCGATGATTCCGCCCCCTGGACCATCATGCCCCCTGCAAGAAGCCCTGCCAAGGCGAAAGCCGTCAATGCCATTCCTCTCGTTTTTCTGGATTTTTTCATAAAGATACACCTCCTTTTCCTGATTTTATTATAAATCTTCTGTTATATTCCTTTAAATATAGAAAATGACAGAAATTATAAAATATATGCCAGGAAAAGAAGGTGTATAGAAGGATTTACCTTTGGTTAATTCTATAAAAATATAACATTTCGGTCAGAAAGTATCACTTTTCGGCTTGCTGGCTTGGTTTCCATGTCCTCAGCAAAATGCCACGCAGCAAAGATGCTCACACCAGAGCAAACCCAACCGCCAGTACAATCGCGGGCAGGACGTTCGCCACCCGGATGGTCTTTGGCGAGACCAGATTGACACCCACGCACAGGATCAGGACATTCCCCACCATGGAAAGATTGCTGATGGCGGTCTCCGTCATGACCGGGGCAATGAACCTTGCCAGGATAGTGATCAGTCCCTGAAAAACCAGAACCGGCAGTGCCGAAAACACACAGCCCTTTCCCAGGGAAGCCGCCATCATCATAATGATCAAAAGATCCAGGAGGGCTTTCGCAAACAGCGTCTCATGGTTTCCGCTGATGCCGTCCTGGATGGAGCCTAAGATCGCCATGGCGCCCACACACACCGTCAGAGAGGAGGTGACGAAAGCATTGATAAATTCACTGTCTCCACTGTTGCCCGTCTTATCCCTCAGCCAGGCGCCGAACCGTTCAAACCAGCCGTCCAGGTTGATGAGTTCTCCCAGGAAAGCGCCTCCAACCAGGGATACGATCATCATGATCACTCCCTGGGTATCCAGGCTTCCGTAGATCTGATCTCCTGTACCCTGAATGTTTACTGTCAGCATCTCTGACAATGTGCTCCCAAGCCCCAGGACGATCACTGCAAAGCCAATCGCTTTGGTGATCGTCTCCTGGAAACGTTCCTTGAGAAATCTTTTTGCGGCAATGCCGAGCATGCCTCCAACTACGATCGCCGCTGCGTTTACAATCGTTCCTAATCCTATCATTGTGATCTTCTACTCCCGTTGTCAAAATTTTGTTTTTTCCCATTCTCCCTATACTGTTCCGGCGTCACCCCTTCTATTTTTTTGAACACCCGGAAGAAATATTTCACATTCTCATAGCCCACCGCCTGTGCCACCTGGTACATCTTCTTGTCCGTAGCGGTCAAAAGCTCCCTGGCGTGTGCGATTCGGACACTGTTGACATAGTCTACGAAGCTGACTCCCACCCGCTGCTTAAAGCACGAACTTAAGTAGCTCCGGTTCAGATGGAACAGGGACGCCACAAATTCCACCGACAGATCCTTCCAGTAATTTTTCTCAATGTACCGGCGGATATTTTCCGTCACATCCTTCTCCCCGTATACCTTTGCCTCCTGGAACATCGCGGCAAGATTGCGGTAGAAGATCCGAAAATACTCCCACAACTCCTGAAAGGAAAAGATCACAGACAGATGGTTCATCAAGTTGAGGCTGAGGGTCTTGGTCCGGTTGACGGGAAGCTCCCGGGGCATCAGTTCTTTCAGCTCTTCTGTGAGAGAGATACAGTATTCCTTGGCTGTTTTCAGATGGCAGAAGCTATGGGCAAAATAGTCAAACAGGTTTGTTAAAAGTTTTTCTGCTTCCCTGGCATCCCCGTCCTCCATCCGGAACAGGAATTCCTCCCTCTCCTGCCAGTTTAAGGTCACCTGCTCCATGGGCAGGCGATCCGAAAACAGATAGGGGAGATTCATCCTCATAGCCATGGCATTGAAGGCACTGCCCGTTTCCAGGAACGCCTCGTGGAGCCCGTCGAAAGAATCATGGAACCCGCTGATCCCGTATCTGGCTCTTCGGGCAATCCCGGTAAAATACCCTTCCAGAAGTTCGATATATTTGTATACAATGGTCTGGATCTCCTTATCCGAAGCCTCCCGGAAAAATAAAAGGAGAAAGCCCACATTATCTGCCCCGTGGTACCCCAGCACCAGTGGATATACATGTGTCTGCCGTTCTGAAAGAAACAGATCCAGATCCTCCTCTGGGAAGACAGCATCCAGATCCATGGTGACCAGCCGGTAGCCCTGGCAGCTTTGCAGAAATTTGAGCCGCTCCGAACCAGGCGTCATGCTCCCCTTGTGGTTTCCGAGAAGCATATTTTTCAGGAGCTCCTTGTCATAGCCGAATCTCAGGAGTTCCTTTTCGGACTCATTCATCTCCATTTGCTTTTGCCTGTTGGCCATGTGATCCAGCGCTTCCACCGCTTTCCCCGCAGCGTCCAGAATTGCCTGCCGGCTGAAGGGCTTGACCAGATAGTCGATAGATTTTGCCCTCAGAGCGTGCTGCATATACTCGAAATCCTTATATCCGCTTATGACGATGATATATTTGTCCGGATATTGGGAGGAGATCACCGGGAGAAGCTCTGTCCCGTCCATGATGGGCATCTTCATATCCGTAATGATCAGATCCGGATCCTTCCCTCTGATCAATTCCAGTGCCGCTTCCCCATTGGACGCCTCCCCGGCGCAGGAAAGCTTGTCCATGCTTTCCAGCTTCTTCCTGGTTCCTTTTCGGATCAATGGTTCGTCATCCACAATAATGTAACTGTACATGATTTCTCCCTTCTCTCTATAGCTCTGCCGTATCGGGAATTCTCACCGTGACTTTTGTGCCCTTTCCTTTTTCACTTTCTATGAAAATACCGTATTCTTCCCCGTAATAGAGCTGAATTCTGGAATGGATATTGGCAAGTCCGATGCTGTTCTTTTTCCCTTTGCCGAATTCCTGGAATTCCGGTTTCTTAGCCAGGGACGCTTTCAGCCCCCTTAAGGTTTCCTCCTCCATTCCAGCTCCGTCATCCTCCACGGACAAGATCAGCTCCTTATCCTGCTTCTGTCCGCAGAGGACGATCCTGCTGCCTACGCTGCAGTGGCGCAGTCCGTGATAGAGGGCATTCTCCACCAAAGGCTGCAGAATCAGTTTTAATACCTTTCTCTCCAGGAGCTCCTCCGGCACCTGCTCTTCATACTGGAACGCATGTTCAAAACGGATGAGCTGGATAGCTACAAAGTTGTGCACATGGGTCAGCTCATCCTTCAGAAGCACCAGTTCCCCTTTGGTCTTGATGCTGTAGCGGAACATATCCCCCAGAGCCAGCGCCATGACGGAAATGCTCTCCACCTCCTCAATCTCCGCAATGCTGTTGATGGCCTCCAGCGTATTGTAGAGAAAATGGGCGTTGATCTGGGCTTCCAGCGCTTTCATCTGGGAATCCATCAGGATCAGGCGGTTCTCATACTGATTCTTGATATAATTCCGGTTTTCCTCCAGCATGTTGTAATATTCATTGTAGAGAATCCCGATCTCATCCTTCCGTTCCGTATAAGGGGATTTTGAATTCTCGCTGTCCCGGTCTTTTTTCAGCTGGCGGGACATCAGGGTGCTTAGCTCCGTGATGGGATGGGTCAGGTATCTTGCCAGCAAAAAGGCGATGAATACAAACATCAGAATCAGGATTCCCGTGGCAATCCCCAGCAACTCATAAGTTCCCTGCATCCCGCTGGACAAGTCCGTTTTTTCAAAAACCGCAGTCAGGGTAATCTCCGGGATGGAAAGCTCCTCTGTGTAGACGATATGGCGGCTGTCCTCTGTCCCGATCTCCTCTCCCGTGTTGGAATAGAGGATCTCCTCCCCTCTCCGGATGTAGAACAAGGTCGTATCCGGCAAGGTATTGATGGAATCCAGCGCCAGAAAATCCGGCGCACAGTTAATATACAGTACCCCTAAAAATTCCTTCGTATAGACATCGTAGATGGTCATGGAAAACAAGAGGGACGGGGTGTCGTTGAGCAAAAAGGAATGCAGGGAAACGCCCTCCATATAGATCTGCCCTTCCAGCGCAAGCGTCTGCTGATACCAGTCTTCGCCCCTGGGATCGTAGTCGCTTCGGACATCCACCCCGTTTCCATAACCCTGCCCCAGAATTTCGCCGGATGGGGTGAAGATGAATATCCCATTGATATTTTCTGTAGAATAGATCAGATTTTGAAAACTATATTTTAAAATATTGTTGGTCTCATAGACGTCACTGTCCGTATAAGAATCCTGGCTGCCGGTATATTTGCCCAGCTCCTTGAAGATCGTCTGGTTATTGGGGGAGTCCGTCTGGACGACCTCCAGGATATGCTCCAGGTTCTCGAAGGTGTCGTTTGTCTTGAGCACCGCCTGTTCCATAATGTTGTCCGCCGTATCCTGGACTCTTTCATTGACCATGTCGCGGTATCCTGCATAGACAAGATAGGAAAGCAGCAGCACCGGAACAATCACCAAAACCGAAAAAATAAGAAAAAATTTCTGCTTCAGCTGCATGTGTGTTTCTCCTGTCGGTAGAAAATTCCATTTCTATCATCATATCACAGAATGACCGTTAAGAAAACCAAAGCTTTTGACAGTTTTCCCTGGATAGGCTATGATGATAGAAAAAACAAAAAGGAGTGCTCCCCATGAAAAAGACCAAAGCCGCCCTGATCCTTTCCCTGATCCTTGCCGTGTCCTCCGGCTGTCTCCCCAGCCGGGCTGCCGAAGAGCCCATTGAGCTCTCTTTTCTCACCTCCGGCACCGGAAATGCCGCGGAGGAAATCAGGGAGGATCTGGAGGCGCAGATCCAGGAGGATTTTCCCAACGTGTCCATCTCCGTGGAGGCGTATCCCGACGAACAGTTCTACAGCATCCTAAATACCAGGCTGAGCACCGGGAACGGTCCTGACTTTTTCTCCGTACAGCCTTATCTGGCTGGTCCAAACGGTGTCCAGAAACTGGCTGACGCCGGCTACATGGAGCCGCTGAACGACTTATCCATCATCCAAAATGCCCCGGAAGAACAGACGGCACCTATGAGTTCTGACGGAAACGTCTATTCTCTCAGCCGCTTTGAAATGATCCTGTGTACCTATTATAATGAAGACCTTTTTGCCCAATGCAATCTTTCCGTTCCCACTAACTGGCAGGAGTTCCTGGACTGCTGCGCCGTGCTGAAAAGCAACGGGATTCAGCCTTTGATCTCTGGGAACAAAGACTCCTTTGTGCTTCAGTTCGGCATCTACCAGATTGCCGCCAGCCAGGTCTATGCCAAAAACCCCGATTACAACGCCCAGCTTTACACAGGGGAAACCCGCTTTACAGACCCCGGAACCTGGGATGAGGCGATCCGGAGGTATCTTCTCCTCTATGACGAAGGTTATGTGCAGCCCCACTCCCTGAAAATGGGGCAGACCGAGGCGCTGGAACGGTTTGCCGACGGGGACGCTGCCATGATGATGGGGGGAAATTTTAATGACAATACCATCCTTGATGCCATTGACGGACGTTTTTCCCTCAAAAGCTTCCCCCTGCCCGGAAACGATGAGGGGGAACCCCTGTATGGCGTCATCTCCAAAACCGGAGGCTATGCCATCTACTCCCAGTCTGAACACCTGGATCTGTGCAAGCAGATTTTGGAAAAGCTCTATGGGAACAATGACGAAGAGGAAGAGAATGAGCTCTTTCAGGCTTTTGATTCCCTGCGAGAGAATGGTCAGTTTACCGTCAACTGCAACCAAGGCTGGCAGGGCGATGTGGAATGGGCTCTGGAGGACGGGCTTTCCCGCTATATCGGCGGCGACGACCTTTCCGTCCACGATATCACCAACCAGATGCAGGAGCAGCTTCAGAAAAACGAAACCTAAGAATTGTATACCATAAAAATGTCAAAAAGTAACTCCTCTTTTTTTATAATGGGCTTATCATAAAGCCAAAGGAGGAGCAAGATGAAAAGAAGAGAATCATTGTTCAAACGGAACATGGCTGTCGTTCTGGCTGCAGCAGTTGCCGGAAGCAGCCTTGCCGGCGGATTCCCTGTACTGGCGGCAGAAGACACAGCAGGGAAAAGCATTGTGTCCCTTACCACGGACGGACTGGAAAATCCGATCGGTGTCGATACACAGACGCCGGTTTTCAGCTGGCAGATGCAGTCCGATAAGATCGGGGCAGGACAGACCGCTTATCAGCTTGTGGTGACCGACATGGACGGAAATACCATGTGGGACAGCGGAACCGTTGAGAGCGGAGAATCTACGAATATCAAGTATGAAGGAGAGACCCTCCAGCCAAAAACCAAATATCAGTGGACGGTAACGGTTACCGATGAAGATGGAGAAGTCTGGCAGTCCGAGACAAATACCTTCGAGACTTCCTTCCTGGATACGACCTATGAATCCTGGGGAGACGCCCAGTGGATCGGCTCATCGAAAAAGAATCTGGATGCCGCAGCTGCGAATTTGTTCGATATGCACGTTGACGTGACGATACCGGAAGGCAGTTCCAAAGCTTCCGTGATCCTTGGAGCCGATGATTTCCGCCTTCAGAATCCTGCCATGAATGTCTGGGGAAACGCCGGAGAAAACTATTTCCGCTATGAGGTGGATCTCTCCGACAGCGAAAATCCAAAACTGAATATTTATGTGGTTGGAATGCCGGCATGCGTGAACGAACTGGACGAGGATGGCAATCCGGTCATGGTAGAAGGACGGGGCGGTATGTCTTATTCTTACGTGACCCAGGAGGAAGAGAACGCGGCGGATGAACCGGATGCTACCGTATCGATTCCGGCAGAAGTATTTGCAGAAAAAACCCAAAGTGATCCGATCACAGTCCGTATATGGACGAACCAGTGCAACCAGGTGAGTGTATCCATGAACGGAGTGGATGTGGATTCGGGACGCCAGTTGAATCCTCTGGGAGGAGATCATAACTCCAACACCTTCCCGAACCTGAATTCCATCGGTTTCGCGGTAAACGCGGGAGAAACCGCCCTTTACAGCGATCTTGGAATTGATATGTATGGGGATTACGACGACGATATGGTACTCTTTGATCAGACTACCGGCGCCACCTACAGCATTTTTGAAGGGCTGGAAGGAGTTACCGTTTCCTCCGAGGAAGACCTGATCACCGTAGACGGCGGAGAAAGCGGCACGCTGGTTTACGCAGATCCCTCAGATGGAGCATCTCCCATGGTCAGGACAGAGTTCTCCACAGAGGATAAGGAAGTTGCCAGCGCCAGAGTATATGTAAGCGCCCAGGGAACCTATGAGATGTTTATCAATGGGGAAAAGGTTGGCGACGGTCTGTTTAATCCTGGAAATGAAGAATATTCCACTTATATGCCTTATCAGATTTATGATGTCACCGAAATGCTTCAGACAGGTGAGAACGCCATCGGTGTACAGATGGGACAAGGCTGGTGGAGCGGAGAATTAAATTACACCACCGGAGATTACAACTATTATGAACCTTACCAGGCGGTCATTGCCCGCATGGATGTCACCTATACGGATGGAACCACAGATACGATTGTAACAAACGATCAGGACTGGACGGTTTCTACAGAAGGACCTGTGAAATCCGAATCCCATTACAACGGCGAGCGCTATGACGGTCAGACAGCTCAGGAATACGAGGGCTGGGCAACCGCGGAGTATACCGAATCCGAGGATTGGGAACAGCCGGTCATCCATGAACCGAGGATGAACGACTTTGACTTTATTGTGCGCTACGACGAGGAAGCCAGGATTGTAAAAGAACTGGACGTACAGAAAGCTCTTGGCGAATCCAGAGAGGGAAGCGGCTCCTATATCTATGATATGGGCGAAAACGTAATCGGCGTTCCTAAGATTACCATTCCGGAAGAATATGTGGATCCGGGCAGCACCGTGACCATCCGCTACGCAGAAATCCTTTATCCGGATCTTCCGGAATATCAGGAGCAGAACCTGGTTGGAACTATGATGGTAGAAAACCTAAGGGCAGCCCTTTGTACAGATTTCTATATTGCCGGAGAGGGCAACCAGGTATTTGAACCCCACTTTACCTTCCACGGCTACCGTTACATTGAGATCAGCGGGTTGAAAAAAGAGCTTCCCGCAGAAAACATCAAGACAGAAGTGATTTCTTCGGTAGAAATGACCGGAACTTATGACAGCTCCAACGAACTGGTAAATCGTCTGTATAAGAATGTGCAGAATTCCCAGACCAGTAATTTCCTGTCTCTGCCCACAGACTGCCCGCAAAGAAATGAACGTCTCGGCTGGACCGGAGATGCTCAGGTATTCTCCATGGCAGCTTCCTACAACGCAGACGTCTACAATTTCTACAGGAACTGGCTGAAATCCTTGAGGGCATGCCAGCGTACAGACGGATCACTTCCGGTATATGCGCCCACTGCAGAGCCTCGGGAAGATGAATGGAGCGGCTCCGGCTTCTCAGGAGTATCCTGGGATGCTGCACTGACTGTCATTCCGTACAACATGTATATGCAAACCGGAAATCCGGCGATCATCGAGGACAACATGGAAGCCATCGACCGCTATCTGGATTACCTTGACAGCTATGACATGAGCGAAGAGTACACCCATCTGACAAGCAGGACTGGTATCCTGGCAGACTGGCTGTCTGTAGATTCTACCGACGCAGGCCTGATCAACAATGCCGTTTATGTCTATCTGATCGGCCTTGCCCGGGATATGGCTGAGGTGATTGGCGATACAGCTCTTCAGGAAAAATACGCACAGCAGTATGACCTTGCCAAAGCGGAATGGAATGACTGCTATGTAGAAGCAGAAACCGGAAGGCTTTACACGACCACCACCACCGACGAAGCCGGAGAGCCTTTGGAAGAGCCTGAAATCGTGTACTATGACACAGAGGCTGCCTATGCAACTCCTCTCCGCTACAACGTATTCAATGAAGAAAACGAAGCAAAAGCAGTAGAAAACTATGTGGAAACCGTAAAAGCAGCCGGTTACACCATCACTTCCGGCTTCTCCGGAACACCGAACCTGGTTCCGGTGCTGACAGAATACGGCTACATTGATGAAGCATATCAGTTGTTTGAACAAACAGACTACGCTTCCTGGCTGTACCCAGTAACGCAGGGCGCTACTTCCATCTGGGAGCGCTGGAATTCCTACACCGTAGAAGGAGGCTTTAACGGAAACAATTCCATGAATTCCTTCAACCACTTCTCACTGGGCGCAATCTCCGAATGGATGACTTCCTACCAGTTGGGAATCACCAGGGAAGAAGGCGTAGCAGGATATAAGAGCTTCGTGCTGCAGCCTACCGTAGGCGGAACCTTTACCTATGCAAACGGCTCCTATGATTCCAATTACGGAACCATTTACAGCGGCTGGACCGCAAAGGACGGCGTGATGGAAACCTACAC
>DVFT01000143.1 GCA_018713105.1 Candidatus Limivivens merdigallinarum | reverse complement strand
GAAATGGGTAAAAAAGGTGTTGTGAAAATTGAAGGCAGGGGAAGAGGTACTAAGTATGTGATAAAATAACCTCGGTGACAAAGAGCAGGAGTTGCAGAAAGATAGCGTCTCCAATCTTAGTAACATACGTTATTTTTGAGGGGATACAAAACAGGAAAAAAGAAATTGAATTTCAAAGGTATAAGATAAAATGATTAATTTACGAGAAAAAGAAACAAAAGAAATAATTCGGCTATATAGTATGGCTATAAAAGAATTAAAACGCCGTAAGGTTATTAGAACAAATAATGTAGTTGGAGAACTCGGCGAATATTTAGCAATAGAAATATATAATAGTACGCCTGGCTTGCCTAATCTTTCACCTGCGCCGGTAGGGACTGAAAATATTGATGCTATTAGCAGAAAAGGTGACAGATACAGTATAAAATCTACAAGTAATAATACAACGGGTGTATTTTATGGATTAGAGAAACCAGGATCAAACATACCTGATAATCAGAAGTTTGAGTATATTATCGTATGTAAATTTGATGATAACTATGAGTTACAAACGGTATTAGAAATGGATTGGAATACATTCCTGATGAATAAGCGCTGGCATAGTAGAATGCATGCATGGAATTTGTCTTTAACAAAGCAAGTTCGTCAACAGTGCAAAATTGTATATGAAAAACAAGAGTAACTAATTTGCACGTGAATCTGCGTAAATTTACGAAGAATAGCGTAGGTTTGTGGTAAAACACAAAGATTGAAAAAAACGCCGGAAAGCCCGTAGTATCAAGGTATGAAGGCTTTTGAAACACTCTCTGGGTATCTCTTATACGCTAAAGAACAGCGCAAAAAAGAGGAAAGGATATAAAAGATATGATAAAAATACTATTCGTGTGCCACGGCAACATCTGCCGCTCCCCCATGAGCGAGAGCATATTCACCCACATGGTCAAAGAACGAGGTCTTGCGAACCAGTTCCAGATTGATTCCGCTGCCACCAGCACAGAGGAGATCGGCAACCCGCCGCATCGTGGAACGGTGCGGAAGCTTAAGGAAATGGGGATTCCTCTGGTGCCTCATAGAGCCCGGCAGATCACATGGAAGGATTACAAACATTTTGATTACATTATCGGTATGGATACCTGGAATATCCGGAATCTGAATCGGATGCTGAAAGGAGATCCCGAGGGCAAGGTCTACAAATTGCTGTCCTTTTCCGGTTCAGGGAGGGATATCGCAGACCCCTGGTATACGGGTAATTTTGATGAGACCTACTCGGATGTGGTGGAGGGATGTGAAGGCTTGCTGGATTATTTGAAAGAAAATGGAAAACTGTGAAATTCTTATGAATATTTATATTTTTGCGGTATTTTTTCTTGGAATTTCTTAAGATGACTTGCCATTTCGTTAAAGCTGGGCTATAATAAAGTAAAATAACTAAGGGGCAAGGAAGGTACAAAAGGATGAATAATTTCAGAGAATGGCTATCAGATAACCTTCGATATTTCTTGCTTGGAATCGCAATTTTGGTAGTGTTCGCAGTGGCGATTATCGGAATTCGAATTTATTCCAGGCTTTCGGGAACTTCCGGACAGAATCCGACGGAGGCGGTGAGTGAGAGCAGTCCGGTGACGACAGAGGGAGTGGAGACTGAGACGAATACGGAGGCAGATACGGAGAGAGAGTCTGAATCCTCCAGTGAATCGGAGAGTGAAAGCGAATCGGAAAGCGAGTCTGAATCCGAATCTAATGGTACAGAGCAGTCGGAAGCGGGAACTGAGACTGCCAATACCAATCTTCCGGAATATGTGACCGTGGATACCGCTTTGAATCTGAGAGATGCGCCAAACAGCGAGACTGGCAATGTCCTTGGAACCTTTGAAGCAGGCAGGGTTGCCCAGGTGCTGGGCGAAGAGAATGGCTGGTATCAGGTTCGAATCGGCGGTCAGACAGGATATATGAGTGCTTCTTACCTGACACCGACGGAGTATCAGGAGGGAATGGAGCAGGAGGTAGAGACAAACCCGCCTGAGACGGAAACTCAGGCAACGGTGGTAGTGGAAACAGAACCGACGTATTTGACCTTGAAGGCAGCTTGTTATTTGAGAGCAGGCACGAGTAGGGAATCGGAGATTCTGGATACTTGTACTGCGGGAACTACAGTTCAGTTCCTGGGTGAGGAAGCAGGCTGGTACAAGGTATCTGTCAATGGCATGACAGGTTATATGGGACCGCAGTTTTTCTGAAACAGCCAGGTGATTTATGAAGTGCAGCAGCATGAAGCAATACATGCAGCTGTACTTTTTTTGTGCATTAAGTCCAGAAAACCGTTAAATCTTATAAGTTGTTGGAAAGAAAAAAGTTTGCTATACTGGATGAAAACAAAAATACCAGGGAGAAAAAGGAGGAGTTTGGGATTATGAACCTGAGTGCACGCTGTATATGCTGTCTGATCCGCGGACAGGAAAATATGCTGAAAGAGGAACGGGACGATGCAAGAAAAAGCGCTTATTTTAAAGCAATCATGAAGATGATCGGAAACTGTGAGGAGGAATGTTCTGCACCGGTGCTGCTTTCCAGGATCAATGAGATAAAACGGGGATACTATGGGGAAGTGCCTGAATATCGGGAGGAAAAAGAACGGTTTAACCGGCTGATGCTTTCCCTGGCAAATAAAATCGAGGAAGAAATTCTCAAATCCCAGGATCCGCTGGCAGCGGCGATCCGTTATGCCAGGGCGGGAAATTATATAGATTTTGGCGCCCTTCCGGAAGTGAAAGAAGAGCTGCTCCTTGAACTTTTGGAAAAAGCAGGCAAAGACGAGCTGGAGGAGGAGACCTACCGCAGATTCCGTGCGGAGTTGAAACCAGGGAACCGGCTGGTGTACCTGACAGATAACTGCGGTGAGATCGTGATGGACAAGCTCTTGGTGAGGGAGCTGAAGAGGAGTTTTCCGGATCTTGCCGTCACTGTGATCGTGAGAGGGGCGCCGGTACTCAATGATGCCACTCTGGAGGATGCAGAGTTTGTCGGTTTGGACAGAGAGGCGAAGGTCATTGGGAATGGAAACGATGTGGCTGGCACTTATCTGGCAGCTCTTTCCTGGGAGGCAAAAGAGGAGCTGGAACAAGCAGATCTTATCATCGCCAAGGGGCAGGGAAATTTCGAGACGCTAAAGGGCTGCGGGCTGAATATCTATTATCTCTTCCTGTGCAAATGTGAGCTGTTTGTGGAGCGGTTTGGGATGGAACAGTATAAAGGAGTCTTTGTCAATGAGAAGAACTGCTAATCCTTAAAAAAATATGAACTGCTTGTAAGAAGGAACGTTCGGGTATAAAATAGAACCAATCAATACGAGAGCAAGAGGAGACTGGTTCGTGTGAAGAAGATTTTGTTTGTTGTGAACCCGAAATCAGGAAAAGGAAAAATACGCAGCCATTTGATGGATATTATAGATATTTTCAACCAGAATGAGATGGACGTAACCGTTTACATTACACAGAAGCCCATGGATGCCTGTGAGGTGGCAAAGAGGCGGGCAGAGGAATTCGATATGCTGATCTGCAGCGGCGGGGACGGGACGCTGGACGAGGTGGTGACAGGGATGCTCAAAGGCGGGCATCACCGCCCGGTGGGGTATATTCCGGCTGGAAGTACCAATGATTTTGCAAATAGCCTGAAGCTCCCCCTTCAAATGAAGGAGGCAGCAAAAAGCATTGCCAAGGAGCATCCCTATGCGTGCGATGTGGGTTCCTTCAACGGGGATTATTTCGTGTATATCGCAGCTTTCGGCCTGTTTACGGATGTGGCGTATGAGACAAAGCAGGATATGAAGAATGTGCTGGGGCATCTGGCGTACCTGTTGGAGGGAGCCAAGCGGCTGTTCAATATCAAGAATTACCATATGAAGATCCGAACTCACGAGGAGGCGATAGAGGGAGATTTTATTTACGGGATGGTGACGAACTCCCAGTCTGTTGGTGGATTCCGGAACATTACGGGAAAGCAGGTCTGTTTAAATGACGGGGTTTTTGAGGTGACGTTGATCCGTACACCTAAGAATGGGATGGAGCTGGAGGAAATACTGGCGGCGCTGGTATCCAGGGAGATGGACAATAAGAGGGTTTACTCCTTTAAAGCGGATTATGTGGAATTTGAGTCCCAGGAAGAGGTACCATGGACGCTGGACGGAGAGAATGGCGGAAAGCATCAAAAAGCCACCGTGATCAACCATAAGCAGGCATTTAATATCATGATTACGCAAGAACTTTAAAGAAAATGTTTCTTTTTTCTGGAAAATAGGTTATAATGAGTCGTAACAAGTATCATATCATTTTATAGCGGAGGTAAACGCATATGTTAGTATCAGCAAAAGAAATGCTTCAGAAAGCGAAAGCCGGCCATTATGCAGTTGGTCAGTTTAACATCAATAATCTGGAATGGACCAAGGCAATTCTCCAGACGGCAGAGGAGTGCAAATCTCCGGTTATCCTCGGAGTATCCGAAGGCGCTGGAAAATATATGACCGGATATAAGACGGTTGTAGGCATGGTAAACGGAATGCTGGAAGAACTGAACATTACGGTTCCGGTTGCCCTGCATCTGGATCACGGCAGCTATGAAGGCTGTCTGAAATGCGTGGAAGCCGGTTTCTCATCCATCATGTTCGACGGTTCCCATTATCCCATTGAGGAGAACATTGCCAAGACCAAAGAGCTGGTGAAGATTTGCGCAGAGCACGGAATGTCTCTGGAGGCTGAGGTAGGCTCCATCGGCGGTGAGGAAGACGGCGTAGTAGGGATGGGCGAGTGTGCAGATCCCAAGGAGTGCAAGATGATTGCAGATCTGGGAATCGATTTCCTAGCAGCAGGAATCGGCAACATCCATGGCAAATATCCGGCAAACTGGCAGGGACTGAGCTTTGAGACGCTGGATGCCATCCAGCAGCTGACCGGCGATATGCCCCTGGTGCTTCACGGCGGTACCGGAATCCCTACTGATATGATCAAGAAGGCAATCGATCTGGGTGTTTCCAAGATCAATGTAAATACAGAGTGCCAGCTGGCATTTGCAGCAGCTACCCGCGAGTACATCGAGGCAGGTAAGGATCAGCAGGGCAAGGGCTACGACCCGCGTAAACTTCTTGCGCCGGGCGCAGAGGCGATCAAGAAAACCGTAAAAGAAAAAATGGAAATCTTTGGTTCCATCGGCAAAGCCTGAGAAGGAGACAATGGGGTCTCTCCCTGTGAGGGGAGGGACCTTTTTTCTGTTGGGGAACGTTGAGGTTGCATTTTTCGGGAAAATACGATATGATACTCCGAGACAAACAGAGCATACAGATGACAGTTCATGAATTTTATGGTTTGGAGGAAAAACATGAGTGAGAAAGTGAATGCGGCAAAGATTTTTGGTGAGAAGGTATTTAACGACGAGGTCATGCGAGAACGTCTGCCAAAAAAAATTTACAAAGAGCTTCACAAGACAATCGATGAGGGCAAGGAATTGGATCCTGTTACGGCAGAAGTCGTTGCGGGGGCGATGAAGGACTGGGCTGTGGAGATGGGAGCAACCCATTATACCCATTGGTTTCAGCCTCTGACCGGTTTTACGGCGGAAAAACATGATTCTTTTATCACTGCACCGGATAATGAGGGCAATGTGCTGATGGAATTTTCCGGGAAAGAGCTGATCAAAGGAGAGCCGGATGCATCCTCCTTTCCGTCCGGAGGATTGAGGGCGACCTTTGAGGCACGGGGCTATACCACCTGGGATTGTACCTCCCCTGCCTTTGTGAGGGAGGATGCCACAGGTGCTATCCTCTGTATCCCTACGGCATTCTGCTCCTATACGGGAGAAGCGCTGGATCAGAAGACGCCGCTTCTGCGCTCCATGGAGGCAATCCAGACCCAGGCGCTCCGGCTGCTTCGGCTTTTTGGAAATACCACTTCCAGAAAGGTCATCCCTTCTGTGGGGGTGGAGCAGGAATACTTCATCGTAGATCACGAGAAGTACCTCCAGAGAAAGGATATGATTTTTACCGGCAGGACCCTGTTCGGTGCGATGCCGCCCAAGGGGCAGGAGCTGGACGATCATTACTTCGGCGTAATCCGCCAGAGAATCGGTGCATTCATGAAGGATGTCAACAGTGAACTGTGGAAGCTGGGAGTGCCGGCAAAAACCCAGCACAACGAGGTGGCACCGGGGCAGCATGAGCTGGCGCCCATCTATGAGAAATGCAACGTAGCATCCGACCACAACCAGATCATCATGGAAACTTTAAAGAGAGTGGCTGAGCAGCATGGGCTTCACTGCCTTCTCCATGAAAAGCCTTTTGCCGGAGTGAACGGTTCCGGTAAGCATAACAACTGGTCGCTGACCACTGACGATGGCATTAACCTTCTGGATCCCGGCAAGACGCCCCATGAGAATATCCAGTTTCTTCTGGTGCTATGTTGTATTTTGCGTGCTGTTGACCGCCATGCGGATCTTTTGCGGGAATCTGCGGCAGATGCAGGAAATGATCACCGTCTGGGTGCGAACGAAGCACCACCAGCGATTATTTCCGTGTTCTTGGGAGAACAGTTGGAAGATGTGCTTCGCCAGCTGGTGAGTACCGGGGCGGCTACCCATTCTTTGAAGGGCGGACATCTGCACACGGGAGTAAAGACGCTGCCCGAAGTGTCCAAAGATGCAACGGACAGAAACCGTACCTCGCCATTCGCATTTACTGGAAACAAGTTCGAGTTCCGTATGGTAGGTTCCAGGGATTCCGTGGCAGAATGCAACGTCGTACTGAATACCATTGCAGCGGAGGCATTCTGTGATGCCTGCGACATCTTGGAGAAGGCGGATGATTTTGAACTGGCTGTCCATGATCTGATCAAAGCGTATGCTACGGAGCACCAGAGAATCGTTTTTAACGGCAACGGTTATTCTGAAGAATGGGTGCAGGAGGCAGAGCGGAGAGGTTTGCCGAATATCCAGTGTATGGTGGATGCCATCCCGGCATTGGTGACGAAGAAATCCATCGACATGTTTGGAAAATTCGGAGTGTTCACAGAAAAGGAACTCCGCTCCAGAGTAGAAATCCAGTATGAAAGCTACTCCAAGACCATCAATATTGAGGCGAGAGCCATGATTGATATTGCCAGCAAACACATCCTGCCGGCAGTCATGCGTTATGCAAGGAATCTGGCGGGAACGGCCAATGAGCTGAAGTCCGCAGGGGCTGTATGTGCGGTGCCGGTTAAGGTTCTGGAGAAAATGACGGGATATCTGAACGAGGCGTATGAGGCGCTGGATGAGCTGAAGAATGTTACCATAGAGGCTGCGGAAATGGAGAGCGGAGAGGAACAGGCAAGATTCTACCATGACAAAGTGACGGTTGCCATGGAAAGGCTCAGAAAGCCGGTGGATGAGCTGGAAATGATCGTGGATAAAGAAGAATGGCCGATGCCTTCTTATGGAGACTTACTGTTCGAGGTTTAAGGTCAACATAAATAGGAGAAGCGAAAGGTCTGTACAGTACGCTGTATGGACCTCTTTCCATATCAGGATAAGCCGCAGAAATAAAAAAACTCCCTAAAACGGGAGGATGCCAGACAGACACGCTGCCTGGCGGTATTATGAAAAAGTTTGTTCAAAAAAATGAAAACTGTGTATGACTGTAAATGGCTG
>DVFT01000142.1 GCA_018713105.1 Candidatus Limivivens merdigallinarum | reverse complement strand
AGAAAAATGCTAAACGGTAATTCCTTTTTGGTGCACATAAATACCTCTTCCATAAAAGTCATAAAGATTTTTTAACCAGTTATTTCCGCCCTCACTTATGATACGGCTCCCCAGAAATAATCCGATAACTCCGATAAATCTGCTCCAAAAGGATCACCCGCATCAGCTGGTGGGGAAAGGTCATATCGGAAAAGCTCAAAAGATAATCTGCTCTGTCCAACACTGCTTTGGAAAGCCCCAGGGAGCCGCCGATCACAAATACCAGATGGCTTTCTCCCTGGATGCCAAGGCCGTTCATTTTTTCTGCCAGCTTTTCACTGCTAAGCTTTTTCCCTTCAATCGCAAGAGCGATCACATAGGCATGATCCGGGAAATTTTTCAGCAGGCGCTCGCCTTCCTTATCCTTGATCTGATTCATCAGATGATCCGAAGCCCCGTCCGGCGTCTTCTCGTCCGGAACCTCGATGATATTCAGTTTGCAGTAGCGGCTCAGGCGTTTGCTGTACTCCTTGATGGCGCCGGAAAAATAGGTCTCTTTGATCTTTCCGACGCAAAGTATCGTGATCTTCATGCCTTTCTGCCTCGTTTCATCGTGTTTAACCGCTCCTTATCCTCCTTGGAAACCCGATAGGACTCCCGGATCTTCTGGATGGATTTGTTGTGGGTGAAGTCGTCCAGGGTGTTTTTTTGTAGGAAGGCTTCTGTCTCGTTGGGAAATTTAACATAGAGGACGGAGACCAGCCATGCAGCAGCCATTTTCACATAATATCCATCGTGATGGACGGATTCCACCGCCTGAAAGATCCGATCCTTATATTCCTCAGTGATAAAATGATCCAGCATAGACACCAAGGCAAAGCGGATCTCGAACTCTGCCCGGCTTTTCAGGTAGCCCATTAAAAACTCCCAGGATTCCTCCCTCGCCTGTTCCATAAATTTGTAGGTAGCACAGCTGCAGTCGCACACCCCCCAGTTGTCAATCTTAGGCACAAAGGAACGGAGATATCCAAACCGTTCGCCAAGCTCCAGCTTGGCATAGCCGATCACAAGTCCCTCCAGCATCTGCTCCTCATAGAACAGCTCCTTGGGATCCACATTCTCCTGATATTCCTTCAGAAAGGAGCGGGCATCCTCTTTTGCAAATTCTTTCGCAAGCTTCCTCATATTCGGAAGACGCACCCCCAAAATCCGTTCTTTTCCAGGCACCAGCCCGGAATGGAACTCCCGGTATTTCTCGTCTGCCATAGCGCAGAGCCTTTCACGGACAGACGTTTGAATGGCGCCCATCAGTAATCCAGCGCCGCACGGTCTTTGCATACGGTCTTGATGTATTCCACGACCTTCAGATGCTCTGGGTGGGTAGCATAGAAACCGAGCGCTGCTTCATCCACATATTCCCCCACCAGGGCAACCTCATAGGAACTGGTGGGCAGCGGATTGGTGATGACTTTCAGGGAAAGGGTTCCCTCGATCACATCCTTTAACGGCTCCAGGCGTTCCTTCATATTCTTTGCCGCTTCTGCTTTTTCCTCCTCTGACAGATGATCTGCAAAATTCCACATTACGATATGCGTTACCATATTGATTCTCCTTTTCTCACTGTATTCTATTGATCTGCAATCTGCATGTCTGCATCCATTATAGCAAACCCATACATTCCTGTCACGAAAAAAAACAGGATAGAAAACATTTGTTCTCTATCCCGTTTCTGATTGCACTATCCTTATTTGTTGCTCAGGAATTCATGGATTCCCTTTGCTGCTGCTTTGCCGGCTCCCATGGCAAGGATTACGGTAGCAGCGCCGGTTACGGCGTCTCCTCCGGCGTAAACGCCTTCCTTGGAGGTCTTGCCGGTCTCCTCATCTGCAATGATGCATTTTCTGCGGTTGACGTCCAGCCCAACCGTGGTGGAGGAAATCAGCGGGTTCGGGGAGGTTCCGAGGGACATGATGACGGTATCTACCTCGATCTCATACTCGGAGCCTGGGATCTCCACGGGACGTCTTCTTCCGGAAGCATCCGGCTCGCCCAGTTCCATTTTGATGACACGCATTCCTTTCACGCAGTCATTCTCATCCACCAGGATCTCCTTGGGATTGGTCAGAAGGTCAAAGATGACGCCCTCTTCCTTAGCGTGATGCACCTCTTCCACACGGGCAGGAAGCTCTGCCTCGCTCCGGCGGTAGACGATGTGTACCTCAGCGCCCAGACGAAGAGCTGTCCTCGCTGCGTCCATTGCAACGTTTCCGCCGCCTACTACTGCCACCTTCTTGCCATGTACGATCGGCGTATCATAATTTTCATCAAAGGCATGCATCAGATTGTTTCTGGTCAGGTATTCATTGGCAGAGAAGACTCCGTTTGCCTGCTCTCCCGGAATTCCCATGAACATGGGAAGACCTGCTCCTGAGCCGATGAAGACAGCCTCAAAGCCTTCCTCGTCCATCAGCTCGTCGATGGTAACGGACTTGCCGATGATCACGTTGGTCTCGATCTTAACACCCAGAGCCTTCACGTTCTCCACTTCAGCAGCCACTACCTTATCCTTGGGAAGACGGAACTCCGGAATTCCATACACCAGAACGCCGCCAGCCTTGTGGAGCGCCTCAAAGATCGTCACGTCATATCCCAGCTTTGCCAGGTCACCTGCACAGGTAAGCCCAGAAGGACCGGAACCGATCACAGCCACCTTCTTGCCGTTCTTCTCCTTGGGAGCCTCCGGCTTGATGCCATTCTCTCTCGCCCAGTCAGCCACAAAACGCTCCAGTTTGCCGATGGAAATCGGCTCTCCTTTGATACCGCGGATACATTTACCCTCGCACTGGCTCTCCTGGGGGCACACACGACCGCAGATTGCAGGAAGCGCGCTGGATTCCGAAATCACCTTGTAGGCTTCCTCGAAGTTTCCTTCCTTCACCTCATGGATAAATCCAGGAATGTTGATATTGACCGGACAGCCCTGTACGCATTTTGCATTCTTGCAGTTGATGCATCTGGCTGACTCTTCCATTGCTTCTTCTTTATTATAACCCAGACAGACTTCCTCAAAATTGGTTGCTCTCACCTTCGGATCCTGTTCTCTTACCGGGACTTTCTTCAATACATCTCCCATTATTTGTCACCTCCGCAATTTCCGCATCCGCCGTGATGGGTATCTCCCTCACGAAGCTTTAACAGGGCTCTGCCTTCCTGCGTTTTGTACAGCTGCTGTCTCTTCATGCAGGCATCAAAGTCGATCAGATGTCCGTCAAACTCCGGCCCATCCACGCAGGCGAATTTCACCTCATCGCCAACCATCAGACGGCAGGCTCCGCACATACCTGTTCCATCTACCATAATGGGATTCATGCTGACTACTGTCGGGATTCCCAGTTTCTTGGTGGTCAGGCAGCAGAACTTCATCATGATCATCGGACCGATCGCCACCGCCAGATCGTACTGCTTCCCTTCAGCGGCCAAATCTTCAATAACCTTGGTAACCATTCCGTGTCTTCCATAGGAACCGTCATCGGTAGTCACATACAGATTTCCGCAAACCGCCTCCATTTCCTTCTCCAGGATCAGGAAGTCCTTGCTCTTGGCGCCCACAATGGCATCCGCTGCAATTCCATGCTCATGCAACCATTTCACCTGCGGATAAACCGGCGCAGTTCCCACGCCTCCAGCCACGAACAGAATCCGTTTCTTCTTTACTTCCTCCAGATCCTCTGTACAGAGTTCGGAAGGACGTCCCAGAGGACCTACAAAATCCTCAAAGGCATCCCCTGCCTTTAATCTCGTAAATTTCTCTGTGGATGCTCCGACAGGCTGGAATACAATCGTGATCGTCCCCTCTTCCCTGTCATAATCACAGATGGTCAAAGGGATTCTTTCGCCCACTTCGTCGGCTTTTACGATGACAAACTGTCCTGGAAGACAGTGTTTTGCCACGCGCGGCGCTTTGACAACCATGAGATAGATATTGCTTGCCAGCGCTTCTGCTTTCAAAATACTGTACATAGCTTTCTTTCCTCCTCTTCTTCAACAGCCTGATCCTGCTTTCCTGATGTCAGCCAAGAACCGACAGTTCAAACTCTTTATAGTATAAAATACAGACAAAAAAATATCAATCCTTAATCACTGGAAACTTGAATAAATATTCATTCTTTTTCCCGGCAAAATGACCAATCATCCTCATACATAATCGCTCACATACTCCTCAAACTGCTCCATGGACATCAGGATCTTTCTGGGCTTTGTCCCTTCCTCCGGTCCGACCACCCCTGCATCCGCCAGCTGGTCCATGATTCGTGCAGCCCGGTTAAAGCCGATCTTGAACATCCGCTGCAGCATGCCGATGGATGCCTTATCCTTTTCGATAATGAATTTTCCAGCTTCCACAAAGTAGTCGTCCACAGTCTGACTTCCGCCGCCTTCCGCCATTGACTTCTGGGTCTGTGTGATCTTCTCCTCAATCTCCTCGCTGTACTGACCTGTCATATTCTTTTCATGCAGGAACTCCACTACCTTGCTGACTTCCGAATCGGAGACAAAAGCTCCCTGAACGCGGGCCGGCTTCTGGTACCCCTGCGGGTAGAAGAGCATATCTCCCTTGCCAAGCAGCTTCTCTGCTCCGTTCATATCGATGATCGTCCGGGAATCCACGCCGGAGGATACCGCAAAAGCGATCCTGGAGGGCATATTTGCCTTGATCAGCCCTGTGATGACATTGACGGAAGGCCGCTGGGTTGCGATGATCAGATGGATCCCCGCAGCCCGGGCAAGCTGTGCCAGACGGCAGATCGCTTCCTCCACCTCTCCTGGCGCCACCATCATCAGGTCGGCAAGCTCGTCTACTATGATAACGATCTGCGGCATTTTTTCCGGAATTTCCTCTTCCGGGACGCCTTTGCCCGCCATCATCTCCACTTTTTGATTGTACCCCTTCAGATCCCGGACGTTGACCTCGGCAAATTTCTGGTAACGGGCATCCATCTCTGCCACAGCCCAGTTCAGTGCGCCTGAGGCTTTCTTAGGATCCGTCACCACAGGGATCAGAAGATGTGGAATTCCGTTATAGACACTCAGTTCCACGACCTTCGGGTCCACCATGATCAGCTTGACATCCTCCGGCTTCGCTTTGTAGAGGATGCTCATAATGATCGTATTGATGCAGACTGATTTTCCTGAACCTGTGGAGCCCGCAATCAGAAGGTGGGGCATCTTGGCGATATCCGTCACCACCACATTTCCGCCGATATCCTTTCCTGCCGCGAACGCCAGATTGGAGGGGTGCTCCCGAAACTCTTTGGATTCCAGAAGTTCCCGCAGGAGTACGGTACTGTTCGTCTTGTTGGGGACTTCGATTCCTACCGCCGCCTTTCCAGGGATCGGAGCTTCGATTCGGATATCCGCGGCAGCCAGATTCAGCTTGATATCATCGGTCAGATTTACGATCCTGCTGACCTTAACGCCCTGTTCCGGCG
The DNA here is from genome assembly GCA_018713105.1 of Candidatus Limivivens merdigallinarum. Lineage (GTDB taxonomy): Bacteria > Bacillota > Clostridia > Lachnospirales > Lachnospiraceae > Limivivens > Limivivens merdigallinarum. The sequence continues at coordinate 4,679 of DVFT01000142.1, read as the reverse complement.
TCAGCTCATAGCGAGTTACGGCAGGTCCGCAGCTTACGTTGGTGATGCGGACCCCTACCCCGAAATCGTGCAGTGTTTTCTGGAGCTTCATTGCCGTCTCCCGAAGCTCCTTGTCAGAATCTCCGCTTTTTCCGCCCTTTGGTTTATTCAGGAGACTAAGGGGCGGGAATACATATTCCGGTTTGACAATCTTTGCCGTCTCTGCAATCTCGGCAGCCACATGTTCCTTCGCCTCCTGCTGTTCTTCCTTGGAAGATCTGGGATTCTTTTCCCGCTTTTGGGAAAGGGGTCTCTCTGTATCAGCCGCCGCTTCTATTCGACCATCCTCAGAAACGTCAATGCGTTCTTCTTCTGTAAATTCTTCCGACTCCTGTACCGGCTCTTCTACAAAATTCACCTTTTCAAAATTTTCCTCAGAAAAAAGCGGGCGGCTCAGGCTCTCCAAGACTTCTTCTTCCTCAATGTAAGCGTCTTCCCCGGAACCTTCTCCCTCATAAAACGGTTCCTGATCCGCAGAAGCAGGCATCGCGACACCGCTAGCAATCTCCCCGGCTCTTCTCAGCTGTTCCTCAAACATACCTGGACGTTTCTCGTGGATGGTATACAACTCCCGGCGACGTTTTTTCCTCTCTTCCATAGAAAGGCTGCCATCTGTAAATGGCAGCTGGATTCCTCCGTTCTCCGGCTCCTCCCTGCGTTCCCCCATTCCCTGAATGGTGAAATCCAAAAATTTCAGCTCCGGTTCCCCGTCGTCCGTTTTCTTGGGAGGCTTCTGCGGAACTGCCTTTTCCTTTGGAACTGCCGGAATCACCTCGTGGACATTCTGAAGGGGGATTTCCCTGATATCCAGGCTGTCATTCAAAGAGCCCTTCTTGACCCGCTCTTTTTGTTTTCTGGAAAGCATCTTTAAGCTTTCCTTCTCTGCTTTCATTTCCTCCCTCTTCCGATTCAGGCTTTCCTCACGCATCAGCCTTAACCGTTCCTCCCGGATCGCAGCCCGTTCCTTTCGAAGCTGTGCGCCTTCCCTGGCATTTTCATAGACCTTTTTTCCCCGGTTTCGCACTCCTGCAAACAGGGAGCGCTCCGTCACCAGAACCAGACAGATCAGGATCAATACGGCCATCACCACATAAGCGCCCCAAATTCCAAAAGCAGGGCAGAGAAGTTTGATCATCACGCCGCCGAACACGCCGCCGCCGCTCTTCTCGCTTGCACTTAAGGTATAGTAATCCACCATCGCCCTGTTTTCCTCGTAATGGTTCATCACCAGTTCCAGCATTCCGCCAAAACAAATGATAAGCAGAAAAACGGCTGCCGCTTTCATCCACGCCAGCATATTCTTTCGATTCGATATTAAAAAGGAAATCATAATAAACAGGATGACCGGCAGAACATACGCCGTCAGACCGAATACCCCGAACAGGAAACCGCTGATCGCGTTCCCCACAATCCCGCCCAATCCGAAGTTGCTCAGCATCAGGATCACGCACAAGGCAAGAGAGATCCAGGTCAGAACCTCATCCAGAATCGGAAAACTGAATTTATCTGCCGTTTTCTTTTTCCCGGTCTTTTTCTTTGAGATGTTTTTCCCGGCAGCCGCAGAGGTGCGGCTGCCTTTCCCGGATGTGGGTTTCTTTGTGTTTTTTGTTCCTGTCTGTCTCGCATTCGCCATATCTGGATAACACTCCCTTATCTAACTAATCCCTTAGAAATTCATAAAATGCGCCGCAATCGCTACAATTCCCACTGCAAAGCAGTATGTGGCAAATCCTTTAAACTTCTTTCGGCGCACTACCACCAGCATCGTCTTGATGCAGACGTATCCCACTGCAGCAGCCACCAGAGCGCCTACGATACAATTTGTCACCATAGAGGCGGAGATCGTTTCCTGACCGATAGAACCAAGCTCCAGGATCGCCGCACCCAGGATGGCTGGAATCGACATGATGAACGAATATTTCACCGCAAACCGTTTGTCAAATCCGCTGAGCAGGCATGCTGTGATGGTGGTCCCAGAGCGGGACAGCCCCGGCAAGGTGGCAAGCCCCTGGGCGATGCCGATCAGAAACGCATTGCTGTATCCGATATCCCTTGGTATCTTCGTCCCTTCCTCACAGATATCTGCCAGGATCAGAAGGAGCCCTGTGAGAAACAGGCAGACTCCCGGGACGATCAGCGTAGTGGAAGCAAAAGAAATCAATTCCCGACCTACATAACCGATAATTCCGGTAGGAATCGTAGACACGATCACCAGGAGCACAAACTTCCTGTAATTGTTATGTACGACTCTGCGGTACCGCAGAGCTTCGTCAAAACGCTTGTTTTTAAAAAACGTCTTCAGGTTATAGATCACGTCCCGTATCATGAAGATGGTTTCCCGTATCATTTTCCAAATATCTTTCCGGTACACAAGACAAACCGTAAACAGGGTTCCCACATGGAGCATCACGTCAAAGAGCAGCCCCCCATCCGTCTCCATACCGAAAATATTCTGCAGGATGGCGAGATGGCCGGAACTGCTCACCGGCAAAAACTCTGTCACCCCCTGCACAAAACCTAAGAATATTGCCTGTATCAGTGACATCTTTCTCCTCCTATATTTGTAGCTGGGCATATAGAATTAGTATATCATATTTTTTTACAGTTTACAAATCATTTCATGGAGTTTTGCCACTGCCTCCTGGATTCCACCCACTTCGTTGATGATTCCTTCGTCCACTGCACGCTGCCCTACCAAAATAGTCCCCAAATCCTTCGTCAGCATGCCGGTATCCAGCATCAGCTCTTCCAATCGTTCCCGCTTTGCGCTGCAGTGGGATGCAATAAATCCCAGGATCCGATCCTGCATCTGCCGGAAATAATCATAGGTCTGGGGCGCTCCGATGACGGTGCCGTTCATCCTCACCGGATGGATCACCATAGTCCCAGTCCTTACAATGAAGGAATAGTCCGTGGATACGGCAATCGGCACTCCAATGGAATGGCTTCCTCCCAGCACAAGGGAGACCGTAGGCTTGCTGAGGGATGCGATCATCTCTGCGATGGCAAGCCCTGCCTCCACATCTCCGCCCACCGTATTCAGAAGCACCAGCACGCCTTTGATCCTATCGCTGTCCTCAATAGCGGCAAGCTGAGGCAGAATATGCTCATACTTGGTCGTCTTTGTGTTGGAGGAAAGACACTCATGTCCTTCCACTTCCCCGATCACAGACAGCAGATGGATCTGATGTTCCATCTTGACCTGTCCCAGCTCTTTTAGATTTTCCCTGTCATTTTCCGTGGGCATTTTGGGTTTTTCTGCCATAAACCTTACCTCTCTTTCTGCCGGATCTTCCCGGCAATTTCCCTTTAGTCTGCCCAAAATTCCCGAAAATATCAACGGCACAGCCTGCCGATCTCCCATCGGCGGCTGTGCCGTCTCTGTCAATGTTCAAAAAAATATTCCTTCTGGAGATTTCTCACCATCCTGGTGTACAGCTCCTGACATTCTGGATACTGCTTCTGCTCGATCATCCGGAGGCAGGGATCCAGATACACATCCCAGATATTCCGATAAATCTCTCCAGCATCCTCCCTCCGGTCAATGTGCTTGACAATCGTCGGGGCAAGGTCATAATAGGTGCGGACTGCTTCTTCGCCTTCCTCGCTGCTCATCAAATACTCATCCCGGTAATTCCGAAAACAGTTCAGTTCATAGCAGTCATCCGGTTTTCCGAAGGTACGGCATACCGCCGTGGTAATGTAGCAGAACTTTCGCTTAAATCCGGCATTGATCTGTTCATATCCAGCAGGCTGGACATTGGAACGCGGGAAACGGTCTTTCCATGCTTCTCCCACCTTCTGTACCAATATTTCTGTGGATGCCCCCCGAAATTCCAGGATCGCCGGATAAATATAGACGGCCAGACAGAAATTGTAATCCATCAGGAGATTCTCCCTCTGGCTTTTCTTCGGTTTCTTGTCAATGCTTTCCTTCGCCGCATCCGCCAGGGCATACCCCATATTCGTGAGGAACTGTTCTTTGTCCACTACGGTATTGTAGCCGTTTTCAATGGCTTCCAGCGTAGGGCGGTGGGCTTCATAGTAAGCTTTGAATACGTCCGGAAATTGTTTTCTCTTAAACCCCTCCATCGGATTTTCGATGGAAAGAAGCATCTTGGGGATTCCCTCGATCGCCGTTGTATAATAACTCATCGCGATTACCTCTTTTGCATTTGTTTGCGCTATATTTACCAGTTCTCTTAACTGTCTTCGCTAGTCTTGTATATGTTATGTGTTAGTATAGCATAGTTAAAGACTCATTTCAACTGATAAATTGTCTTGAATGTGTTAAAAATATACACTATTTCCTTCCGGCTTGCTCGCAATCCAGTTCCCTCACATTTTCCACCTGCTATTCGATTTTAATTTTCAAATCTCCATCGTAAATTCCCACCGGGATTTCATCTGTAAATACATAGGTGTTGCCATCGTCCTTCTCAAACTCATAGACTATCACAAGTTTTCTGTCCAAATCGACAATCCAATATTCCTTTACACCCGCCGTTTGATATTTGAACAATTTAATGAAATAGTCCATCCTTTTACTGCTCGGAGAAACAATTTCTATAATCCAATCAGGAGCGCCGTTGCATCCACGATCATCCAGCTTTGATTTATCACAGATAACACTGATATCG
>DVFT01000141.1 GCA_018713105.1 Candidatus Limivivens merdigallinarum | reverse complement strand
TGTAAATGTATCGTCGGAGATCGGATTTTCTCGATTTCAATCGTAGTATCTCTGCTTTCTATACCCCCTGAGATGAACTTTTCCTGATTTCAATCGTAGACCGTCTGCCTCCTCTACCCCCGAAAAGGAACTTTTTCCGGTTTCAATCGTAGTATCTCTGCTTTCTATACCCCCTGAAATAGACTTTTCCAAGTTTCAATCGTAGGACTTCTGCTTCCTCTACCCCCGAATATAGGCTTTTCTCGGTTCCAATCGTAGTCATTCTGTCTCCTATACCCCCTGAAATGAACTTTTTCCAGTTTCAATCGTAGACCGTCTGACTCCTTCCCCGTCCCCCTATTCCCTGAGATAACCTTACCTTGATCTCAACAGCAGAACTTCCTATCTTCTCCTCTTCATGAAAAACTCCCTTCCATTTTGAAGGATACTGACCACATTTCTATAGTCAGATATCACCTATTCCCTTCCTGAAACACATTTTCTCATCACTCTATGCATGAAACATCTATCACCTTTCAAAGAGGAAAGCGCCATTCATCCCCGACTGTCCTCTTTTGCGTCAAAAACCCCGCAGCAAACTGCGAGGCATCCGATTTGCAGCGCAGCAAGCTGCGGGGTATCTGCACCCACAGGGCGCTTATCATTCCCGCCTTCTATTTCTGTATTTCCGAAACATCTTCCATCACAATACTTGCAATAGAATGCGCCGGAATCTTAATTTTTGCGATTTGACCTTCCACTCTGAGATTACAGTTTTTTTCATGGTCAAAGCGGTTCATCATGATACAGACAATCGTCTGATCCGGGTTTTTCCAGGCGGTCACATCCAGTTCCTCGGTATACCGGGTATGGGCGATCCGAACTGCCCCTGGCTTGATAAAATGGGCAAAGTGCCAATAATACCTGAGGATTCTCCGTTCTTTCAGCTTTCCCTTTTCCACATCGAACAGGAAGGGGGCGTCGCAGTAGTTCCCCACGTGGTTTGGTCCTCCCTTGGAATCCAGCAGCAGATTCCAGTCATAAAATGCCTGCATTCCATGATTCAGATTCCCAATCATATCGTGTCCCAGCCTTGCCGCATTCGCATCCTCCATTGCCTTGTCGTATTTGCAGAATTCCAGGCAGCTTTCTGACAAAATCAGCTTCTTTCCCGGGAAGCGCTTCCGAAACAAGTCAAGCGCCTCAAAATGGTCGCCGCTGTACCAATGGAAGGCTGCCCCAGCCACCATCTCTTCCGTTTCCGCATCTATGGTCTCCACGGCTCTTTCGTACAGCCGTTCTTTATTGTGATCCCAGATAAATACCTCCACATGGGAAAGCCCATGCTCCTTTAATGCCGGATACAAAAAATTCTTCAAAAATTCCCGCTCTTCCTTTGCGGTGTATAGGCAGGAATCCCAAGTCTGTACCGCCTTTGGTTCATTCTGGATGGAAATCCGCTCCACGGTATATCCTCTCTTCTGGAACTCCTCTATGTAGCGGCACAGATACTGTGCCCATCTCTTGCGATACTCTGGTCTTAAGCGCCCGCCATGGGTCCGGCTGCTGTTTGTCTTCATAAAAGCAGGCGGAGACCATGCCGACAACATGATCTTCAGCTTTTTCCCCGCCTTTCGCTCCGCAGCATCCAGAAATGGGAGAATATACCTCTCTGTATCCTGGAAGGAAAACGTATCCAGGTTTTCATCTCTCTCATCTTCCACCGCTGAATAGAGATGGGTGGAAAAATCACAGCTGTCCATGGGAATCCTCACCCGCTCATAACTCATTTCTTTTTCGGAAAAATACAGATCCAGTACCCGCTCCTTCTGCTCCTCGTTTAACAGGCTGAAGATATATCCCGCCGAATCTGTGACAGCTCCTCCAAAGCTTTCCAGAACCTGGTCTTCTTCCTTCGGATACAGATTCACCACTTCATTTTCTTCTCCCGGATCCGGTATAAATTCCAGGACCGCCGTCTCTTTGCGTGGGTACTCCTGCCCCACACTCATGATACATCTCGCTTTCATTCCTCCGTCCTCCTGAATTCTGCGTTTTTCTGCAGGTTGTTTTCTCTGGCTTTTCTCTACCAACTTCTCTCCATCGGCGTTCTTCTTCCACCTACCGCCGCTTCTCCAACTCCCCCATCCACTCTCCCTGGAAAATCTTCCCCAAAAAGTTTCAGGCTTCGCCTTTCATCCCATAACCTACCTTCACCATCCGAAACAGCCTCCTGGCTGCGTCCAGGTACAGTACTTCTGCGTCATCCAATGCCCGTTCCAATGGCATGATCCCGTTCACTGTGGTGATCATGGAGTCGATTCCATGTTCGAAAATCTTTTCCGCGCCGCGTCCCATGCTTCCCACCACAGCCACTGCCGGGATTCCATGGGCTCTGCATCTGGTGCCCACGCCCTGCATCACTTTGCCAAACGCAGACTGCCAGTCTGTCCGTCCTTCTCCGGTCACTACCAGGGAAATCCCCTCCAATCTCCGGTCAAAATCGATCAGGTCCAAGACCGTCTCAATGCCGGATTTCAGCCTGCCGTTCAGGAAGACCATCAACGCTCCTCCCAAGCCTCCTGCTGCCCCGGCTCCTTTTACCGTATTCAGATCCACACCGAACTGCTGTAGGATCAGCTCCCGGTAATTCTCCATGCCCTCTTCCAGCTCCTCAAGGACCTCCCGGGTGCCTCCTTTTTGTTTCCCAAAGGTGTAGGTGGCGCCATCCGGTCCGCACAATGGATTTGTCACATCGCACATCACTGTAAAACGAGTTTCCTTCACCCTTTCATCCAGCCGTGAGACGTCGATCTTCCGAATCCGAATCAGGTCCTTTCCGCAGCCGGAAAGCTCCCTGCCCTCATCGTCCAGAAACCTGACTCCCAAAGCCCTCATGCAGCCAATGCCTCCGTCATTGGTGGCGGAACCTCCGATGGCAATGGAGATATCCCGGAATCCTCGGTTCAATGCGTCGAGAATCATCTCCCCCGTTCCGAAACTGGTGGCTTCCCTGGGGCCCCTCTCCTGCTCTGTCAGCATCGGAAGCCCCGATGCCTGCGCCATCTCCATCACCGCCCTGTCATCATCCAGCTTTCCATAAAATGCCTCCGCCGTCTTCCAGAGAGGTCCCTTGACCTTTAAGGTAATCCGTTGTCCTCCCACTGCCTGAAGAACCGCGTCCGTGGTCCCTTCTCCGCCATCTGCAACCTCCACTGAATCACAGATGCAGCCGGGAAAAATTTCTCCCGCCGCCGTTCTTAGAAGCCTCGCTGTATCCCCGGAAGAGAGGGTTCCCTTGAACGAATCTGATGCAAATAAAAACTTCATAATTTTCCTTTCCCAACGAATCATTTCCCGTTGATGCGGGTAGTCCCCGCTCTGCATCCATTCTACCATAAAACCTTTTTTTCAGGGTATAAAATCCTTTTATTTTGTGCAAATTCACAATCACTATCCAACGCACTGTGATCCCGGACGGGAGCCGCCCGCCGCTCCTCCTCGGATCAATCCCGCGCTCCCCTAAAAGCTCCTCCCGTTCCGTCCAAAGCACTGCCCTGTCAGCGTACTAACCCATACACTTTATAAAGCTCCAGGATCGTAGAATAAGTCATCTTTCTTCCCATCAGCTGGCGGTAGGTGGCAGATTTTACTCTGCCCTCCGCCTTCAGTTTATCCATCTTCTCCGAAATCTCTTCATATTCTTTCCGCACCATATCGTGCATCTTCTCATAAGCGTCAAGCTTTTCCTCCGGACTCATGATTTTTCCTCCGATTTTCCACAATTTTTCAAAATTTCCAAGAATCTTTCCCCATACTTCTCATACTTATACTCACCCACCCCGGACACCTGCAGCATTTCCTCTTTGTTCTGCGGTTTCAGGATACACATATGTACCAGGCTTTTATCCGAAAAAACGATGTAGGGCGGCACTTTCGCTTCCCTGGCGATCTCCATGCGGAGCTTTCTGAGCGTCTCAAAAAGCGTCTCGTCCTTTTCATCCATGGAAATTCCAGCCGTTTTCTTCTTGGATGCCCCTCCCTTTGCCTGCTTTTGGGGCTGCTCCTCCTCTTTGGCAAGCTTCATCAGAACCTGACCGCCATTATGCAGGAGCTCCGCTGATTTCTTGGTAAAGCGCACGATGAAGTATTCATCATCACTCAAAGAAAGAAACCCTTCCACCAGCAGGTGGTTCAGCACCTGGCGGATCCTGTGGGCAGATACCTTGGAAAGGCTTCCATAGCAGGAATTCTCATCCATCCGGTACTGGCGGATCTTTGCCGTGTTGGCTCCGTGGAGGGTGTCGATGATGACGTTGATCCCGTACCTCTGGCGGCTCTCCGCCACACACTGAAGCATCGCCTTGGCAATCTCCGTCACATCTACAGTCTCAAAAGTACGAAGGCAGTTGGAACAGTTTCCGCAGTAGTTGTCCCCATACTCCCCAAAATACCGGAGCATATAATCCCTCAGGCACTCCTTGGTGAAGCAATAGTAGGTCATTTTTCTTAAACGCTCCTGATCCCGCTCCCGCACCAGGGAAAGGGTGAGGGCATCCAGCTCCGGGTTCTGATTTCTCTCCAGGAAACGCTGGTTGGTGACCACATCCTGCCCTCCGTAAAAAAGGATGCATTCCGCCCTCTCCCCGTCACGTCCTGCCCTTCCTGCCTCCTGGTAATAGCTCTCCATGTTTTTCGGCATATTATAGTGGAGGACAAAACGCACGTTGGATTTGTCAATTCCCATACCGAAGGCATTGGTCGCCACCATGATCCGGCATTGATCGTAGATGAAATCCTCCTGGTTTTTCTTTCTCTCCTGGTCGCTTAAGCCTGCGTGGTATCTGGTCACGGAAAATCCATCCTTGATCAGCTTCTCCGCCACCTCCTCCACGGTTTTCCTGGTCAGGCAGTAGATAATGCCGCTCTCCGCCTGATGCTGCCCCAGATAATTTTGGACCGCTTCGTATTTGTTTTTGGGAGTCTCCACGCCGAAATATAGATTTTTGCGGTCAAACCCGGTCGTCAGGACCACCGGATCCCGAAGCATCAGGATATCGATGATATCCTCCTTCACCTCCTTGGTAGCGGTAGCTGTAAATGCCGAAACCCTGGGACGCTTTGGCAGGGCATTGATAAACTCCACGATCTTCAGATAACTGGGGCGGAAATCCTGCCCCCACTGGGAAACACAGTGTGCTTCATCCACTGCCACCATGGAAATCTCGGCATGGCTTGCAAAATCCTGGAATTCCTCTGTCATCAGGCGTTCCGGCGCCACATAGATGATGGGATAACGCCCTTCCCTGGCATATTGGAGCGCCTTTCGATATTGTCCATAGGTGAGGGAACTGTTTAAGAATGCGGCATGGATCCCCGCCTGGTTAAGACCTGCGACCTGATCCTTCATTAGAGAGATGAGAGGTGAAATGACGAGCGTGATGCCCGGAAGCATCAGGGCTGGTATCTGATAACAGATGGATTTTCCAGCCCCGGTAGGCATGATGCCTAGGACATCCTTTCCTTCCAGGATGCTGTTGATCAGAAGCTCCTGCCCCTCCCGGAAGGAATCATATCCGAAATATGTTTTCAATAATTCTTCTTTGGTCATACATTCTCCTTTCCAAGCTTTCGGTAGACCGTCACCATCATTGTGGCAAAACATGCGGCTCCGCCAAGGAAGTTCGAGATAGGCTCAGCCAGGAATACTCCGTTGACGCCAAGCCCCCCTGCCATAGGCAGAAGCAGCGTCAGCGGAATCACGATAATCGCCTTGCGGAACAGGGAGAAAAAGATCGCCTGCCTGGATTTTCCCAAAGCCACAAAGGTACTTTGCCCCGCAAACTGCAGCGCCATCATGAAAATCCCAAAGAAATAGATTTTCATGGACAGGATTCCATGGACTACCAATTCCTCTTCATTGGTAAACAGCCTCAGGAAAAATTCCGGGAAAAAGAACAGGAAAAACCATGCCACACAGGTAACCGTGATTCCCGCATAGGTGGTAAACCGGATTGCCTTTTTGACCCTGCCATACTCCCTGGCTCCGTAGTTAAAACCGATGACCGGCTGTGCCCCGTTGGTCAGCCCCGTGATCGGCATATTCAGGATCTCTCGCACCGAATTGATCACCGTCATGATCCCCACATACAAATCGCCTCCATAGCGTGCCAGCGTGGCATTGCACATGATCTGCACAGAACCGTTGGTGATCGCCATGATAAAGCCCGACATTCCAAGCCCCGTGATCTCACGCACCTGAGCCAGATCCAGCTTCATGGAAGCCCTGTTCAGCCGGAAGAGCGCCCGTTTCCCGGTAAGGAACTTGAGGACGAACACTGCGGAAACCAGCTGGGAAAGGATCGTCGCCAAAGCCGCTCCCTGAACGCCCATCCCAAAGAGGAAGATAAACACCGGATCCAGGAGCAGATTCAAGACTGCCCCGATCAGCACAGTGAACATTCCTATCTTCCCAAACCCCTGGGCATTGATAAAGTTGTTCATCCCTAAGCTCACCATCACAAACAGCGTTCCGCAAAGGTAAATTGTCAGATACTCATTGGCATAGGGGTAGGTCTCTTCGCTGGCTCCAAAGAGGTAGAGCATAGGCGTCTTGAACGCCATGCACGCTGCCAGAAGGATCACCCCTGACAGGATCAGCATGACGAAGGAATTTCCCATGATCTTCTCCGCCTTCTTTGTATTTCCCGCGCCCCTGGCGATGGAACAAAGAGGCGCTCCTCCCATGCCGAACAGGTTGGCAAATGCCGTGATGATTGTAATGATGGGAAGCGACAGACCGATTCCGGTGAGCGCCTCCGAGGAGGTATGGGGGATATGACCGATATAGACTCTGTCCACCACGCTGTACAGCACATTGACCAGCTGCGCAAAGGTCATGGGCACTGCCAGATTCAAAATATTTTTTGCCACACTTCCCTTGCTGAAATCATTTTTCTCTTCCACAAACTCAGAACCTTTCTTTGGTAATCTTTCTCTATCTTACCACGTTGGGGAAAAATTACAACCGCCAACCCCTCATTCCTCCACAAAGTTCCTCTGTTCAAAGCTCCACCACTTCCGTGGCAATCTCCTCCACAAACGCATGGTCGTGTTCCACAAACACAAACGTAAAGGGATGTTCCCGAATCAGCCGTTCCAGCTGCATCCTGGAAAAAATATCCACATAGTTCAGCGGTTCATCCCAGAGATAGAGATGGGCCTTCGTGGCAAGGCTTTTGGCCAGATAGACCTTTTTCTTCTGCCCTGCGCTGAATTCCGCCATATCTTTCAGCATCTGCTCCTGGGAGAAATCCAGCTTGGAAAGAAGAGTCATCAAAACGGTCAAATCCACGCCTTCCCGTTCGGCAAAGTCCCTAAGGCTCCCCTTCAAAAACGACGTATCCTGAGGCACATAGGAAATCTTAAGCCCGCTTCCTGCCTCCACCTCGCCTTTTTCCACCACAAGTTCTTCCTTCCCGTCCCTGCCTGGCAGGGCTTTCCAATCCATTCCGGCAGCTTTCAGGATGGCACGGATCACCGTGGATTTTCCGCTTCCGTTTTTGCCCAGCAGGGCAAGCCTGCTGCCCTGTGTGAGCGTAAAGCTCACCGGCTCCATCTCCACCCGTTTTCCTCCATAGGAAAATACCGCCTCCTTCATGCGAAGCAGTACCTCCTTGTGGTATTGTTCGGGAAACAGCTTCAGGCTCTCGGTTTCCTCCAGATCCTTCAGAAGCTTCCCCTTCTCCTCCACTGCCAGATTCATCCGTCTCTCCGTCACCTTGGAGCGCTTCATCATCTTGGCTGCCTTATGCCCTACATACCCCCGGTCAGGTTTCAGCCCGCACGCGCCCTTTCCCTTCTTGCTTTTCTCCACATCATTTGCCCAGTTCTCCGTCTGTCTCGCCGCCTCCTTCAGCCTACCGATCTCCCGCTTCAGCTTCGCCTGCCTTGAGAGCTCCTCGCTGTCCTGGCGCTCCTTATTCTCCCACCAGCTGGAAAAATTCCCCTGGAACACCCCGATGCTGCTCCGGTTCAGCACCAGCACATGGTCCACGCAGCCGTCCAGAAAACTCCGGTCATGGGACACCAGAAGGAAGCCCTTCTTCCTGCTTAAGTAGCGGCTGATGATCTCTCTCGCATGATAGTCCAGATGGTTCGTGGGTTCGTCGATCAGCAGAAACCCATGAGGCTTCAGAAACAATGCCGCCAGCATCACCTTCGTCTGCTCCCCGTTGCTCAAGGTCGAAAATGCCCGCTCAAGCACCTCCTCTTTCACCTCCAGAAGATTCATCTCCCGTACCAGCTCCCAGTATTCCAGCCAGGGATTCCACTGATACAGAAGCTCCAGCGTATTTTTCCCCGGATCCTCCACCGGAAACGGGAAATATTCGAACTCTTCCGAGGAAAGAATCGTTCCCTGATAGGGGAGTTCTCCCAAAAGGAGCCTTAAGAAGGTGGTCTTCCCCTTCCCGTTCCTCCCGATAAAACCAAGCTTCCAGTCCGTATCCAACACAAAAGACACATCCGTAAAAATCTCATCAAAACTTCCCTCATAAGAAAAGGTTACATGGCTTACTTTAATCTGAGACATCGCAAAAACCTCCCGTATCTGCTCTCACAGCCAACACGGCGCCATACCGCCGTTTTCTCCGAAGCTGGCTGGAAATTGAAAAAGGATGCAGGAATTTTCCTGCATCCCAAAAGATTTCTCCTCTATGCTCTGCCTCAAGCCGGCTTTGATCCTTGGCCTGGCTCCCCGGCTCATTATCTCTATGGATGAAAATGGATGAATTCAAATTCCTGCACCGGCATGACAAAAAGACCCTATGAAAACTGGCTTCTTTCATGCCTCCTGAAGTTGTCTTCTTATCTGCAAGAATAAATAATCATCCTTTTCCTCCTGTTTCTTTTCGTTTTTTCCACTATAACAGACGGGGCTTCTTTCTGTCAAGAGTTTTTGATTTCGTTATGTGCGCCCAACACATCCCATACCGCTCCCCAATCTCCTTGAAACACGACTCCATTCATTCCATTCCGTTTTCCCGCCTCAATATTGTCTTCCCTGTCGTCGATAAACAGGCATTCCTCCGGCTTCAATCCAAACGTTTCAAACAAATATCTATAAATCCCATCCTCAGGCTTTGCCATTTTTATCACGCCTGAAAAGACGATCCCGTCAAATTCCCTGGTAAGCTCAAAATAGCTGCTCTTCTGAGCAAAATATGCAGAAGCATTGGACAGAATGTAAAGCCGGTATCCTTTCCCTTTCAGGCTTTGCACCATCTCACATACCCCGTCCACATAAGGCAGCTCCCGATACCAATCCCGGAACAGCCGGTCCAATGTTTCCCCAAGCCTCTCCGGCAGCATCTCCTTCGTCTCCGCAATGTATTCCCCATAATCCTTCGTGCCCTCGTCCAGCTCTCTCCATTCCTCCCGGAACACGACATCCGTCACAAGCTTTCGGTCCTCTCCCCCCACAAAAGCCCCGGCAATCTGCTCCGGACAAAACTTTGCAATCACATCTCCAAAATCAAACACTATATTTTTTATCATATCTTCCCGCTCCTTTCCGGCATCATTCATGCTCTTTCTGCAAACTGCTGCGTCAATCCCATTTACAAAGACTGATGCGCATCCACGATCTCCATCAATTCTCTCTCCAATTCCAAATCCCCTTCATAGGGATACGTCTTAGCCGCCTTTTCAAACTTTTCCCTGATCTTTCCTGCCTTTTCCCTATCTTCTTCATACAAGAGCGCATAGGCATACTGCTGCCGCAGCACACTCGGGAAATTCTTCATCGCCTTCTGCCATTTCTGATACTCCGGCGAGTTGCACTTGTCCACCATTTCTTTCCGCCGCCTGCCGATCAGCTCCAAAAACAGCATTTCTCCCTCCACAGAATACCGATAAATGCTCAAAAGCGATTCTTTCTTCTCCAAAATCCGCTCTCCCAGCATCTCTGCCTCCTCAAACCGATGCGCATCTATCAACCTGCCCATCGCCAAGACCATCACTCCGTCGGAAAGGGAATCCCCCGTCTCTTCTTCTGAAAAAACAAACCATTCATCCGGCAAATCCTTCAGCCTGACATTTTCCGCCTGCTTCCCACTCACCTGGAGCTGAAGCCAAAACGCCCTTCTCCTCTCCTTATTTTTCAAAGCGCTCTGAATGTTTTTCCCATCATTGTCTATACCGCCGAGCCTCATGGGAATCCCATTCAAAAGCCCGACTAAAATCCCAAACACACCCATCCACAGGAAAAAAATCTTCAGCCATACCACGGAAATCCCAAAGAACGCCGCCAGGCACACACCCCCTGTCAAAAGATTCCATAAACTTCCGCCCAGATTATACAGCACCACTGGAAAATCCTCCCGGTACTCGGGCGGAAGCATCAGGCATTGTCCCCCGGTTCCCGCCACAGACATCCTCTTTATCTTATATTTTCCTTCCGTTTTCATCAACATCAGGCTCCCAATCCGAAACGACGAAAACCGATACCCCGTCGCCGCCCCAAAAATCAAATGCCCACCTTCATGGAGTATCAGCTGCAGATAATACGCCGCCGCCATCAAAACCAAAATCCCAATGATAGCACCCACAGAAAGCCGAACCCCACCTCGCTCAAGCCCCATCGCCCCCAAAAATCCTATTCCCCATCCAATCACCCCACAAACCAAAACCCTCACCCCAGATCCCAAGATCCGTTTTTTCCCTTTTCCCTCTTTCTTCATCCCTGCCTCCATCTTTTCATTCCCGCGATTGCGCTATCAGTTTTTTTGTTGGAAAGTAGTACCGTCCCAACTTCCACCCCCATCCCGCTTCCGCCACCGCTCCGCCACTAACGTAGTGGCAGCCGCCGCGCGCTGAGTGCTGCCGGATAGGCGTTAAGCGAGCAGCGGAGTTTCTTGGAGGGGGGAGGTTGCCGGAGGGGCAGTGGAATTTGGCTTCCAAGCCAAATTCCAAAGGAGCAACTGTCTAAAGCCTTGCTTGCCCCATAAGGCAAGCGAGGCGAGTTTGCGACTGCCTGCTCCGCAGGAAACCTCCCCCTCCTAGAAACTCCCTGCCGAAGCGCCAGCCTATCCGGCAGCACTCAGCGCTCGGCGGCGTTCACCCGTCCCCCTCTTGACAATCCCTACGTTCTGTCCTATCCTTTAGGAAAATACTGAAGCTTGGAGGTTCCCCATGTCAGACAACTATCAAGAGCAGATTGAAGCCCTGCTCCCTAATTATCCTATCTGTGAATATTATTTCTTAACGCAAAAGGACCTCATCTTTTCCGACAAGGTCCGGTATATCTGCGAACATGAATGTGAGCATTACGGTCACTCCTGGGCATGTCCTCCGGCGATCGCCCCAATCTCAGACTGCATGGACGAGTGCAGCCGGTATCAACATGTCTTCCTCTTTACTACGGTAGCGGAGGTCCCGGATATTCTGAATTTTGACGCCTGTCTGAAGGCGCGGCGCGATCACGAGAATATCACCCTGAAGCTCCGGGAAGAATTCCGCGCAATGTTCGGCGATGTCCTGGCGCTCTCCACCGGCTGTATGCTCTGTGACAAATGCACCTACCCGGACGAACCCTGCCGCCACCCGGACGAACGGCTTTCCACCATCGAAAGCCACGGCATCCTGATCATGAAGACCGCCAATACCTTAGGGATCTCCTATGACTGCGGCTCAGACTGTGTCACCTATTTCAGCCTGATCTTCTTTCATGCAGCCCCCTGAGAAGCGCCCTTCGATGGATGTTTCATCTCGGCTGCTGCCTGTTCATGGCAGCATGCTCCTTCTTAAGCTCTTCAAAAAGCTGCGTGGAATTCCAGAAAATATTATGGGGCGTGATAACCGCCTTCAGCCCCGGCGCCGGCAGCCCTCCCTGTTTCCATTCCTCCAGGAATTGATCCAGCGAGTCTTCGTCCATGCCGGAAAAAACCAGCATTTCCTGCCCGAAAGCCGCTCCGCCTTTTCCGTTTCTGCGAAATCCGGATATCCCTGCCAGATATCCCAGCGTCTCTCCATAGCTTGAGACCGGAACCAACTTGATCTCTGCCTTTGTCTTTTGCCCCAGCTGCTTTAGCAGCTCTGCCTTTTCCCTGGTAAGCTCATATGCCAAAATCACTGCCATCCTATGTTCTCCTTCTGCACTAATCAGCCCATACTTCCCCATTTGAGGGCACGCTCTCCCTCTCTATTTCCCGGTCTTTTACCTGCACCTGGATCTGGTAGCTGGTCGTCTGTCCGTCATAGAGCACCGGGACCTGGTAGGTTCCCACTGTATTAAAATCACATTCCGACTCATCGAAGGAAAGCTTATTCTCGTCGATCTGCCTCTCCTCCTGGAAAAATTCCATATTATAAAAATCAGGAATCTCCCCCACATAACAATTCAAATACAGGGTAGTACTGACTCCTTTTTCAAATAAAGGGTTCCCCTGTCCTGCGAAAATACGGAAAATTCCCAACAGCAATACCACCAAAACAAAAATCGCATAGACGCTTGGTCTGAATTTCCATGTTTTCTTTGTCATAGTCTCCCCTCCTTGTGCCCTGAAACTATAGAATAGTATAGCATCCATCTCCGAAAGAATCTAGGAAAAAATATAAGAAAAGACGAACTGTCCCGCCGCACAAGAAACCTATGCGGCGGGACAGTCCGTCTTATTTATTTATCCAATTGAAATGAGGCTGTCAAAATTATTTTTTGCTCTCTTCCCCCATACGAAAATTCTTGAACAAAACAGCTGCTGCACTGCCAATCTCGGCAATGTTCGCCGCTTCCTTATCCTCCCCGGTCTCCTTAAGGATCGTTTCGTACTCGCCCAGAATGTTCAGAATGGCTGTTGACTTTTGGTTCAGGAGGTCCCTGCAGTATAGCTTTGCTGTCTTATAATCACCCTTTTTCCGTTCTAAACTGATCTGCAGTTCTACCTTATCCACACCCGCATCGGGAACCTGGCTGAGTACCTCTTCCGCCTTTTCAAATTCTCCCTGTCCGGCATAGTAATGCATCTGCCAGGAAAGCGCCGCTTCCGCTGTTTTCTGTTCTTCGCTTTCCCCCGCTTGTTCCATCAACCTCAGGATCCGTTTCTCATATTGAACCCTGGAATCTGTGGGCGCCATCTCCAGATGTCTCGCGTAAAGTTCTCCCATATGGAGCGCCAGCTGGCTGTCATTTGGATATTCCTTCAGATGAGTTTCTCCGTTCTCAAAACCGCTCTCAAAGCCTTCCCTCCGAAAGATGTCTGCTATGCTCTCCACAATCTTCTCAATCTCATGCATCGTCAGATTTTCGCGGAAACTCAGCAGAGTATTTACGTCCGTGTTCAGCAGTCTTGCCAATGGCGACAGCATCGTAATGTCTGGATAAGAATTATCATTCTCCCATTTGTTCACTGCAGGAGTGGATACACCGAGTTTTTCGGCTACCTGTTCTTGAGTTAGGCCCTGCTGCTTTCTATAAAACCGAATTTTTTCTCCAAGTTTCATCGCATGTACCTCCCCCTTCTTATTCTATTATTAATAGTTTACAATGTTTCATCCATCGCCACAAGTGAAGAACAGGCAACTTTTTTTACAAAAAATTAACCTGTGGTTAAAAGAAGGCTTTCCCATTTCTCGCATAATTTCCATGGAAAAGCCTTTTGCTGCAATGTTTTATTCCTTCTCCCCTACCATCTTCAGCTTCTGGAGCCCAAGAACCAGAACCGCTCCGATGAGGAAGAAAATGATATGGAACGTGGACAGAGTGAGCTGCTCCTGCGGTACGGACAGCGTCGTTGGTCCCACGACAATGGCGTACAGAGATCCGATCATCATACCGATGATCAAATAGATCATCTGGGACCGGTATTTCTTCAGGCTGACCTTGATTGCCTTGATCACCAGAGCGATTCCCGTAAGGACTCCCAGCCCAAAGATCACCAAAACCGGCAGATACTCAAAATGCAGATGCATCAGTTCCTTCAATGAGGTGATGATCGGTATGTAAAGGCCGAAGATCAAAAGCAAGGTGGATCCTGAAATTCCCGGAAGCACCATGGCGCAGATCGCGACCGCGCCCGCTACAAACACATAGAGGCAAAGCCCCGGATTCAGGCTGCCCACATCCACGCTGATCCCCTGTCCGGAAACCGGATTGATGCAGCTCAAAATTACAACCAACGCCACACCGATCACCAGGAAGACCAGATTTTGATAATGCCCTTTCAGCACCTTTTTCTCTTCCACGATGATCAATGGAATAGAAAACAGGATTAAACCTAAGAACAAGGAACTGATCTGGTATATATTCCTCTCAAACAAGCTGGCGAGCACCAGCACGGATCCTCCCATTCCGATGATCCAGCCGCCGGCAATTTTCAGCAGGAACAGGATCGCTTCTTTTCGTTTCTCCTTATCCTTCCCCATAATCTGTTCCAGCGAATCAATGAATTTGTCATAAAATCCCAAAAGGAAGGCGATCGTCCCTCCGGAAACACCGGGAACACTGTCTGCCAGCGCCATACAGAATCCCCTGATAAAATTTAATATCATATTTTTATCCCTCCATCACAAGCCCCAAACGGGCATACTCCGTATTATTATATACGATTCCATGGAAAAGGACAAATGAATTATGAAAATTTTTGTTCAGCATCCCCCGTCTTCTCCCTTCCTTCGATCACCGGCTCAATCGTCCGTTCCATCAAAACCTTCACGAGATCCACATTTCCCTTTTCCCGAAGCCTGCGAAACAGCGGACGTTCCATCACAGAATCCGTCAGGGAGGCAAGCCCGTCCAGGATAATCCTCTTTCCTGGCACCTCGTCAAAGGAAACGAGGATCCTTTCTTCCTGGAAACGGATTTTGATAAGCCGCTTCATGGCATCTTCCAGATAGAAAACCGTCACCGCCAGAACCAGCTGTCCGTCCTCATCCCTTGCAAATCTGCCGGATACTGCTGCCGCATAGGGTTCCCCATGAAAATCCAGGCTCGTGTATCTCGCATCCCCAAAGCCTATGGGAAGCCGATGCAGCGTCTCTCCTTCCAAGATCTCCAGGAGGAACTCCCCCTGCTCTGCACCAAATCCAAGTTCCCGGATTCCCTGGGTATAATTGTTGTGAAAGACCTGCCCCATCAGCGGGAACAGCCCTGCATATACGGCATCCAGGACATATCGTTTTCCGTCAAGTCTCTGCGCCTGCTTTTGCCATTCTTCTGCTCTTAATTTCCTACGTTTCCATCCCCCGCCGCGGATGAGGGCAGAAGAGGGTTTGTCAGCCTTTGAGAGGCTCTCCTGAAGACGTTTCAGGCGTTCATAGGCATTCCTGTCCTCAGGGAGGCGTTCTGTGCCCTCCCCTTCCTTGGGAAGGTAGGTCTCCATGACCTCCTGAAGGGCGTTGCTGTTGAAAAACTCCTCATTTCCTGCTGTGGTCACCAGAACCATGTCCACATCCGGGTAGACAAATACATTCTGTCCCATCATACCATTGAACGCAAAGCTGCCGGGTCTGCCGCACATCCAGATCTGGTAGCCGTATCCGGAAAATCCAGTCTCCTCAGGGGGAACCACTTTTGACGTGGTGGAGGCTTCCACCCATCCTTCCGGGATTACCTGCCTGCCCTCCCATCTGCCGTGATCCAGATACAGCTGCCCTAATTTCGCCATATCCTCGATGGTCAAAAACAGCCCCCAGCCGCCTTTGTTGATTCCCTTGGGGCAGCTCTCCCAGAACACCTTCGTGATTCCAAGCGGCTCAAACAGCCTGGGGGTTAAGTAGTCCAAAAGCGTTTCTCCCGTTACTTCTGTGACGATAGCGGAGAGCACATAGGTATTCATACTGTTGTACTCGAAGCTTTCCCCTGCCCCGTGATGAACCGGGGCTTCCAGGAATCCTTTCAGCCAGTCATTTCCGGACACCGATCCCATTTCATTGAAAGCTACGCCGCTGGTCATGGTCAGGAGATGTTCCACCGTCAGGTCTTTCTGCCGTATCATCCCCAAAAGTCCCAGTTTTTTCTTGAAAATATCCACGATATGGGTATCCAGGGAAAGCTTTCCCTCGCTGACCAAAAAGCCGACTGCCATGGATACCACGCTCTTTGCCATGGAATACGTCATATGCCACAATTCCTTTTGATAAGGATAAAAGGATGCTTCTCCGATCACGTTTCCATTTTTCAGGATCATGACCGCATGCATATGCAGCGTCTTGGACTCCTTCAGCGCCCGAAGGAGCCCTTCGATCCGGGCTGAGGCGATCCCCTCCGACTCCGGGCTGGTCCTTGGCAGCGCCTTTCCTGCCGGTCCGTCGGGGAAGAGCGGTTTCTGAGGCGCATAGTCCACCTTGCTGATCCCGTCCGTCCTGCCCCTTACCAGGTCAAAAATCAATTCTATGGCTGCCGCTTCCTTCGCCATCTCCATCCCCTCCTTCAGAATGTAAATATCGCCATACCAAATCCCGCAAGGTCAAACGAAAAGGAGTACGCAAATCGACGGACTTCTGTTTCCGCCGGCAGAAATTCCTCCTTCTGTTCCCTTGTCTTTCCCCCATATTTTTCCCAATCACTGGAAAGGATCAAGCGATGAGGCTTTTTCTCCAACGCTCCCACCTGGTACGCTTTGCGCTCCACCGGTGTAAAATTCACCACAAAGAGCAGATTGTTTTTCCCATCCCTGCTCCTTCTCGCAAAGACATAGACGCTGTTTTCCTCGTCATCCGGCTCGATCCACCGAAAACCGTCTTGCTCCTGATCCGTTTCATAGAGACAGGGGTTCTCCCGGTAGACCATAAGCAGATCCTTCACATATTCCTGCATTCCGCGATGATTCCGTTCCTCAAGGAGCTCCCAGTCCAGCTCTTTTTTCTCATCCCATTCCTTTATCTGGGCAAATTCCTGCCCCATAAACAAGAGCTTTTTCCCAGGATGCCCCAGAAAGAATCCATAGGCTGCCCGAAGGTCCTGGAACTTCTCCTCCATGGTTCCCGGCATCTTCATCAGCATGCTGCCCTTTCCATGAACCACCTCGTCGTGGGACAGCACCAGGATAAAACGCTCCGAGTAGGCATAGGTCATGCCAAAGGTCAGATTGTGGTGGTGATATTTCCGGTAAATAGGATCCTTCCCCAGGTAAAACAGGACATCGTTCATCCATCCCATGTTCCATTTGAAGGTAAAGCCCAAGCCGCCTTCCTCCACGCTGCCCGTCACCTTTTGCCAGGCAGTGGACTCCTCTGCGATCACATAGGCGCCCGGTACCCTCTGCTTCACCACCTGGTTCATCTCCTGCAGGAAGGATACCGCTTCCAGGTTCTCCTTTCCTCCATTCCGGTTGGGTACCCACTGTCCATCCGCCCGCCCGTAATCCAGGTACAGCATGGAGGACACCGCGTCCACCCGGAGCCCATCCACATGATATTCCTTCAGCCAATACACGGCGCTGGCGATCAGAAAATTTCTCACTTCCTTTTTCCCATAGTCAAACACATAGGTGCCCCAATCCGGATGCTCCCCTTTCCTGGGATCCTCATACTCATACACCGGGCTTCCGTCCAGCCTTGCCAGCCCATGGGCATCCTTGGGAAAATGCGCCGGCACCCAGTCCAGGATCACCCCGATGCCCTGCCTGTGCAGGTAATCCACCAGATACTGAAAGTCCTCCGGTTTCCCGTAACGGGAGGTGGGGGCAAAGTACCCGGTTACCTGATATCCCCAGGAGCCGTCAAAGGGATGCTCCAGAATTCCCATCAGCTCCACATGGGTGTAGCCCATCTCACGCACATACTCTGCCAATGCTTGGGCAAGCTGCCGGTAGTTATAGAAGCTATGGTCATATCCCTTCAGCTTCCAGGAACCCGGATGTACTTCCAAGATAAACATCGGTTCCTTTTCCCAGTCCTTCCGCTGCTTTTTGGCCTCCCAGCCGCCATCCCTCCAGGGATAAGAGCCAAGCTCTGTCACCCTGGAGGCTGTCCCTGGTCTTACCTCCGCGAAATTGGCGTAGGGATCTGCTTTCTCATAGTATTCGCCGTCTTCCCCCTGTATGCAGTATTTGTACAGGTCTCCTGTCAGCGCTCCCGGCACGAAGGTCTCGTAAATCCCTTGTTCGTCGAGCCAGTCCATGGGATTGGCATTCCTGTCCCATCCGTTGAAATCTCCCATCACCGAGACAGCCCTCGCCCTTGGTGCCCAGATGGAAAACAGGACGCCCGATTTCCCGTCCTTCTCCGTGGGATGAGCCCCCATCCGCTTGTAAACCTCATAATGACGTCCTTCGTGAAATAAATATCGGTCAAACTCCTTTGTCATAGTGACTTCCTGAAAGTCTCTGATTTCCTGCATCATACTGTCTCCTCAATCGTTGCTCCCTTATTTTCTCGAAACTGCTTCTACATCATGCCTTCCTGATGTCTATAGCAATCCAAGAAAATATTACAGCAAAGACTGTGTAGCAGAACGTGAAAGACAAGGAAGGCAGCTGATGGCGTGCCGGGGCACGTCGAAGCTGTCTGACGCTGGATTTCGCGTTCTGATGCACTGG
>DVFT01000019.1 GCA_018713105.1 Candidatus Limivivens merdigallinarum | reverse complement strand
AAACAAAAAAGTGAGAAAATGATAGAAAAGAAGAGAAATATATGGATATAATGAGGATATATATAAATCTACGTGAATAAGGAGGTTTGCACATTTTCTTGAATTTAACTAATATAAGGACAACGGTTAGCACTCGACAAAAGTGAGTGCTAATAAAAAAGAAAGACAGGATCTCATATAAGGAGGCAATATATTATGAAGTTAGTACCGTTGGGTGACAGAGTTGTATTGAAACAGTTTGAAGCAGAGGAGACCACAAAGTCAGGCATCATCCTGACCAGCAAATCTCAGGAGAAGCCCCAGGAGGCAGAAGTCATCGCTGTAGGACCGGGCGGAATGGTTGACGGCAAAGAAGTAACCATGAACGTCAAGGCTGGCGATAAGGTTATCTACTCCAAATATTCAGGCAACGAAGTAAAGCTGGACGATGAAGAATATATTATCGTAAAACAGAGCGATATTCTGGCAATCGTAGAAGACTGAGAAGCGAGAGAGAATCAGAAAAATTAGGAGGTCATAGAAATGGCAAAGGACATTAAATATGGAACAGAAGCAAGAGCCGCATTGGCAGCAGGTGTGAATAAACTGGCAGATACCGTAAAGGTAACTCTGGGACCGAAAGGAAGGAATGTCGTTCTGGACAAACAGTTCGGCACTCCGCTGATCACCAACGATGGTGTAACCATCGCAAAGGAGATCGAGCTGGAGGATGCATTCGAGAACATGGGTGCCCAGCTGGTAAAAGAAGTTGCCACCAAGACCAACGATGTTGCCGGTGACGGTACCACCACCGCAACCGTACTGGCTCAGGCAATGATCCAGGAAGGAATGAAGAACCTGGAGGCAGGCGCTAACCCCATCATCCTTCGGAAAGGAATGAAGAAGGCAACGGAGTGCGCGGTAGACGCTATCGCAGCAATGAGCAGCAAGGTTACCGGCAAGCATCAGATGGCAAGAGTAGCAGCGATCTCCGCAGGCGACGATGAAGTAGGCAACATGGTTGCCGACGCGATGGAGAAGGTTTCCAATGACGGTGTCATCACCATCGAGGAATCCAAGACCATGAAGACCGAGCTGGACCTGGTAGAAGGTATGCAGTTTGACAGAGGATATATTTCCGCATACATGTCCACCGATATGGAGAAGATGGAGGCTGTTCTGGATGATCCGTACATCCTGATCACCGACAAGAAGATTTCTAACATCCAGGAGATCCTTCCGCTTCTGGAGCAGCTCGTTCAGTCCGGCAAGAAGCTTCTGATCATCGCTGAGGATATCGAGGGCGAGGCTCTGACCACCCTGATCGTCAACAAACTGCGCGGAACCTTCCAGGTAGTAGGTGTAAAGGCACCGGGCTATGGCGACAGAAGAAAAGAAATGCTGGAGGATATCGCAATCCTGACCGGCGGCCGTGTGATCTCTGAAGAAGTAGGTCTTGAGCTGAAGGATGCTACCCTGGATATGCTGGGACGTGCAAAATCCGTAAAAGTTCAGAAAGAGAACACCGTAATCGTGGATGGCGCAGGTGCGAAAGCAGACATCCAGGCAAGGATCGCCCAGATCAAAGCAAGAATCGAGGAGACCACCTCTGAATTCGACAAAGAGAAACTTCAGGAGAGACTGGCGAAACTGGCAGGCGGCGTTGCTGTCATCCGTGTAGGCGCAGCTACGGAGACCGAGATGAAAGAGGCGAAACTCCGTATGGAGGATGCCCTGAATGCAACGAGAGCAGCCGTTGAGGAAGGCATCGTAGCCGGAGGCGGTTCCGCATACATCCATGCAACGAAGAAAGTGAAAGAACTGGTAGACACCCTGGATGGCGATGAGAAGACGGGAGCAAAGGTAATCTTGAAAGCTTTGGAGGCACCGCTTCATCAGATCGCAGCGAATGCAGGTCTGGAGGGCGCTGTAATTATTGATAAGGTGAAAACCGCAGAGGACGGTGTTGGTTTCGATGCATACAAAGAGGAATATGTAAACATGATCGAGGCAGGTATCCTGGATCCGGCAAAGGTTACCAGAAGCGCATTGCAGAACGCTACCAGCGTGGCTTCTACCTTCCTGACCACAGAATCCTGTGTGGCGAATATCAAAGAGCCGGCAGCTCCTGCACCGGCAGGCGGCGCTGGAATGGGAATGATGTAATTCTTCGGATCGAAAAGAAGTCGGTTGAGAATAAACATAGGGACGCTTCGGCGTCCCTGTTTTAGTATCAAAAAACGTTGGAAACAGAAAATTTTTGAAATATCTGCTTCCCTAAGAAGGGAAAAAGAGTTATAATAACGAAAGAGGCAAATTGCCGGAAAAGTACGAAATTTATTGATAGGAGGAGAAACTTGTGAGCGATCTGTATATAGAATTACTCGTCAAGAAAAAACGTACTGCAACAGATACCATTCTGAAAACATTGCTGATCGCGCTGACAGTGATTGCCTTTTTGGCAGGACTGTTGATTACGCCGTTGGCGCTCATCGTGTTTGTGGGACTTTTGGTTCTGGATTATTTTAAACTTCCGGGTTTTGATCTGGAGTATGAGTATCTCTATGTGAACGGAGAACTGGACATTGACAAGATCATGTCCAAACAGAAGAGAAAGCGTGTCGGAAGCTTCGACATGAAGAATGTGGAGATGGTAGCGCCTGTGAAATCCCACGAGTTGGATTATTACCGAAACGGAAAGGTCAAAGTGGTAGATTATTCTTCCGGTGAAGAGAATGCCAATGTTTATGCAATGCTGGTCAAGGATGACAAGGAGCAGAAGATGGTTCTCTTTGAGCCGAACCAGGCGATTTTGGATGATATGAGGAGAATTGCGCCAAGAGCTGTGAAATTGTATTGACAGGCAGAAATTAATTTGATACACTTAGGGACACAACCAGGATACAAGATACCAACAGGAACACTGTTGGTATCTTTTTATCAAAGTACAAGAAAGTGAGGAAGGATAAGAATGGGTAAGATTATTGGTGAAGGCATTACGTTTGACGATGTGCTGCTGGTGCCGGCATACTCCGAGGTAATTCCAAATCAAGTGGATTTGACCACACATTTGACAAAAACCATCAAGCTGAACATCCCGATGATGAGCGCAGGAATGGATACGGTTACCGAACACAGGATGGCGATCGCGATGGCACGGCAGGGTGGAATCGGCATTATCCACAAGAATATGTCCATCGAGGCACAGGCAGATGAAGTGGACAAGGTAAAGCGTTCTGAAAATGGTGTTATCACAGACCCCTTCTACTTATCACCGGAACATACACTGGCGGATGCCAACGAACTGATGGCAAAGTTTCGTATTTCAGGTGTGCCGATCACGGAGAATGGCAAGCTGGTAGGTATCATTACCAACCGTGACCTGAAATTCGAACAGGATTTTTCCAAAAAGATCAAGGAATCCATGACTTCTGAGAATTTGGTGACAGCCAAGGTAGGGATCACCCTGGACGAGGCAAAGAGCATCCTTGCCAAGGCGAGAAAAGAGAAGCTCCCCATCGTGGATGATGATTTCAACCTGAAGGGGCTCATTACCATCAAGGATATTGAGAAAAGGATCAAATATCCCCTGTCTGCCCAGGATTCCCAGGGACGTCTCCTCTGCGGAGCAGCCGTTGGAATCACTGCCAATGTGCTGGAGCGTACAGAGGCGCTGGTGAAAGCGCATGTGGACGTGGTTGTTCTGGACTCTGCCCATGGACACTCTGCCAACGTATTGAGATGTGTCAGAATGATCAAAGAGAAATATCCGGATCTTCAAGTGATTGCAGGAAATGTGGCAACCGGCGAAGCGACAAAGGCGTTGATCGAAGCAGGCGCGGACGCAGTGAAAGTGGGAATCGGTCCGGGTTCCATCTGTACGACCCGTGTGGTGGCAGGAATCGGTGTTCCCCAGGTAACTGCTGTGATGGACTGCTATGCGGTAGCGAAGGAGTATGGAATCCCGATCATCGCAGACGGCGGCATCAAGTATTCCGGAGATATGACGAAGGCGATCGCGGCAGGAGCAAATGTCTGCATGATGGGAAGCATCTTTGCGGGCTGTGATGAGAGTCCGGGAACCTTCGAACTGTATCAGGGCAGAAAATATAAAGTATACCGCGGCATGGGATCCATCGCTGCCATGGAAAACGGCAGCAAAGACCGTTATTTCCAGACCGATGCCAAAAAGCTGGTGCCGGAAGGCGTGGAAGGCCGTGTGGCTTATAAGGGAAGCGTGGAAGATACGGTATTCCAGCTCATGGGAGGCTTGAGAGCCGGTATGGGATACTGTGGAACCAGCACCGTGGAAGAACTGAAAGAAAACGGCAGATTTGTAAAGATTTCTGCTGCATCCCTGAAAGAATCCCATCCTCACGATATCCATATTACAAAAGAAGCACCAAACTACAGTGTAGACGAATAAGCGGAACAGGGTGTCCTTTGGGGCACCCTGTTTCTGCTTTCTGCGGGGAGAACTCACATGGACAAAAAAAAGAATAAGGGAAAGAAAAAAGAAATAGACAGAAAAACGGTAGTGAGAAGAGAAAAAATGATTTTGGTGGCGATTGTGGGGATTCTGATTATGGTGGGCGCTTTCTTTGTGATCCGCCTCCTGAACCCGGTTTCAGAGGAAGCTTTTTCTGAGGAGGAAAGCAGCGGGGAGGAACTGAACGTGGGGGCGGAGACAGAGGAAAGCCCTGTACCAAGGCCGGATCTGGACGTACAGCTTCTCACCGTCAACGAGTATTCAAGACCTGAAATTCCCACGGATACCATTACAGGGATTGTGGTTCATTATACGGCAAACCCCGGCAGCACTGCTCAAGAAAACAGGGATTATTTTGAGAGCCTGAAAGACAGTCATGAGACGAAAGTCAGCAGCAATTTCATCGTGGGACTGGAGGGGGAGATCATTCAGTGTATTCCCACCAGTGAAATTGCCTATGCCTCCAATTCGAGGAACAGCGATACCGTTTCCATTGAGTGCTGCCATCCCGACGAGACGGGGGAATTTACAGAAGCAACCTATGACTCTCTGATGCATTTGACCGCCTTTCTGTGTGGAAAATTCGGGCTGACAGCGGACTCCGTGATACGCCACTATGACGTGACAGGAAAGGACTGCCCGAAATATTTTGTGGAGCATGAGGATGCATGGCTTCAGTTTAAGGCAGATGTGGCTGCTTATTTAGAAGAATACGGAGTGTGAACGATTAGATGGAAGAATGGAAAGCTTATTATGAAAAAATTAGGCAGGGAGAAGAGGTAAGACAGAACCTGATCGCCCTGAAAAACAGTCTGAAGGAAGGAAGAAATGTGAGAGGGCTTGCCTATCTGCTGGGCGGAGATTTTTCACTGTTTACCGGGCTTTTGAAGGCGGAGGATCCAAAGATAAGAAAGAATGCGGCGCTGATCCTAGGAACGATGGAAAGCGATGATTTGGTTCCTGTCCTGGTGAAGGCATACCAGGAGGAAGAGACGCTGTTTGTACGCAGCGCTTATCTGAAGGCGCTGGAGGGATGCAGCTATGAAGAGTATGTCCCATATTTTGCAGAACGGCTGAAAGAGCTGGATGCTTGTCCACAGGAGGAAGAAAACGGAAAGCATGCAAGAGATGAGGCAGCCGCCCTCTCAAGCCTTCTGGCAGTCAGTGAGGTCTGTGGAACGCACACCTTTGAGGGATATGACATGCAAGTGGAGGTAATACTTCTCACAGACAGGGGACATCGGGAAGTCACCCGAGCTAAGATTAAGCAGGAAAAAGTTACCATGCTGGCAGGAGGAATCCGGTTTTTTACCAGCGATCTAAAGGAACTGTGGAAGATTAGGACGTTCCGGGAGATGTTGTTTCCGATTCCAAGGGTATCGAAAGTATCAGGTACCCCGTCAGAGATTGGAGAGGAATTGGCCTGCAAAATAGCAGATTATTTGGAAACGCTTCACAAAGAGAAGGGAGCCTTCCGCTTCCGCACAGAGATGAAAGGAATCAAGGACGCTCAGGAAAAGGCAGATTTTGCCAGGCAGTTTTCAGAGGCATGTTCCAGACAGTCAGGCAGGCGGCTTCTCAATAATCCATCGGACTACGAGGTGGAGATCCGCCTGGTGTCAGGACATGACGGGCAGTTCGTACCTCTCCTGAAGCTGTCTACTTTTCCGGATAAACGGTTTGACTACCGAAAGGAGGCCGTGGGTACCTCTATTGCGCCGGCGAGGGCAGCGTTGATCATGGAGCTTTCGGCTCCCTGGCTGAAGGAGGGGGCACAGGTTCTGGATCCCTTCTGCGGTGTTGGAACAATGCTGGTGGAACGGGCGAAATTCAAACAGGCGTATCCGCTCTATGGGATTGATATCTATGGGGAAGCCATTGAAAAGGGAAGGGAAAATGCGAAAAGGGCGGAACTTCCCATTCATTTTATCAACCGGAACTGCCTGGAGTTCAGGCACAGCTATCTCTTCGATGAGATCATCTCTGATCTGCCCCTGGTAGGGAAGACGAGGAACCGGGATGAGATCCGGCGTCTTTATGAGGGCCTTTTTGAAAGGATTGGACGGTGGCTGAAGGAGGGTGGCATCCTGGTTCTGTACACCTCAGAGGAAACCGTGATGGATGCCTGCCTGAGAAAATATCCGTCTGTAAAGCTGCTCCAAAAGTTTTTGATCCAGGAAAAGACGAAGAGCCAGCTCTACATTCTTCAATATGAAAAACAGAAGGGCAGTTCTCTTGGATAAACTGCAAAAAAACACCGTCGGCTGTGGAACACCGTTAAGCCGGCGGTGTTTTTTGCGCGAGTGCGTATCGCGGCGGATAGGGTCATTATCTGGAGCGGTCAAACAGCTTCCGCAAGGACATCCGTTTGCCATAGTGCAGCACGGAGGCTGTGTAGAAACGGATAGACAGGAGGGAGATCAGGATGATCGCCACTACCATAAGACCTAAAGAAAGCAGAACCTGCCAGTCCGAAATGCTGCCGTTCAGCAGCTTGAAGGGCATGGAGAACGGAGCCGAGAAGGGAAGGTACATGGCAATGGACTGGACTAAGGAGGAATCCGTCATTCCCATGGCTGCAGAAAAGTATCCCAGATAGAAGGAAACCAGGACAATCAGCGTTACGGGCAGCATGGCGGACTGCAAATCTTCGATCTTGCTGACAGTCGCTCCACAGACGGAATTGAGTACTGCATAGAGGGAATATCCCAATATGAAGTAGAGCACCAGGTAGAGAACGATCTTCGGGGTGAAGCCGTCCAGGGTCAGCGGTATGCCCATCAATGTGGCTCCGGTTGGGATCAGGAACTTGTACAGGATGCCTGCCCAGAGGAGAAGCCCGGCAAACTGAGCCAGTCCCACAAGCCCCATAGCAAGACATTTGCCGATGAGGATCCGCGAAGGCTTTGCGGAAACTACCAGGGTCTCCATCACGCGGGAAGTCTTCTCTGTAGCGATGGACATGGAGACTCCGTAGCCATAGTAATAGACGGCGAAGAACATCAAAAAGGTGAGGACGATTCCTACCACATATCCGGTAATGTTCATATTGCCCACGGTGTCGGAGATGACCGGGAGCGGGGAAGAGAGGAGATCTATGGTGGACTGCTCCACCCCTTCCTGCTCCATGATCGAGGAAATATAGGCCTTGGTGAGGATGTCCGAGACCGAGGAAGCGCTTAAACCCGTCATGGATCCGGACATGAAGTCCTTTGCCGTCAGAGTAATGGAAGGAAGACCATTCTCCTCCGTCACCACGATCAGGGATAGATGATCGCTGTCGGCGATCTTCTGGCGGAAGGCTTCTGCATCCTCCTCAAGAGGTTTAAACTGAATTCCCGGAAAGCTTTTTGCCAGATACTCCATGCCTCCCGGAATCAGATTCGCGGAATCTTCATAATAACAGAAGGAATCGGAGATGTTATCCTTGCTGCCATCTTCAGAAATTGCCCCTGCGAACAACCCGGCGAATCTGGGGATGGCGCATAAAATCAGGATTGCAACGGCGATGATGATGGTAGAGATCAGGAAGGCCTTCTTGCGGACGGCATCCCGGAAGGTAAAGGATAATACAGTCAGGATCTGTTTCATTGTGCTGCACCTACTTTCTCGACAAAGATTTCCTGAAGGGAAGGTTCTTTGATTTCATATTTTGTGGGAAAGATCTTCCGGTTCAGAAGTTCCGTGAGGAATTCCTGTGCCATGGCATCCCCGGTGATCTTGTATTCACTTTCTTGGGCACCCTGGTTCAGAAGTGTAAGCCCGTGTTTCGCTGCGAGGGTATCCACGTCCTCTGCTGTGGAGAGTACCAGATTGGTATGGCCGTATCCTGCTTTGATCGCTTTTAGATTACCTTGAAGTACCGTATGTCCTTTGGTGAGAATGACCAAGTCACGGCAGAACTCTTCCACAGTGCTCATCTGATGACTGGACATCACGATATAGCAGCCTTCCTCCACCAACTCTGCCAGGAGAGAGCGAAGGATCTCAGCGTTGAGCGGATCCAAACCGCTGAAGGGTTCATCCAGAAAAATTAGGGTGGGGTGATGGATGAGGGCAGCGATAAGCTGGATCTTTTGCTGATTGCCTTTTGAGAGCTTTTCAGCAGGTGTATTTTTGTAATCGGCAATTTTCAGCCGTTTCAGATAGGATAGAGCGGAATTTCTGGCATCCGTGCGGTTCATGCCTCGCAGCATGCCGAAATAAACCAGTTGCTCCAAAACCTTTGTCTTCATATAGATGCCCCTCTCTTCTGGGAGATATCCGAATTTCAGTGTTTCCCTGGAAATCCGTTTTCCGTTCCAAAGAGCGGTACCTTCATCCGGTTCCATGATCCCTAGGATACATCGGATGGTGGTGGTCTTCCCGGCTCCGTTCGTACCGATCAGTCCGTAGATTCCGGGAGCATCCATGGAAAGGGACAGATGGTCAATCGCCACATTGGAGCCAAAGGACTTGGTCAGTTGCTTTACTTCAAGACTCATAGCGTTTTCTCCTTTTAAATCGTTCCGTGATATCGTATACTGCGTTTATAGAATACTGCAAAACAGAGTAGGAAGAAAGAGGTAACCTGTTAAATATACACTTTTGGCGCTATGTTGTCGTTTTCTTTCTTCGAACTGACAGGAAGAGTCCTTTCTTCCCAAATCATTTTGAAATACATACACAAACGTGATAGAATAGCCTTAATGTGTGGAATCCTAAAGAAGTCAATTACCCTGCGGGGATCAACAAAAAAGAAAGGAACTAGGATATGGAACAGATTTTGACAAGACAGGAAGCAAGAAGGGAGGATACCTGGGCGCTGGAGGATTTGTACGAGAACGAGGCGGCGTGCCGAAAAGCGGCGGAAGAAGTCGCTAAGAAGGTGGATTCCTTCCGGCAATACAGGCAAAGCATAGGCCAGGGAGCCAAAGAACTGTGCGCAGCGTTAAAGGCGTACAGTTCCATGAACCAGCTCTTTGAACGGGTATACGTCTATGCCAATCAAAAACTTCATGAGGATATGGGAAATGCAGCTTCCCAGAAGCTTGCCGGTGATGTGGAGGTGCTTGCCAATCAGCTGCGCGCCAACACTGCTTTCCTGGAGCCGGAGATCCTAAAGCTCTCCGGGGAGACTCTGGAGCAATGGGTTCAGGAAGAGCCGGACCTTCTGCTGTACCGGTATTTTCTGGAACAGATCTTAAAGGAGAAGGCACATACGCTTTCGGCAAAGGAGGAGGAGGTTCTTTCAAGGGCGGCAGAGATCGGTCAGGGACCTTCCAACATCTATGCAATGTTCAACAATGCAGATATTGCGTTTGAGGATGCCGCAGGGGCTGACGGGGAGAAATTTGCCCTGACCCAGGGGCGCTATATCCAGTATATGGAAAGCCAGGACCGCGTGCTCCGGCAAAGCGCGTTCCAGAATCTTTATAAGCCATACAGGCAGTTTGCCAATACGCTGGCGTCAGTCTATGATGCCAATGTCCGTCAGGCGGCTTTTTTTGCTAAGGAACACCGCTATTCTTCTGCCAGGGAGGCGGCACTGTCAGCCAATCATATTCCCGAGAGTGTATACGACCAGCTCATCGAAGCAGTCCACGATCACCTATCCTTGCTGCATCGGTATATGAAGCTCAGAAAGAAGGCAATGAAGCTGGACGAGATGCATATGTATGACATTTATGTCCCGCTGGTGAAGGATGTTACGATGCAGATCTCTTTTGAGGAGGCGAAGACAATCGTGGAGCGTGGGCTGGCGCCGCTGGGAGAAGAGTACCTGTCCGTCTTAAAGGAGGGCTTTGAAAACCGTTGGATCGATGTGTATGAGAACAAGGGAAAACGGACGGGTGCCTATTCCTGGGGAGCCTACGGAGTCCATCCCTATGTGCTGATGAATTATCAGGGCAACCTCAACAACGTCTTCACCTTGGCGCATGAGATGGGACATGCCCTCCATTCCTACTATTCGGATAGAAAGCAGCCCTATCTCTATGCGGGCTACAGCATCTTTGTGGCAGAAGTGGCATCCACCCTGAACGAGTCCCTGCTGATCCATGATCTGATGGAGAGAACGGAAGACAAACTGGAAAAGGCGTATCTCGTCAATTATTTTCTGGAACAGTTTCGTACCACTCTGTACCGCCAGACCATGTTTGCGGAGTTTGAGAACCTGACCCACAGAACCGTCAAGGAAGGAGGAACTTTGACGGCGGATGATCTAAAGGAAGTTTACGGGAAGCTGAACGAGGATTACTTTGGACCGGAGGTGACGGTGGACGAAGAAATCCGCTATGAATGGGCGAGGATTCCCCATTTCTATACGCCGTTTTATGTCTATCAGTATGCCACGGGCTTTTCTGCTGCCATTGCCATCAGCAGCAAAATCCTGAAAGGAGAGCCGCAGATCGTGGAGAAATATAAAGAATTCTTAAGCGGAGGATCTTCCATGACGCCCATTGAGCTTTTGAAACTGTGCGGCGTGGATATGACGAAGAAAGAACCGGTTACGGAAGCATTGCAGATTTTTGACGAATATTTACAAAAGATGGAACAGCTTTTGGAGCTGTAAATCCTTAGAAAAAGTGGATAATTCTTAAAAAAATCAAAAAAAGCGCTGCAGGTGGTTGAAAATCTGCGGAAGCATGTTACAATTATATTACAAAAAAATAAACGGAGAATTCTATGAATTTATATGAAGCAATTTACAGCAGGCGTTCTGTCCGCAGCTACCGGATGGAACCGATTGAACAACAGACGCTGGATGGAATCCCGGAATTTTTGAAAGAATTGGAACCATTGTTTCCGGACATCCGCACGGAGATTAAGATTTTGGACAACTGCACAGGAAGGGCGAGGATCGGCGGCTTTTGCAATGTGCGCGCTCCCTATTATGCAGCGCTTTATACAGAGGAAAAAGAAAAATGTGAGATGAACGGCGGTTACCTGATGCAGCAGCTTGCCCTTCATCTGGAGAGCCGGGGATTGGGAAGCTGCTTTGTCGGAATGGCAAAGAAGCGGGACAAGGAACTGGAGAGCCAGGGGATGCATTTCCTGATTCTTCTGGCATTCGGGATCCCTAAGAATCCCCACAGATCCACAGACGGAGAGGTAAAGCGTTACTCGCTGGAGGAACTCTGTATTTTTAAAGAGCCGCCAAAGGCATGGGTGAAGGAGATCCTGGAGGCGGCGCGTCTGGCTCCGTCCAGTCTGAACAGCCAGCCCTGGCGTTTCGTGGTCTATGAAAACCGCATCCATGTATTCTCAAAGAAGCCGCTCCATGACAAAAAGCTCCTGAACCGTTTCCAGGAGATGAACTTTGGCATCATGCTGGCAAATGTCATGGTGGCAGCCGAGGAGGTCTGGGTGGACCTGGATCTGATCAAGCTCAACAATATCACGCACAAGACGATTCCCAACAACCAATACGTCATCAGTATCCTTCTGAAACCCTGAATTTCAAAAAATCTGTTGACAAAAAGTAAAATTTCATGTATCATATTATCTGTGCTCAAGAAGAGCATGAAATGCGCGAGTGGCTCAGTTGGTGGAGCGCGACCTTGCCAAGGTCGAGGCCGCGGGTTCGAGTCCCGTCTCGCGCTTTTTCTATGCCCTTTTTTCATACTGTCAAGCTAACGAAACCATCTCTCAAATTCTCAGAAATTTCGGCATCTTCTGCCTTGAAATCCCAATCGCTTTTCGCTACAATAGGACTTGTTTGCTGCGGGCAAAGAGCCAGGCCGATAGAGTTTTTCTTGCCGCAGGAGCTGATTTGTATAGCAGGTCAGTATTTTAGAAAAGAAAAGAGGAAGAACATGAAGCTGTTGTATCAGTTTGGAGTGATTTTGACGATTACCTTTCTGGGGGAGATCATGCATGTGATTTTGCCTTTTCCCATCCCGGCAAGCATATACGGTTTGCTGCTGATGCTGGTTGCTCTGGCGACAAAGGTGGTGAAGCTGTCCCAGGTTAAGGTGGCTGGAGATTTTTTGCTGGATATCATGCCTCCGATGTTCATCCCGGCAGGGGTGGGGCTGCTGACCGCCTGGAGTGACCTTCGGGATGTTCTGGTTCCGGTGGTGGTCATTACCTTTGTGACGACGATCCTGGTTATGGTTGTGACCGGAAGAGTGGCGCAGTATGTGATCGTGAGGAATGCAAAGAGGGCTGGGCTTGAGATGGAAGGAATGCAGGCAGGAAAGGGGGCAGGAGAATGAGTGTGTTTTTGGAGGATTCCATGTTTTTCGGGATGGCAGTCAGCCTGATCGGATATGGACTGGGAATGCTTTTAAAAAGAAAATTTGGCTTTGGGTTTTTGAATCCCTTGCTTTTGGCAATCATCTTTGTGATGGTGTTTCTGAAGGTGTTTGGTATAGAGTATGAGACTTATGAGGATTCCGCCAAGTATCTGAGCTATCTTCTAACACCGGCGACGGTCTGCCTTGCCATTCCGCTGTATCAGCAGCTTGTCCTTCTTAAGAAAAATCTGCTGGCAGTGGTTCTGGGAATCGTCTCAGGCACTTTGGCAAGCATGGTAGGGGTACTGGCATTGTCCTGGGTATTCAGATTATCCCATGAGGAATACGTCACCCTGCTCCCCAAATCCATCACTACGGCGATTGGAATGGGCGTATCCGAGGAGCTGGGAGGAATCGTGACCATCACGGTAGCGGTCATCATCGTCACCGGGGTGCTGGGAAATGTGATCGGCGAACTGGTATTCCGAATTTTCAGGATCTATCATCCCATCGCCAAAGGGCTGGCGCTGGGAACCAGCGCTCATGCCATTGGTACGTCCAAAGCATTGGAATTGGGGGAAATCGAGGGAGCTATGAGCAGCCTGTCCATCGCTGTGGCAGGGCTTCTGACCGTGGTGGCGGCTTCGGTGTTTGCGAATTTCTTGTAGAATTCCACCGCCATTCTCGCAGAAGGGATACCGGACAACATACAGCCCAAATAGACTTTCAACAGGAGTGGAGGCATCCGTCTGCCTTAGGATACCCAGTTCGGAAAAAGAGAACCGCCGGTTACTGTCCGGCGGTCCCTTTTTATATTAGGAAGTATTCAAAATGAGCTTTGGGTATTAGCAGATGCCCTGAGCGGTCATCGCATCTACCACTTTCTCAAAGCCTGCAATGTTTGCACCTGCCACATAGTTGCCTTCACAGCCATAACGTTTTGCGGCATCAACCATGTTGTGGCAGATATTGACCATGATATTCTGAAGCTTCTGGTCTACTTCCTCGAAGCTCCAGCTCAGACGTTCGCTGTTCTGGGACATTTCGAGAGCGGAAGTAGCTACGCCGCCGGCATTTGCAGCCTTGCCCGGTGCAAAGATAACGTTGTTTGCCTGCAGATATTCGGTAGCTTCCATCGTGGTCGGCATGTTGGCACCTTCGCAGACAGCCAGGCAGCCGTTTGCAACCAGAGCCTTAGCGTCATCCAGATGCAGCTCGTTCTGAGTAGCGCAGGGAAGAGCGATGTCGCATTTGATGCTCCACACGCCGCGCCCTTCATGATATTCGGAGTTGGGACGATAATTCTTGTACTCGGTCAGGCGGGCACGTTTTACCTCCTTGATCTCCTTAAGTGCTGCGATGTCGATTCCGTCCGGATCGTAGACCCAGCCGTTGGAATCGCTGACGGTCACGACTTTAGCGCCCATTTGGGTTGCTTTTTCGGTAGCATAGATTGCTACGTTTCCGGAACCGGATACACATACGGTTTTTCCGGCAATGTCAATGCCGTTGAGCTTCAGGAGCTCTTTGGTCAGGTACAGAAGACCATAGCCGGTAGCTTCGGTACGGGCCAGGGATCCGCCATAAGAAAGACCTTTTCCAGTGAGGACACCCTCGTATACGCCGCGGATTCTCTTGTACTGACCGAACATATAGCCGATTTCCCGGGCGCCGGTTCCAATATCGCCGGCAGGTACGTCCGTGTCAGCACCGATGTGTTTGCAGAGCTCGGTCATGAAGCTTTGGCAGAATGCCATCACCTCTCTGTCAGATTTGCCCTTCGGGTCAAAATCAGCGCCGCCCTTGCCGCCGCCGATGGGAAGGCCGGTCAGGGAA
Source organism: Candidatus Limivivens merdigallinarum (assembly GCA_018713105.1). Taxonomy (GTDB): domain Bacteria; phylum Bacillota; class Clostridia; order Lachnospirales; family Lachnospiraceae; genus Limivivens; species Limivivens merdigallinarum. The sequence continues at coordinate 27,493 of DVFT01000019.1, read as the reverse complement.
TTCTTGAAAATCTGCTCGAACCCGAGGAATTTGATGATACCTAAGTTTACGGACGGATGAAGACGAAGGCCTCCTTTGTAGGGGCCGATCGCGCTGTTGAACTGTACGCGGTAACCGGTATTTACCTGAACCTGTCCTTTATCATCTACCCACGGTACGCGGAAAATAATCGCCCTTTCCGGGTTTACAAGACGTTCCAGAAGGGCATCTTTGCGGTATTTTTCTTCATTGGCTTCGATCACTACACGCAGGGATTCCAATACCTCTTTTACTGCCTGATGGAACTCCGGCTGCGAGGGATTCTGTGCGATTACTTTCTCAATGACTTCATCTACATATGACATTTTCCATATCCTCCTTTATCGTGCTAAAGCATAGTCATTATATCAAACCAATTGGCAAAAAACAACAAAACATTTTAAATGGGTATTATTCAAAAATGAATGATAGGAGGGTAAAGTATGGGGAATATGAGTGATGGGAAAGGGCTTGCCATTTTTCGCTATTTGTATTACTATGAGTAGTAACTTGAAGCAAAACTCAAGTAAAGCAAAAGCGACGAAATGTGAAAGATTAAGAGGAGTTATATGGAAGAAAAAGACAGTATGAAACAACAGACAGAAGCTTGTGAGAAGCAATGTGAATCGGAAGGAGTCATGTCTGAGGGGGATAAACGGCAGGACGAAGAGGGAAAGGGAAATCCGGAGGAGGAAAACCAGGAAGTCTCACAGGAAAATTTAGAGGGATCCCAGGAAATATTCATGGAGTCTCAGAACGCAGAGAAGCCAGCCGAGGCTGCGGATACAGCGGAGGAAGATTCCGCCGAAGGCAAAGATACACAAGAGACAGCTTCCAGCGAAGAAGAAAAAGAGACGGAGGAAGGGAAGGAAAAAGCACATTCCTTCCTGGAAAAGGCAAAGTTCTGGAAGAAGCCGGAACCGGAGCCTGAAGAAGAGGAGGAGCCCTACGAGGAGATCGAGGTGCTGTCCGACGCTGAGAAGAAGGAGCGCTTTGCGGGAGAAGGAAAGTATCAGTATCAGGGGCTTTCTGATGCTGAGGTGGAAAACCAGATCCACATGGGCAGGGTAAACAGAACCGGGGAAGATGGATTTAAGAGTACCAAAGACATTGTCAAGACCCATACGCTTACTTATTTTAACTTCCTGAATATTTTTCTGGCTGTTCTGGTGCTGATCTCCGGGCAGATCAAGAATATTACCTTTATGTTCGTCATCCTGGTTAATACGCTCATTGGAATTGTCCAGGAGCTGAAAGTGAAAAAGCTGGTTGATAAGCTGGCGGTCATCACGGCCTCCAAGACCAGGGTGATTCGAAATGGGGTAGGACAGGAGATCGATATTCAGGATGTGGTACTTAAGGATACGATGCTGGTCTACACAGGGGATCAGATCTGTGCGGACGGCATTGTGCTGGAATCAGACGGTATTGAAGTCAATGAGTCCATGCTGACTGGAGAGTCAAAACCGGTGAAGAAATACCCGGGCGACACCATCATGTCGGGAAGTTTTATGACGGCTGGAAACGGCGTGGTTCAGGTAACCCACGTAGGAGACGATAACTACGCGGTGCAGCTGGTAAAAAAGGCGAAGATCAAGAAAAGGGCAAGCTCTGAGATGCAGCACACGATCCGCCGGATCATCAAGGTGCTGGGCGTGCTGATCATCCCCATTGGGATTATGCTCTATTTTTCCCAGCAGGCGTCGGGCAATAACTTTTCCGACAGCTTGGTAAACACCGTGGCAGGCGTGATCGGAATGATTCCCGAAGGGCTGGTACTTTTGACCAGTATTTCCTTTATTCTGGGCGTTGGGCGTCTGGCGAGAAAGCGCGCACTGGTTCAGGAGATGGAGGCGATTGAGGCGCTGGCGAGGGTAAACGTGCTCTGCCTGGACAAAACGGGAACGATCACCACCGGAAAACTGGAAGTGGTTGAGGTGAAGGGGCTGAATGGTACGGCGAGTGAGGAAATCACCACGGCGATGAATGAGATTGCCTTCGCCTTCGACGATATCAACAATACCCAGGAAGCCCTGATGCAGTATTTTAAAAGGACTGGAAGGTGGACGATCCGAGAGAAAATTCCCTTCTCCTCCGACCGGAAATACCGTGCCATCCGCTTTGAAGGTAAAGGATGCTTTGTGTTGGGGGCGCCGGACTTCTTGCTGGGTGAGGACGATAAAGAGATTTATGAACAGATCGAGGCTTACTCGATGGAAGGGCTTCGCGTCCTGCTCTTGGCATCTTGTGAAGAGATTTATCCGGGAGATGGTACCGTCACAGGGGTGAAGCCCATGGGACTGATCGTGATCTCCGACTGCATCCGTCCGGAAGCTCCAGCAATCTTTGAATACTTCCGCAAGCAGAATGTGAATATCAAAGTGGTATCTGGAGATAATCCTATGACGGTATCTCAGATTGCTGGGAAGGCGGGACTTGAAGGAGCGGAAAACTATATTGACGCCAACAATCTGCCGGAGGATTTCGAGGAACTCAAAGCGGTGATTGGGGATTATACAGTATTCGGCAGAGTGAAGCCGGAACAGAAGCAGAATATCATCAAAGCTTATCAGGCAAATAAGAATGTGGTGGGCATGGTAGGTGACGGTGTCAACGATGTTTTGGCGCTGAAGGATTCTGACTGCGGAATCGCAATGGCAGCCGGAAGCGATGCCGCTAAACAGGTGGCGCATATCGTTCTTCTGGATTCCGACTTTGCCTGTTTGAAGAATATAGTGAGTGAAGGAAGGACCATCATTACCAATATTGAAAGGGTAAGCTCCCTTTATCTGACGAAGACGATTTATTCCGTCATTTTGTGCGTTCTGTTCATTCTGCTGCAGAGAGATTACCCGTTTATCCCTATTCAGCTTTCCTGGATCAGTGCAATGGCGATCGGAGTTCCGTCGTTTATCCTGACCCTGGAGAAGAATGAGTCCGTGAACAGCCATGGATTTTTGATGCATGTCCTGAAAGTGGCGCTGCCGTCGGCACTGACCATGGTGCTGACCATGTTGACCATCCAGGCTATGGTGCCTTTCTGGGACAACGACGGGCTGATGACCTATACGTTTAACCTGCTGGTTGGCGGCGCAGTCAGCATGATGGTCGTGATCAAGGTATGTACGCCTATGAACTGGATGAGGTGTATCCTGTCCTTATCTGTCATCATTATTTTTGTGGGCGGAATCGTCCTGGCGCCGGGACTTTTGGGAATCTACAGCATTTTCCGCTGGGAGATGATTCTTGTTATTCCGATGATCTGTATGGTTCTGGTTCTGGAAAATCTGTTCACGAGGATGGTGCTGGAGGGATATCGGCTGCGTGATTGGATTGTAAAGAAAATCAAAGGACTGAAAAAGAAAAATGAGGAGGCAGGATGGGAATAAGGAAATGGACGGTTCCTTTGGCAAAATTATGGCTCTGTTTTGTTCTCGCGGTTTCTGCCGGCGTCATGATCGATGGCATCAGCGTGAAGGCAAAATATGCGAAGAATATTTACGGAGATGACAGGCAGGAGGAATTCTCTATGGAAAGAGAGGTTTCTCTGAATGGCGTATCCCTGTACGGCTTAACCCAGGAGGAGGCCATAGAGCAGGTGACGGAAAGCTACCACTGGTACATGACCGTTTATTACGGCAAGCATCCGCAGAGAGTGAAAAATCTGATGGAGGTTTGGGTCAGAGATGCGGTGGAAGCCATTTATGACGGGGAGGAGGAGCTGCCGGAATACGATTTTGAGAAAGCTGCGGAACAGGAAGCGGAGCGTATCGCGAAAAAATGGGAGAGCGAAGCGGCAGAGCCCTGCCTATCCAGTTATGATGCAGAGAGCGGGGAATTTCTTTTTGAAGAAGGTTCCTCTGGAAAGAGTGTGGATACTAAAGAGCTGGCCAATGAGATTCTTGAGGCTGTGGAAAGCGGAGACTATCAGGCCAGGATAACTGCTAAAGTCTATCAGGAAATTCCGGAAAAAGATGTGGATGAACGAAAGGAGCAGTATCAGATCCTTTCCACCTTTACCACCCAGGCAGACCCGAGCGGAAACCGGGGAGAAAATATCCGTTTGGCATGCGAGGCATTAAATGGAATGATCGTAGAGGCGGGAGAGGAGTTTTCCTTCAACGACGCTACAGGACCTAGGACTACAGAAAAGGGGTATCTTCCGGCAACGGCATATCAGAACGGCGTTGCTGTCCAGGAGCCGGGAGGAGGCGTGTGCCAAGTGTCTACCACTCTTTATAACGCTGTGATCCAGGCGGGATTAAAGAGTACAGAACGTCATGCCCACAGCTATGAACCCACCTATGTGACGCCGGGAAATGACGCCACGGTCAGTTACGGAGGCCCGGATTTTAAATTTGTCAATAATTCGGACGATGCGGTGGGGATTCTTGCTTCCTTTGAAAATGGGGAGGTGAAGATCTCCATCTACGGCATTCCTGTCTTGGAAGAAGGCGAGGAGGTTTACATGGAATCCGAGAATACAGGCGGAAAGACGTGGCAGACCTATCTGGTGCGCTATCAGGACGAAGAGGTTGTAGAGAAGGAGAAATTCCATATCAGCATTTATAAATGAAAATCAGTGATTCAAGGTGCATGCTCCTGCATATCCTGAATAATAAAAGGATATTGCAGGAGTTTTTGTTATGGCAAGAATTGTGATCGATGCAGGGCACGGAGGAGCGGAACCGGGAGCAGTTTACAATGGGAGGAAGGAAAAAGACGATACGTTGGCGCTTGCACTGAAAATAGGGGAGATCCTCACCGCCAATGGTGTAGACGTGGTATATACCAGGACAGAGGATTTCTATCAGACACCTTTCCAGAAGGCGACCATAGGAAACCAGGAAGAAGGCGATATTTTTCTCTCGATCCACAGAAATTCCAGTCCCATGCCTAATCAGTATTCCGGAGCAGAGACTTTGGTTTATGAGAACAGCGGTATAAAGAGGGAACTGGGAGAGAATATTAATAGTGAGCTTGAAAAAGCCGGTTTTCGGAATTTGGGGATCAAAGAGAGACCAGACCTGGTGGTGCTTAAGAGAACCAGGATGCCTGCCGTGCTGGTGGAGGCAGGATTTATCAATACCGATGCGGATAACAGGACCTTTGATGAAAATTTTGAGGAGACGGCAGCGGCGGTCGCCAACGGAGTGCTGATGACGCTCCGAGACAATGGCATGCTGGATGGAACAAACCAAAATGGGCAGTACGCGGTGCAGACGGGAGCCTTCCGTAACAAATCCAATGCAGAGAAGATGGTACAGAGACTGGTGGTGGACGGCTTCTCCCCATACCTGGATGAAAGAGAAGGTCTTTTCCGTGTACTGAACGGACAGTTTTCCACCGTTGACGAGGCTGCCAGCCTGGAACAAAAGCTCCGCAGGGCGGGCTATGCTACGGTGATTGTATCCCGGTCTTGAGGTTTCTTAATTTTATCTAAAGATGAGGAAAAGTTCTTTCTTGTTGAGAAATTCAATGGTATGATATTACTCGGAATATGGAAAAGTATGGGGGGAGAACGATGCGTGAAATCATGTTAGAGAAAGCGGGAAGAGAGAGAAGTACGTGGAAAAGGGCGGCAGTAATCACAGCGCTGATCGGTGGTCTGGCGCTGGGAACGGTCTATGGATGCGGAGTGGTGTATTTCTGGGACAAATTTTTGCCGGGAACGACCATCAACCATATGGATGTGTCCTACCGGACCGTGGGCGAGGTGGAAGCCCAGGTGGCAGACGATGTGGGCAAATACCGGCTGATCGTGGACGGAAGACAGGGGGAAGAGACCATCCGTGCCGATGAGATCGACTACCGCTATGTGTCCACCGGGGAGGTACGGGATTTCAAGAAGCAGCAGAGCTCCTTTCAATGGCCCGTCTTGTTTTTTGGTCACAGTGACTATGTATTTTCCTCCAGCGCAGTGTACAGCCAGGAAAAGCTTGAAAATGCCATGGAGAACCTGACAGCTTTCGACGAGACGAAAATGACGGCTCCGGAGGATGCCAGGATCGATTTCAATGGTGTGACCTACGATCTGGTGCGGGAGAAAGAAGGAACCCTCCTTATGGCGGATAAAGCAAAGGAGGCGATCATCCAGGCAGTGGAGACCGGGCAGACGAAGGTGAATCTGGATCAGGAGGGCTGCTATCAGAACCCCTCTGTGAGGGCAGACAGCAACCAGCTTCTGAAGACCTACGAGCGCCTGAATCATTTCAGCTCCGCCAAAATCGAGTATGACTTCGGAGGAGAGAAGTTGATGCTGGACGGCAGCACGATCCACCAGTGGCTTTCGGTGGACGGGGATGGATACGTCTCCCTGAATTCCGATGCGGTGGCAGGATATGTGGCGGAGCTGGCGGCACAGTATGACACCTATGGGCAGGTGCGTTATTTTGAGACCAACGACGGGAGCTACGTGAACGTATATGGCGGCACCTACGGATGGAAGATCGACCAGGCGGCGGAGACGGAGCAGCTCATAAGCCTGATCAAGGACGGCCGCCAGCTTACCAGAGAGCCCATCTATGCGGAGACGGCGGGAACCAGGGAGAATTGTGATATGGGCAATACCTATATCGAGATTGACCTGACCCGGCAGCATCTCTGGATGTACAAGGATGGGGTGACCATCGTGGAATCCGACTTTGTCTCAGGAGATATGTCAAAGCCCGGCAGGGCGACGCCGGAGGGGACGTTTTCCCTCTACTACAAGAAATCGCCGGATGTGCTGAAAAGCGATACGCCGGGGGATTCCTATGAGACGCCGGTGACCTACTGGATGCCCTTTAATGGCGGCGTAGGGCTTCACGATGCCTACTGGCGGGACAGTTTTGGAGGGAATATCTACCAGTACAACGGTTCCCACGGCTGCATCAATCTTCCCACCCAGGCGGCTGCCCAGATCTATGAGAATATTTATGCAGGTTATCCGATCATCTGCTATTACCGAGGATGAGGATTATGAAATACGAGCATATTGAGAGCGGGATTTTTCTCGCAAGGCCAAATCGGTTTATCGCCCATGTAAGGATGGGGGATCAAGTGGAGATCTGCCATGTAAAGAATACAGGCAGGTGCAGGGAGCTTTTACAGGAGGGCTGCACGGTCTACCTGGAGCGCTCTGGAAATCCCAAACGGAAAACCAGATACGATCTCGTCAGTGTGGAAAACGGAGGTCAGATCATCAATATGGATTCCCAGGCGCCCAACAGCCTGGCAGAGGAGTGGGTACTGGAAAACGGGCGGTTTCAGGATCTGAGAAAGGTAAAGCGGGAGCAGAAATACGGTGACTCCCGCTTTGATCTCTATGTGGAGACAGGAGAACGGAGGATCCTGATGGAGGTCAAGGGAGTCACTTTAAAGGAGGGGGATACGGCGTATTTTCCGGATGCGCCCACCCTGAGGGGCGTCAAGCATATCCGGGAGCTGATCAGGTGCCAGGAGGACGGGTTTGAACCCTGGCTTTTCTTCGTTATCCAGATGAAGGGAATCAAAGCCCTAAGACCCAATGACAGGACACAGGCAGAATTCGGGGAAGCCCTGCGGGAGGCGAAGAATGCCGGGGTGAGGCTTCTCGCTTCTGACTGCCTGGTGGAAAAAGACAGCATCCGCATCGATCAGGAAATCCCCATTCTTTTATAGGAAAGGACGAAAGAAATGTTGGAAGAAATTGTCACACCGCTGCTTTTGTGGTATGATGGACATGCAAGAATCCTGCCATGGAGAGAGAATCCGACTCCTTACCGGGTATGGGTGTCAGAGATCATGCTGCAGCAGACCAGAGTAGAGGCGGTCAAGCCTTTTTATGAGCGCTTTATGGACAGACTGCCGGACATCCGTTCCCTGGCCAAATGTCAGGAGGATACGCTGCTGAAGCTGTGGGAGGGGCTTGGATACTACAACCGCGCGAGAAATCTGAAAAAGGCGGCCGAGATCATTGAGGAGCGCTTCGGCGGCAGGATGCCGGAGAACTATGAGGATATCATTTCCTTGCCTGGGATCGGACCCTACACGGCGGGGGCAGTCCTGTCGATTGCCTATGGGCAGCAGGTGCCGGCGGTGGATGGGAATGTGTTCCGTGTGGTGATGCGCCTGACAGCGGATGACAGCGATATCACAAAGCCTTCCGTGAGAAGGAAAGTGGAAAATGCGCTGCTTCAAGTGATGCCAAAGAAAAGAGCCGGGGATTTCAACCAGGCGCTGATGGAGCTGGGCGCTGTTGTTTGTGTGCCGAACGGCGAGGCAAAATGTGAGGAATGCCCCTTAAGCGGGCTGTGTCAGGGGCACAGGATCGGAAACCACATGGATTTCCCCAAGAAACCGCCGAAGAAAGCGAGGAGGCGGGAGGATCGGACCGTCCTGGTCATCCGGGACGGGGAGCGGCTGGCAATCCGGAAACGAAAGGACAGAGGGCTTTTGGCGGGGCTTTATGAGTTCCCAAATGTGGACGGGCATCTGTCGGAGGATGAGGCTTTAAACCGGGTAAAGGGTTTTGGACTCTCTCCCTTGAGAATACAGAGACTGCCGGAAGCTAAGCACATTTTCAGCCATGTGGAGTGGCACATGGTGGGATACCTGGTCCGGGTGGCGGCGCTGGAGGAGGAGACAGCCGAGGGCTTCCTCTTCGTGGAGCCGGACGAGACGGAGGAGAAGTATCCGATACCGGCAGCTTTTTCCGCTTATACGGAGCTTCTTAAGATCCGGCTGGGACAGGAGAAATATCAAGATTCAGGTAATCGTTAAGAGGAAATGGAGAGGACTATGAAGATTTTATCAGTGGCAATACCATGCTACAATTCGGAAAGCTATATGAGAAAATGTATCGAATCTCTGCTGCCCGGAGGGGAAGAGATCGAGATCCTGATCGTGGACGACGGCTCCACCAAGGATCGGACCGCTGAGATTGCAGACGAGTACGCAAAAAAATATCCCACCATGGTAAAGGCAATCCATCAGGAAAACGGAGGACATGGGGAAGCCGTGAATACGGGCATCCGCAATGCCTCCGGTCTGTATTTTAAGGTGGTGGATTCCGACGACTGGGTAGATTCTGGCGTATTGGTGGAGATCATTGAGAAGCTGAAGGAGCTGCTGGGCGGTCCGGACACGGTGGATATGTTTATCAGCAATTTCATCTATGACAAGGTAGGACAGAAGCGGAAAAAGATCATGCAGTACCGTTCCGCGATGCCTCAGGAACAGGTATTCGGCTGGGAAGAGATGCACCCCATGAGAGTGGGGCATTATATTCTGATGCATTCCGTGATCTACCGCACAGGGCTCCTTAGGGAGTGTGGGCTGGAGCTGCCGAAGCATACCTTTTATGTGGACAATCTTTTCGTCTTTCAGCCGCTTCCCTGGGTGAAAAAGCTCTATTATCTGGACCGGGAGTTCTACCACTATTTCATCGGGAGAAATGACCAGTCTGTCAATGAGACGGTGATGATCAGCCGGATTGACCAGCAGCTTAGGGTCAACAAGATCATGATCGATACGATGTCAAAGGCAAAGGTGCGGGGAAAACGCCTTCGGGATTATATGATGAGCTACCTGGATATCATTATGACCGTATCCTCCATCATGCTCTTGAAATCCGGAACGGACGAAAACTTCCAGAAGAAGCAGGAACTCTGGCAGTATCTGAAGAAGACAGATATCCGCCTGTACTACCGTCTAAGAACCACGCTTCTTGGAAGGGCAATGAACCTTCCGGGAAAGGGCGGAAGGAAGGTGTCTGTGGCAGGCTACAAGATCGCGCAGAAGTTCATCGGATTTAACTAGTACGCGAAAAAGGACTTATTTCAGGATAAAGGGCAGACGTTCCTGTTCCAGGCTCCAGACAATGGAAGGCTGTTCCCCTTGGGGTTCCCCGTCGGTGTGGGTGATGAGGGGCTTATCAAGCTGAAGGGACGCAGTTTTGAAACGGCAGATGTGGATGCCGGAAAAGGAAGTATGTTTTCCCACCAGGGCGGTGGGAAGAAGGAGCAAGATCTTCAGGGGAGCCATGCGCTCCACCAGAATGAGATCCAGAACATCATCCTTTGCGCTGGCGTCCGGGCAGAACATGAAGCCGCCTCCCTCATATTTCAGGTTCATGGCTGCGGCGAAGAGAAAGCCGTCAAGCCTTTTCGGAGGATTGCCGTCCACAGCCAGGGTGAGCGGGGAGGACTTCAGGTGGAACAGGACTCCCAGGGCGGTTCCGGCGTAGGTCAGTTTGCCGAGGCGCAGCCGGTTCAAAAAGTCTTTGAGAGGGGAACGCTGTGCCTGGCGGCATACCTCGGCATCAAAACCGATGCCGCTGCTCACCAGGAAACGGCGTTTTTTTGAACCGCAGGTGAGAACCCCGACGGAAACAGGGCGAACCACCTCAGGCGAGAGGATCGCGCGCAGGGCGTCTTGGGGCTTGGTGGGCAGATGAAGCCCCCGGCACAGATCGTTCCCGGAGCCGGTGGGAATATAGCCAAAGACGATGGAAGAGAGATTGCAAAGACCGTTTAGGACATCGTTTACGGTGCCGTCCCCTCCCACTGCCACGATGATGCAGGGGGCGTGCTTTTCGCTGATCTCTCTGGCAAGATAAGCGGTATGGGCGCTTGATTTGGTCAAGAAAACCTGATAGGGAATTTGTTCCTTTTTCAAAACAGGTTCTATGGTCTGATAGATCTTCAGCCCCTTTCCGGAGCTGGAACTTGGGTTCACAATAAAATAATACATGGAGTTCTCCTTTTGCGGCAGTTTTCTGAAATTCCGCTGATATCTATTCTATCAGCTTTCCATTCTTTTTACAATTTCAAAAATCTTTGGCTCCATGCGTTGTTTTTTTGAAAAAGGTATGGTAAACTGTACTAACTAATAAATTAAGGAAGGAAAGTCTTCGCCCGGCGCGGAGCTTTTTTTGAGAAGACTGGAGGAGAAGAAATGGAAAACGAGACCGTTTCCAAAAATTTTATTGAACAGATTATCGAGAAAGATCTGGCGGAGGGAACCTACAAGGAGATCTGTACCCGTTTCCCACCGGAGCCAAACGGATACCTGCATATCGGCCATGCAAAGTCAATCCTTCTGAACTACGGGCTGGCACAGAAATATCACGGCAGGTTTAATATGCGCTTCGATGACACCAATCCCACCAAAGAGAAGGTGGAATTCGTGGAATCCATCAAGGAAGACATCCAATGGCTGGGTGCGGACTGGGAAGACCGTCTGTATTTTGCATCCGACTATTTTGAACAGATGTATGAATATGCGGTGAAGCTGATCAAAAAAGGAAAGGCTTATGTCTGTGACCTGAGTCCGGAGGAGATCCGCGAATACCGCGGGACGCTCACGGAACCGGGCAAGAACAGCCCCTACCGGGAGAGAACTGTGGAGGAGAACTTAAAGCTCTTTGAGGAAATGCGCGAAGGAAAATATCAGGACGGGGAGAAGGTGCTCCGCGCCAAGATCGATATGGCGTCCTCCAACATCAACATGCGCGACCCCATCATCTACCGGGTGGCTCACATGACCCATCACAGGACGGGGGACAAGTGGTGCATTTATCCGATGTATGACTTTGCCCATCCCATCGAGGACGCCATCGAGGGCGTGACCCATTCCATCTGTACGCTGGAATTTGAGGATCACCGTCCGCTCTACGATTGGGTGGTCAGAGAGTGTGAGTTTGAAAATCCGCCCAAGCAGATCGAGTTTGCAAAGCTCTACCTCACCAACGTGGTGACCGGAAAGCGTTATATCAAAAAGCTGGTGGAGGATGGAATTGTGGACGGCTGGGATGATCCCCGGCTGGTATCCATCGCAGCCCTCAGGCGCCGCGGTTTTACGCCGGACTCCATCAAGATGTTTGTGGAACTGTGCGGCGTCAGCAAGGCGAACTCCTCTGTGGATTACGCGATGCTGGAATACTGCATCCGTGAAGATCTGAAGCTGAAGTGCCCGAGGATGATGGCAGTGCTCAATCCGGTGAAGCTTGTGATCGACAATTATCCGGAGAATGAGACCGAATATCTGGATGCGCCCAACAACCTGGAGAATGAGGCTTTGGGCAGCCGGAAGGTTCCCTTCGGCAGGGAGCTCTACATTGAGAGAGAGGACTTTATGGAGGAACCGCCGAAGAAGTATTTCCGGATGTTCCCGGGCAATGAGGTCCGTCTGATGAACGCATACTTTGTGACCTGCACAGGATGCGAGAAGGATGAGAACGGCAATGTCACCGTGATCCATGCCACCTATGACCCTGCGTCCAAGGGAGGGAATTCCCCGGACGGAAGGAAGGTCAAGGGGACGATCCACTGGGTCAGCGCAAAGGAAGCCATTCAGGCAGAGTGCCGTCTCTATGAGAATATCATCGACGAGACAAAAGGGGTCTACAACGAGGACGGATCCCTGAACCTGAACCCCAATTCCCTGACGGTACTGAAGGACTGCTTCCTGGAGCCGAACCTTAAGGATGCCAAAGCCTATGACAGCTTCCAGTTCGTCCGCAATGGATTCTTCTGCGTGGATTCCCATGATTCCAAGCCGGATGCCCTGGTGTTCAACCGGATCGTGTCCTTAAAGAGCTCTTTTAAGCTCCCGAAAGCATGACGGAGCTGACCATAAGCCTGGATGGTACGTCGGGGAAGCCGCTGTACGAACAGATTTATGACCATATCAAGAATGAGATCCAGCGAGGAGGGCTGCCTTTCAAAGAAAGGCTGCCCTCTACCCGCAAATTGGCACAATATCTCCAGGTGAGCAGAAGCACCGTGGATATGGCGTATGAACAGCTGATCTCAGAAGGGTACATCGAGGCTGTCCCCTGCAGAGGATATTTTGTCTGTGAGGTGAGCGGGCTCTATGAAAGCCCGGTGCCCGTTCGGGAGGCAAAAAGCCGCCCGCGGGAAGAACAGCCCCACTATCGGTATGATTTTTCGCCCAACGGCGTGGATTTAAAGAGCTTTCCCTACAATGCCTGGAGGAAGCTCTCGAAGACCGTGCTGATGGATGACAGCAGTGAACTATTTATGCTGGGGGATCCATCTGGGGAAGAACGGCTCAAGACGACGATCGCAGCCCATCTGCACCGGGCACGCGGCGTGAATGTGAGACCCGAGCAGATCGTCATCGGGGCAGGCACGGATTATCTTTTGATGCTGCTTCAGGTACTCCTGCCCGGCAGATGCCGCATTGCCATGGAGAATCCCACCTACAAGAAAGCATACCAGGTGCTGAAAAATCTGGGAAACGACATGTGCGTCATCGACATGGACGGCTCCGGCATGGAGGTGGAGAAGCTGAAAGCGTCGGGGGCGGAGATCGCCTATGTGATGCCTTCCCATCAATATCCCCTGGGCACAGTCATGCCCATCAGCCGGCGGCTGAAGCTGCTTGGCTGGGCATACGAGCGGGAGGAGCGGTATCTCATAGAGGATGACTATGACAGTGAATTCCGCTACAAGGGAAAGCCTATACCAGCCCTTCAGGGCTATGACCGGCAGGGCAAGGTGATCTACCTTGGTACCTTCTCCAAATCCATCGCCCCGGCGATCCGTGTGAGCTTCCTTGTGCTCCCGGAACGGCTGCTTGCCGTCTATCAGGAGCGGGGACGCGCCTTTTCCTCCACGGTGTCCAGGGTGGATCAGATGATCGTGGCAGCCTTCCTGGAGGAGGGATATTATGAGCGCCACCTTAACAAGATGCGCGCCATCTACAAAGGACGCCACGACTTGCTCCTGGAGGGCTTGAGGGCAATCAAAGGGATCGAGGTCACTGGGGAAAATGCCGGGGTACATCTTTTGGTACATTTCCAGAATGGGCTGACGGAGGAGGAAGCCCTAGAGCGTGCGGCAAAAGCCGGTATCAGGGTGTATGGGCTTTCCGCCTATTACGTAACGGAGAAGGAAAAGGAGACCAAGCCCACCGTCATCCTGGGATATGCGAATATCGAAGAACATGAGATCAGGGAAGCAGCATCGCTGCTTAAGCATGCATGGGAGAACAAGAAGACCGCACAGCCATAAAAACTGTGCGGTCTATTTATCAGAGCTGTCCCAAAGGATACCGCCTTTCTCAGGCATTGTCTTCCTCTGCGCTGTCTAAAGCCACCCGGCTTGCCACCTGATCCATCGCAGCCTTGACATTCTCGGCAATGGGGGAGGAAGCAGGGGATTCCTCTTCGTCCTCGGAAACGGCAGCCTGTCCGCCTTCTCCCTCGGAAGCCTCAGGGGCATCCTTTAAAGTCTCCGAAGCGGAATGGTTCTCCGTGGGAATCGTCACATACTCTCTGGAAACAGGGGCGGCATCTTCGCCCTCCTCGTCATCATCTTCATGAAAATTCAGATTGTCGTCGAAATCTTCCAGGTCATCCTCCCAAGAATTTTCTTTTTCTTTTCTGGATAAGAAATAGGCAAGCCCTCCAGCAACAGCGGCACCCGCCAATGTGGTGCCCAGCAAAATTTTCTTCCATTTAGCAGCCATAGGGGTTCTCCTTTCATGATTACATAACTAACATCATTTTAACACTTTTTAGAAAAATTGGAAGGGGTTACTTGCGATATTCTTTCAAAATTTCGTGAAATTGCCCGCCGCACCGTTCCACTTCTCCCAAAACCAGATCAATGGAGGAGGGGAAGGAAAGCCAGTTCTCCCTGGAGATTCCCCGCGTCACGGCTGGACAGACAAAGAATGTGGTATCCGGGTAGAGGCACTGGTAATACATGAGGGCTCTTCTGGCATGGTAAGCCTGGCAGCAGAGGATCCCCTTTTTGACCGTCAGCCCAATCTGATCCGTGAGTTTGCGGCTTAAGATCGCGTTTTCGTAGGTAAAGGTGGCTTTCCGTTCCATGAGGATCGCTGACGCAGGCACGCCCTGATCCAGAAGAACCGAAGAGAGAAAGTCCGCCTCGGTATCATAGTGTTTTCCGGCATATTCGGGCGGGGAGGAAGCCGTCGGCTGTTCCTCGGTGAGGATGCTGTGTTTCCCGGAGGGGATCAGAAGCGGCGCGTACCCGCTGTGATAAAGCCTGGCAGCCCGGAGGGCGATCTCCCCCCAGAGCCCGCCGGGAAGGAAGATGACATCGGAAATCTGAGGTTCATCTTCTACAAAGATAAAGTCAGTGAGAGCATCATAAAAAGCCATAAACGTTCTCCTCTCAGGTTTTTTGTGGATTGGATAAGTCCATTGTACCATAATTCAGGCGAAAAAGGAGTATTTTTGTCGCCTTTACAAACATGGAAAATCATGCTATCCTAAACCGAGACAGAAGGAAGGGGTAGACAGATGTACCGATTATGTATTTTTGATTTGGATGGAACGCTGGCATCCACACTGGAATCCATGGCGTACTCGGCGAACCTGGTGCTTGGTGAGCTGGGGCTGAAAAAACAGCCTGCGGATGCCTTCCGCTATTTTGCGGGAGATGGGGCGATGGAGCTTTCCAAACGATGCCTCAAGGCGGCGGGAGGAGACCTGGAGAGCCAGCTTGCGTTGTTTTATAAAAGATACCGGGAGGAATTTGCCCGTTACTGTATGTATCAGGTGAAGCCTTATCCGGGGATTATGAAGCTGCTTCACAGCCTGAAGGAGCACGGCATCCGAGTGACCGTGCTTTCCAATAAGCCCCACGATCAGGCAGTGGATGTGGTGGAAAGCCTGTTTGGCAAGGAAATGCTGGATGCAGTCCAGGGACAGACCGACGCGGTGCCGAGAAAGCCCTCCCCCATCGGAGCTGTGCGCCTGATGGACAGATTTCATGTTTCACCGGAGGAATGTCTCTACATCGGAGATACCGCCACCGACATGGAGACCGGCAGAAACGCTAGCATCCGGACGATAGGCGTCCTCTGGGGATTCCGTGACAGAGAGGAGCTTACAAAGAGCGGCGCCTCTGTCCTTGCAGAGAAGCCGGAGGAGATTCTTGAGATTGCTTTGGAGGAAAACGAGAGCTTATGATTAAATTAATTGCAAGTGACCTGGATGGAACCATGCTCCTGAACGGCGCCCAGTCCCTTCGGGAGGGCACGGTGGAGCTGATCCGGAAGCTGACCGGGCAGGGAAGGATTTTTGTGGCTGCCAGCGGCAGGCAGTATCCCAACCTTCGAAGACTGTTTCGAGGGGTGGAAGATGAGATCGCCTATATCTGTGAGAACGGCGCATTGGTCATGTACCGGGGAGAGGCTCTGGATAAGCATATCGTGGATCGGAAGACCGGGCAGTATCTTATGAAAGAAATCCTGAAAAAAGACGGCGCAGAGGTATTGCTCTCAGGGGTGAATACCTGCTATATCCAGCCCAAGGATCCGGACTATGCCCGCCATCTGAAGGAGGTTGTGAAGAACAACGTCACCGTGGTGGAGGATATCCTGAATACAGAGGAGCCTTATCTCAAGATTTCCCTGTATGAGAAAGAAGGAGTGAAGCCCAATTTCCAATACTGGAAGGAGAAATTCGCCGGCGTGGCGAAGGTCGTGACCTCCGGGAACGCCTGGCTGGATACCCTGCAGGATGGCGTGGACAAGGGGTCTGCCATACGCGCCCTCCAGAAGCATTTTGGGATATCCCCTGAGGAGACGATCGCCTTTGGGGACAACTACAATGACCTGGAGATGCTGAGGGGCGTGGGATATCCGGTGGCGATGGAGAAGGCGCCAGAAGCGGTGAAACGGATCTGTACCATGGAAACCTCCCTGGTGGAGGAAACCTTAGAGGAGATTTTGGAGGGAACGTATGATTAAGCTGATTGCCACCGATATTGACGGTACGCTTTTGAAGGAGGGAACCGATCAGATCAACCCGGAGATGTATGAAGTGATTGTAAAGCTGAAGCAGCAGGGGGTGATCTTTGCCGCGGCCAGCGGAAGAACCTATTCAAGCCTTCGGAGATTATTCGATCCGGTGGCAAATGATATGATCTTTATTGCGGAAAACGGAGCCAACGTCATCTGCCGGAACTATCAGATGGACTATACGCTCCTCAACCGGAAGGATGCCGAGAATCTGGCGTTCTACATCAGAAAGCTTCCGGGCTGCTGCCTGACGGCATCCACGGTGGGACCCATCTATGTGGAGGATCGGGATCCCGGCTTTTTGGATTTGCTGGTGAACGGATACCACAATGATGTCCGCGTGGTGGAGGATGTCCTGAAGGAAGAGATCAAGCTGATCAAGATGTCCATCTACAAGGAGGATGGCGTCCAGGATATCGCCGAATCTGTCATCCGGGAATGGCAGGACCGCTTCCGGGTGGCAGTGGCGGGAGATCCCTGGATCGATTTCATGGACCGGAAAGCAGATAAAGGCCATGCCCTCCAAAAAATCCAGAAAATCATGAAGATCGCCAGAGAGGAAACTATGGTCTTTGGAGATAATTTCAACGATATTGGAATGCTGAATGCGGCAGGCGAGAGCTATGCAGTGGCGAGCGCCCATCCTGAAGTACAAAAGAAAGCAAGGCATATCGCCCCATCCTGTGAGGAGGAGGGAGTGCTGAAGGTACTGAAGGAGCTGCTAATGTCCATATCAGCAAAGCAGGAGGAACAGCAGAATGTATAAGAGAGAATATCTGGAAGTATTTTTGGAAAAACAGAGCCAGCTTTTTGACGAACCGGTGGCAGAGACGCCGGGGGAAGCGGAAGCGTTCCTTTCAGACTGCATGGCGCAGGTGGTGGACTCTGTCAAAGAGGTAAGGGATTACCTGGAAGAAAGCGGAATGGATGTGAGTGGTGTTGCCGAGGACGAACTCTTGGAGATCGCAGAGGTCTTTCCACTGCCGGATGGAAAAATTTTGATTGTAGAAGGATGACATAGGATGAAGCTAAGACAGCCGCCTTGGCAGGACCTGAAAGATAAGCTCAGGTTCCGCCAAGGCGGCTGTCTTTTGGTGGAGTAACCGGTAGGTTATCCCAGGTAATCGGACAGATCCAGGCTGTCCACGTATTCCGTATTCACATAGCTGCTGATGTCAAATTCTTCGCTTAAATTCCCGATGTTTACCAGGAAGGAAATGGTATCCTGGAGACTTTCGGTATCTTCCGGAGAGAAGACTACATTATACTGGTATTTCTCGGATATGGTCATGAGCTGTTCCGGCTCAAGGGCAAAGATTTCGGCAATGGCGTTCGTGGTTTCCTCATCCAGGTTTTTAAGTTCTGCGACACCCCTTGCATACTGCTCAATGATGGTCTTTATGACTTCCGGATTGTTTTCTGCATATTCCGTCCTTGCGACGATGGGATTGACGCCCAGCATGTTGCAGTCGCTGCCCTCGCCGATGATCTTGGCAGTACCGTTGTCTACCAGGCGGGTGATCGTCGGTTCCCAGATGGCTACGGCATCCACTTCTCCGGAACTTAAGACCGTAGCGGCATCGCCGGTGGAGATGTTCGCCAGCTGAATATCAGAGTTGATATCCAGTCCGTGTTCCTTCAGCAGTTTGTCGGTCAGGTTATGCCCGGAGGAACCTACGGTCGTGCCAACGGTTTTGTCCTTTAAGTCTGCCGGAGACGTGATATCAGAATCGGCAGCAACCAGCATGGCATAGGAATCAGGGGCATCGCAGGCAATGGCTACAAATTCCGTCTGCTGTCCAGCAGCGATGGCTGAGACAGAAGGAACGTCCCCCATGAAGCCTACATCGGAAGAACCTGCTGCCAGGGATTCGTTCATTGGCGGACCGGATTCAAAGGAGTTCCAGGTGACCTCCACTCCCTGCTCTGCCAAAGCTTCTTCCAGCCACCCTTTCTCCTTGACAATATAGATGGGGATGAAAGCGGCAGAGGGCTGAATGGCAATATTTACGGTTTTGGAATCAGTAGTAGTTTCGGCAGCGGAGCTGTTGCTGTCAGAACCGCAGCCGGTGAGAAGGGAAGCCGTCATGGCAAGAACCGCTGTACTGGCGATAAGTCGTTTGATATTCATGGGAAACCTCCTTACTAATTGAAAAATTCATTATAGATTTCTTTTCGGATTTCAAGGAATTCATAGCTGTTCCGGTCGCGGGGCGCAGGAAGATTCACTGGGACGATCCGTTTGATCCTGCCCGGACGCTCGCTGAAGATCAGGATCTTGTCCGCCAGAAAGACCGCTTCGTCAATGTCATGGGTGACCAGAAGCATGGTAGTCCCGGACTTTTGCTGGATGCGTTTCAGCTCATTCTGAAGGGTGATTTTGGTAAAGGTATCCAAGGCGCCGAAAGGTTCGTCCAGAAGCAGCACAGGGGGATTATTGGCAAGAGCCCTGGCAATGCCCGCTCTCTGCGCCATACCTCCGGAGAGCTGCCGGGGATAGGATTTTTCGAATCCGGAAAGACCTACCAGCTCCAGATGCTCCTTCACCAGCCGGGCACGGGTCTCCTTGTCCATGCCGGTCAGGGCAAAGTCCACGTTCTGCTCCACGGTCAGCCAGGGAAACAAGCGGTGCTCCTGGAAGACCATGCCCCGTTCCTTTTCAGGTTTTACAATCTCCTTGCCGTCTACGGTGACGGTTCCCTCATGGGAGGGATCCAGACCGGAGATTGCCCGAAGCAGCGTGCTCTTTCCACAGCCGCTGGAGCCTACGAGGCAGACCATCTCGCCCTTTTTGACGGTGAAGCTGATATCCTCCAGGATTTTCATTGGTTCCGGGGTATCATAGAAATATTTGTTCAGATCTTTGACGACGATATAGGAGTCATCCCTTTTGTTTTCTGCCATAGTCTCTCACCTCAATTCCATTTGATCAGATGTTTCTCCACCAGCTTCAGCAGAGAATCCATAATTTTACCGATGATACCGATGGTCAGCATTCCCACAATCACCTCGTCGGTCTTACCGAACTGACGAGCATTCATGATCAGATATCCAAGACCTGTCGTGGAAGAGACGAGCTCGGCAGCTACCACACACATCCAGCAGGAAGAAAGCCCTGTGCGGAGCCCAGTAAAAATATTCGGTGCGGCGCTGGGAATCACGACCTTAAAAATGTGCTTGAAAAACGGGGTTTCCATGGATTTTGAGACCTCGATGAGCTTAGCATCGGTCTGATGGATTCCGTCAATGACATTGATCAGAATCGTGAAGAATCCGCCAAGGAAAATCAGGAATACCTTTCCGCTCTCACCGATCCCAAACCACAGGATGACCAGAGGGATCCACGCGATCGGTGGAATTGGCTTGATGATCTGGATCAGCAGCGCAGTCAGGCGGTCCAGATGCTTAGAAAGACCGATCAGGATTCCGAGAACAACGCCAAGGCCTGCTGCAAGAAGATAACCCTGGAGGACGCGAACTACGCTGACGACCAGATTATCCATAAGCGTCCCTTTCTCAATCAAGGAGACGAGGGTACTGCCGATTTTGGAAGGGGATGGCATGATGACAGGATTCAGCTTTCCCATGCCGTCCATGACGAACCAGACTACAAGTATGAGAATGAGAAAAAGAAAATATTCTGCAAGATATCCTGCTTTTTTGGCTGCAGATTTCATGTTAATCTGTCCTTTCCTAAATAGAATAATGTTGATAACTGCTGTTTGAATCAGCGATAAGCGTGTTTATACTAACACAGTTTTTTGCTGATATAATTCTATATTAGAATTAAAAAACGTTAATTTTGTGTATAATTCCAATATAGAATTATTAAAACGAATATATTTGCTAGTATAATACGCGATCAAACATTAGATCCAAAAAGAAAAGGAAAGGGGAGGCGTGAATGGAACGTGGAATCGTGTTCAATATCCAGCGTTATACCATCCATGACGGACCGGGAATCAGGACGGAATTGTTTTTGAAGGGATGTCCTTTAAAATGCAGATGGTGCAGCAATCCGGAAAGCCATAAGGCATACCGGCAGCCGGGAGTCTACCAGACAAAATGCATCGGAGAAGAAACATGCGGATCCTGCAGAACGGTTTGCGAGCGTGCGGACTGCCTGAACTTTCAAGACGGCCATTTGGTTTCCATAGACCGGGAAGCATGTACCAACTGTATGAAATGTACGGAAAGCTGTCCGGCTGATGCGATCAAGCAGTGGGGAATGGAACTTTCTGTGGAAGAAGCCATGGAAACGATCCGGAAGGACAGATCTTATTATGAGAGCTCTGGGGGAGGAGTGACGCTGTCCGGAGGAGAACCGCTGGTACAGAACCGTTTTTCGGCAGCGCTCCTTCGGGCATGCAAAGAAGAGGGGATCCATACCTGTATGGAGACCACGCTCTATGCAGACTGGAAGGTGATCGAAGAGATGCTTCCCGTTACCGATCTTTTTATTGCGGATTTAAAGCATATGGACAGTGAGGCGCATAAAATCTATATCGGCGCTCCCAATGAGAAGATCCTTTCCAACCTGGAGAGGCTTTCAGGGACGGGGAAACCCATCATCTTAAGAATCCCTGTGATTCCGGGGGTGAATGATTCCCCGGACAATATCCGGGCATCCGCCGATTTTATCCTGGAAAAGCTCCATAACCGTATTGAACGGCTGCAGCTTTTGGAATTCATGCACCTGGGGGAGGAGAAATATCAGTCTCTTGGAATGCCCTATCCCATGAAGGATTTGGATGTGGATAAGGATGCATTTACAGAAAAGGTCAAAAAAATGGCAGAGTATTTTAACAGCCGGGGAATCCGCTGCACGGCGGGTACCGCAACGAAAGCGAGGAGATAACACATGACAGAGCAGATCAAGAAGAAACCCTGCGGGACAGAGCCTTTTGACAAAAGCTATGGCTGCGGCTATCAGGTGGGGCATGAGGGATTTTCACCCTACGAAAGGGTCAACAAGCTTCGGCAGACGTTTCTGGACCGTCCCTTTAATATTGATATTCAGAGAGCAAAGCTGATCACGGAAGCCTATCAGGAGCATCCGGAGGCTTCCTATTGTATGAAGACGGCATATTCTCTGAAAAAGATTCTGGAGAATGTAAACATTGACCTCTATGAAGATGAGCTGTTTCTCGGGGAATTGGCAGCTCCGGCAAAGGCGGCTCCCATCTATCCGGAATTTTCCGCAGGGTGGATCACCGATGAGCTGCTGCACCATCCCTTTGAGGAGCGTCCTCACGACAAATTCTATATCACGAAGGAGGATCGGGAGGAGCTCCTGAAGCTGCTGGAGTTCTGGAAAGGAAAGACAGTCTCGGAAGCCGTGGAAGAGAAACTGACAGAGGATATGAAGAAAGGCAGCGAGATGGGGAAAAAGGTCTATATGACCAACCTCTATCACTATGGCGGAGTAGGGCATTTCGTCATGGACTATGAAAAACTGATGCGGCTGGGATTCCCGGGGCTGATCGAGGAAGTGAAGGAAGCTGCCGCGGCATTGCCAAAAAGCGGCAGGGAAGCTGCCAGAAAACAGGAATTCTATGAGGCGATGCTCATAGAGCTTCAGGCTGCCATAACCTATATCGGGCGGTATGCCAAATTGGCCAAAGACCGCGCCGAAGAGGAGAAAGACCCGAAGCGGAGAGAGGAAATAAAGACCATGGCAGAAAACTGCCGCCAGCTTACAAAGGGGACTCCAAAGACCTTCTGGCAGGCGCTGCAGCTGTGGCATTTTGCCACGACCATCACGCTGATCGAGTCCAACGGTCACTCGGTCTCCTATGGAAGGATGGACCAATGGCTGTATCCCTTCTATGAGAAGGATATGGAGAACGGGACGATCACCAAGGACTTTGCCCAGGAGCTTTTGGAATGCGCCTATGTAAAGATGGGAAATCCTTCCAAGCTGAAGGACCGCTCTACCGTGCAGGTGCGAAACGGCAGGGGCTGGGGCGGTGAAAGCCTGACCATCGGCGGCGTGGACCGGGAAGGCAGGGACGCTACCAATGATCTGACCTTTATGATGCTGGAGGCTTCCGCCCATACCAGGATGATGAATCCCTGGGTCTGTGTCAGGATGCATGAGAACACGCCCTATGAATTGAAGGTAAAGGCGGTGGAGTGTATCCGGACAGGTTACGGCCATCCGAAGCTGTTTAACGATGCGGTGGCTGTTAAGGTGATGCAAAGAAAGGGAATGACCTTAGAGGAGGCGAGAAATTATGAAGTGGTGGGCTGTGTGGAACCGGATCTTCCCGGCAAGGAATACAGCTACCACGACGCAGCCTATATGAATATCGCGAAGGTACTGGAACTTGCCATAAACGGCGGGAAATGCATCGACTGCAGCTCTTCCTGCCCGAGATACGGCTGCTGTGCAGGGATTGGTTCCCACCTGGGACCGGATACGGGGAGCCTTGAGACGTTCCAGAGTATGGACGAGGTACTGGAAAGCTTTGATAAACAGATGAAATACTGGACAGAACTGATGTGTGAGCAGCTCAAAATAATCGAGGATGCCCAGAAGACCATGAAGCCTCTTCCCTATGCTTCGGTATTTTTTGAAGGGTGCATTGAGAACGGAACCGATGTGGGGGATGGAGGCACGAAGTACAACTTTACAGGTCCCCAGGCAAGCGGCATCGGCACCTGCGCCGATATCCTGTCCACCATCAAGCAGCTGGTGTTCGATGAAAAACGGTATACAGGAAAGGAACTTTTGGATGCAGTCCGGGACAACTGGGAAGGGCATGATTTCCTTTATGCGTTGGTCAACAGCAGTAAGGTACATCACTATGGAAACGATGACGACTATGCGGACGACCTGTTCCGGGAAGCTTTTGAGTGCTACTGCAGAAATGTGTCCGGAAGGAAGAATACCAGGGGAGGGGAGTTCACGCCGGGAGTTTACACGGTGAATGCCAATGTGGGCTTAGGATTAGGCCTAGGGGCGTCCCTGGACGGAAGGAAGGCAGGGGAGCCGATCTCCGACAATATGGGGCCGGTTCATACAGAGGCGGCATCCCACGACATCAGCGGTCCCACCGCTATTGCCAATTCTGTGACCAAGGTGGACCACAGCCTTGCCACCAACGGCACCCTCCTGAACTGGAAGTTCCCGCCGGAGTGCGTGGCAGGGATTGAAGGCAGGGATAATCTCGTAGGCTTTATTGACACTTACCTTGCCAAGAAAGGCATGCACTGCCAGTTCAACATCATGAGCAATGAGATGATGAAGGCGGCCATGAAGACACCGGAGAATTACCGGGATATGCTGGTGAGGGTAGCAGGCTACAGCGCCTACTTTGTGGAACTTAGCGTACCGCTTCAGATGGATCTGATCCGGAGGACGGAGCTGGCGTTTTAGGATCCGAATCCGAATGGCGGTCAGGAAGCCCCGCCGAAGTAAAGGATCAGGTACCTAAGACCAGCCAAAAGGAACAGATGAACCGGATAGAACCAGTAGAAGAAATATTTCAGGGAACACCGCCCTTTCTGCCCGTTGTAAAAGAAGATCGGGATAAAAGCGATGGGGGCGGTGGGCTCATAAAGCATGGTAAGGGCGCCGGCAACGCACTGACAGGGTCTCTGAAAACGCAGAAGGTAGAGGAGACTGATCAAAAGCACACCCCTGGCGCCATAGTCCGTCTGAAGGAAATATCCAAGGTAGATTCCAGCAGCCATGACCAGGAGGGAAAGATAGAAATTCCGCACCCGGCTGGCAGCCACCATCACCAGCATCCCGATCAGGAGGGTGAAAAAGACATTCTGCTTTTCCGGATGGTACCACTCCCCATAGATGGCAAGATCAAAGGGAATCTCCGAGATCAGCGTAAACAAAAACAGGCGGAATACGTATTTTTTCTGGCTTCGGGTGTGGATAAAGCCCTCCACCAAAAGAAAGCAGAAGATAGGGAAGGCAAGGCGTCCGATGTTGCGCAGAAGCCGGTAGAACACATACCAGTTCTGATAAAGCTCGCTGGAAGCACGTACCACAGGAAGCCGGAGGATTCCGGAGCCCACCGCCACTGCGCCGAAGTGGTCGATGAACATGGTGACGATGGCAAAAATCTTCAGGGCGCTGCCGGTGATGGGGGAATATTTTTGTATCTGCATAGCAGTAAACGCTCCTTTCATGTTATCTTAAGCGGTCTGTCAGCTGGAAACGAATTCATTATACCAGAGATCACTTCCTGAGAAAAGGCTTTTCCGCGAAGAAAGCGTGCAGGAGAAAAATTCCCTAAAATTATGGGAATTGGAAGCTCAAAAATATCTTGACAGCCCTATGGGATATCTTCTATCATTTTCTTATTCTTAGATTTTAGATTTAGGAAAAAAGGGAAAAAGGAAGAGGAACTTCATGTGGGGTTTGAGTACGGAAGGGCTTCCAGTGGAGCTTTTATTGATTTTTACATTGCTGATCTGGGTCTTATATTTTTTGATCTACTATTCCAGCCCCAGAAATAAAGTAAACCGATGGTGTGGGATCGGGGGAGTTTTGCTGAGTATCGGAGTCCTGAAGGAATATCTCTATTACAGCGGGATCTTCGCCGGAATGGAGGTGGAGCTATTCGGAGTGGTCTATGAACTGACGGAACTTCTAAATTCCATTCTCACAGCAGTGCTGTACTATACGGCGATGCCCTGTGTCATGATCTTTAGTTTTTACTTCTGCCACTTGGAGAAGAGATGGCCAAGGCTCATGACCTGTTTGAAGTTTCTGGTGTTTCTCCCGGTTTTCTGCTTTGGTGTGGTTTATCCCTGGAGCGAGACAAGGGAGATTCCATTGACCAATCCCGAGGCTTATACCATCGTAGCCAGCTATAACCTGATTTATGGGGTGCTCGCTACGGTTCCTATCGTAATCACCTTGTTCCGGGAACGAAAGGAAATCCAGTTCCGGCAGAGAAGGCTGGTATCGGTGCTGGCGCTGCTTCCGTTGTGGTACTGGCTGGTTACGCTGTTTCTGTTCCATCTGCTGAAGCTGGACCATCTCTATAAGCTGTGGCAGGGAAATGCAGTGATCATTCTGGTTCTGTTCGTCTACTATATGAGGCACCTGTTCAAGGGAGGCGTGTGGGGAATGAGGCTGACCAGAGAGTATTTTGACTGGTCTAACGACAGCGAAGCGGCTTCCCAGAGCGAGCAATATCTGATCCATATGCTGAAGGGGGAGACGGCGAAGATCAGCTGGTGTTCCCAGAATATCCGAAGCCTTCAGATGGATGAGTGCGAGGGGGAGCTGGACATCATCGACCATTCCGTTTCCCATATCGATGAATTTGTGAGAAGGAGCCGGGAATATTCCAAAGCGATCGTGCTGCGTCCAACCGAGGTGAATATGGAGCAGCTGCTTTGGGAAATCAGGGAGGAAACGAAAACCAGCTGGCAGGGAGAGATCCGGCTTCAGATCAAGGGGCAGGGCAGGACGTTGTACTGTGATTACTATTATATGAAGGAAGTGCTCCTAAATCTTACTGCCAATGCTCTGGATGCCATGGGGGAGAATGGGATCCTGACGTTTGGCTACGAGACGCCGAGAAAAAATATTGCACTGATCAAGGTGGAGGACAATGGGTGCGGCATTCCGAAGGAAGAGATTCCCAGCCTTTTTACCCTCTATTACAGCAAGCACCGGGATTCGTCCCATTTTGGTATGGGGCTTTCTTACTGTCAGAAGGTGGTGCGGGCGCACCGGGGATACCTTCAGGTGGAAAGCTCCGTGGGGGCAAAGGATCACGGAACGGTGTTTACGATCTGTCTTCCGGCAGGAAACAGGAAGAGGAGGATCAGGAATGGATGACGTTGTTCGGATTATGATCGTGGAAGACGATGAGGACTTTATTTTTTTGATGAAAAAAATGCTGGAGAAGGAGCCGAAGATCCACCTGGCGGCGACCTGCAGCAGGAAGGAGGATGCCGTCCATCTGGCGATGAGCGTCAAACCAAAGATTGTGCTGATGGACCTGAACCTGGGAGGCTCCAATTCCGATGGGATTGCCGTTTCCAGAGAAATCCGCCTGCTCACAGACGCCAAGGTTTTGATCCTGACGGCCTTTGACTCCCCGGAGATGGTACTGAAGGCGGCAAAGGAGGCGTTCGCCTCCGGCTATGTGTTCAAGAGCCAGCCAAAGCTTTTGGTGGAGACCATCCTGGCTTTGGCAGAGGGGTATACGGCACAGGAGTATCTGATTGCGTCGGCAGCTCTGTCCTGCCTATCGGAAGCAGAGATGGGCGTGTTCCAGATCATGATGGGAAAAAACCTGAAGCTTCAGTCTTCCCCCAAAACCATTGCCAATCAAAAGACGAAGATCTTAAGAAAGCTGGGGTTGGATAATCAGAAAGAACTGCTGCATATTTTTGGGCTGTTTAAAAAAAACCCGTGATGCCAAGGCTCATTGCCTCAGGCATCACGGGTTCTTTCCATTTCTGCGAAAGATTACTTGGCAAGGAGCATCATGATCTCGTTGCTTCTTGCGATGAATTTCGTCATTTCATCCGGGTTCAGCGGTTTGTGGCTTAAAAGCGCCAGGTCATAGAGCTGCTGGCAGAACATCGGGATGCGGTCGGAATCCTGATGGGAGAAGATATACTGTACCAGCTCATTGTTGGCGTTGAGCACCAGAGTCTCCTGTGTGCCGAACATGGAGGGATCCATACCGTACATTCCATACATCTTCATCATATCCTGCATACG
>DVFT01000140.1 GCA_018713105.1 Candidatus Limivivens merdigallinarum | reverse complement strand
AAAGCGTTGCGAACGTTGTTACCTCGGATAAAGATGACGACGAAGAAGACATTCCATTGACTGATCCGAATCCGTCTTTGACCATTGAAAAGGCGGTAGCAGCGGAAGAGTCGAAGGTAGAGTATGAGATCGGTGATGTTATCCATTATGAGATTAAGGTTACCAATAATGGAAATATTACGCTCAACAATGTGGTTGTAACTGATGAAATGAATACTTCTGATGGAGAAGGTACAGCAGTTATCACTAGAGTAACGGTTGATGGTACAGTACTTGACGGTGTGATTAATGGAACAGTAGTGACAATCCCAAGCCTGGCACCGTACAAGGTAGCAGTTATTACTTGTGAATATACAGTAAGAAAGGCAGACAGGGATACGACTGTGACTAACAGAGCGACAGCAACTTCAGACGAGACACCTGACCCAGAAGAAACGGAAACTCCTGGCGAAAAGGTAAAAGAAGTCTACGACATCTTCGTAAAACACGCTTTTGCCGACGCTGAAACAGGAGATCCCTCCATTCTTCCCGCAGATTACACCTACACCGAGAACAAGGAGCCTGACTACACGGCAACAATTACGGCAGGTGATGTGGAAGGATATACCGCATTCCCGGCAACGAGAGATGTAAAGATTGTAGATAGTGATATTACGATCACGTTCTACTATTACAAAGATACGATCGGCACGGATCCGGAGAACCCGGATACAGGCGACGGTGTTCCGGATAAATACCAGATCACTTTCACCTATACGGCAGCCGAAAACGGAACCGTGACAGGAACTCTGAAAGAAGTTCACACAATTTATGAGTACACCATCAATGCAGATGGAACGGTTACAGTTGATACGGATCTTGTACCGGCTTATCCGAGAGCAGATGCAACACCTACTCCAGACGCAGGCTACGCATTCGACTACTGGACCATCGACGGAACCACCAAAGACTACACAGCAACCATGGATCATCTGAAAGCAGAGGGCTATCTGGAAGATACCACTTTCACCGCATACTTTGACACCGATACCAAGGGCGGCGGAGACGACGCAGAGGAATCGGATAACATTCCTGACAAATATCAGGTAATCTTCCGCTATGTGAGCGCCGATACGACCATGGGTACCGTAACCGGAGAACCCACCGCACTGGTAGAGGTTCGGACGCTGACCACGCCGGCAGGAGGATATCTGGAAGCAGCTTCTAACCCGGTAAGCCCGAGAGCAGAAGTGACGGTGAATGCGGCAGCTGGAAACAGCTTCGTATACTGGACAGATGGTACGGCTACCGATTACAGCGCTTCCCTTGCCACCATCAAGACGATGACTTACAGCACGGATACAACCTTTACCGCATACTTCAGCACCAACGGAACCATCACTGTGACCAAGCTTCTTACCGTGATGGACGGAATGGACGAAATTCCGATGGCATCCACAGAAGGTCTGACCTATCATTTCGGACTGTTCACAGATGCAGAAGGAACCACGCTCCTTGGTGAGGAATATGTGAAGGAAGTGACCATGCAGAATACCTCCAGTGCACAGCTCGTATTCGAGAATGTGCCGGATGGAACCTACTATGTATTTGAGACCGATGCCAATGGCAATGCACTGGCATACGACACCGCACAGGGAAGCGGAACAGACAGCTATGTGCCGGTTCTGAACGGACCGACCAGTGCAGTGACCATCGACCTTGCGGCAGGTACATCCACCGGTCAAATTTCGGTGACCAACCGTTATTACATGGATCCGGGCGGACAGTATTACATCGACGCTGAACTGAACATTACCAAGAATGTTCTGGACGGCGGCAGGACGATCAATCCGGATCAGACCTTCTACGCAGGAGTGTTCACCATGAACGAAGATGGAACCTATCAGCTTCTGGAAGGCCAGGTGATCGCACTTTCCAGCAATGGAACGGTGACCACCAACGTACCGCTGGGCGGAGAATACGGAACGGATGAGATTACCTACTATGTATTCGAGACCGATGCACAGGGCAACATCCTGGTAAGCGGCGATGAAGCATTCGGATACGACATCACCGGAGGCGGAGCAGTGACCCTGTCCCAGGAGAACTTCCGCGAGACAGTGGAAATCACCAACACCGTGATGGATGACGGCGAGGAACCGAATACCGAAGAGCCGGATACCGAGGAACCGGATACGGAAGAACCGGATACTGAGCCCGACACTCAGGAATCCACGGAGACCGAGAAGGTAACGGATACCGTGAAGACCAACAGCGTCAAGACCGGCGACGATACCAACATCGCGATCTATCTTGTGGTTCTGATCATGGCAGGCTATGTACTGGTAGTGGCAAAACGCAGAAGACAGAAATAATTGTTAAAAAAACAGCCCCGGAGGAATGGAAAACCTCCGGGGTTTTCCGTTGTGCGGATAAAGGTAATAAAGATGGGGAAAATAGAGAATGAAATGATTTATCTGGATCGATTTCTGCGAGAATCATACTCATTAGATGTTGTCGATTACTATAATCTTGGTCTGGGTTATAGTGAGCAAAATCCTTCTGGAAGTGAAGGAGTGGCAGTCACGTACGCTGAACCCTGTATATCCGTTCGTTTTTATGGACTGCATCCATTATAAGGTCCGTGAAGACGGCAGGATCCTCAGCCGCGCTGCTTATATTGTACTGGGAGTTACCGTGGAAGGCTATAAGGAGATTTTCAGTATTACCGTAGGGGCGAATGAGACCAGTAACTTCTGGCTCGGAATGCTCAACGACCTGAAAAACCGGGGTGTGCAGGATGTCCTGTATCTGAAGTAAAAGGACAACAGGAGTGGATGAAAAACTATTCCTGAGGCCGGGTGTGGGCAGAGCCCACGAAAAGGGATTGCGATGCCTTACGCTCTCTTTGCGTTCAGAATTTTTCAATCTTCCTGGTGGCTACCCGTTGCTATTTCACACTGCGCAGAACATTTATTCTTCGCCAGTACTTCCTCGATTTGCTGCACCGTCAATCCCATTTTCCTGGCGATTTCTTCCGGCGACATGCCATCTTCATATCTGCCAATGATTTTTCCCTGTAGCATTCCTTCGCTAATTCCTTCCCGCATGCCTTCTCTTTTTAGTTCTTCTAATGCATTACACATATTCATCCTGCCTCCCTTCTTTTTCAACGCGTGATTGATAAGATCCCGGGAATCTGTGATTGAACCGATTACGATACCAAGCCGGGCGTCAATCTCTTGCTCCCGGTAAATATTACACCGATTTTCTTTCATCCCAATCTCTTTTAGACAGGATGGCGCTCCATGGATATCTGCCCATCCTGTCTATCAATGCAAAGCTTCAGATTCTTCGATCTACGGATTCAAAATCTTCTTGGCAATCTCCTCTTCCGGCATTTCCGGGCATTTCTGATGCCATTCACAAATATTCCGTACTACTGGCAGGCTTTCCCCTGACATCTCCGCCGTTTCTTCCGGCGAAAACCCCTTATCCAACAGCCGAAGTACTACCTGTACGGTTTTGGTCTGCATTCCCTGCTTTATGCCAGTCTCCATTCCCTGGCGCAGACCTTCCTTTTTTCCACGCTCCCAATTCTCATAAACCAAGCTGGCATAGTCCCGCTCCGCCTTCAGCCTCTCCTCATACGCAAGCCGCTTCTGTTCGTCCGCGCTCAGCATCTTCAGGTCATCGTAAGCGGCCTGTATATACCCGTTCCTCTCCGCCATCTCTTCCATCTCCTCTTCTTTTTCTGCGTTGATAAAACGCATCCAGTTCAGAAGTTCTGTCTCCGGGTGGGCATATTTCCTCAGCTTGGGCAGCTCGCAGATGTGGATTTCCACTTTATCCGAATACTTGAGCTTCCTTTCGTCTTCCCAGAGGTGAAACCGGGAATAATAGCTCTCTTCCCCTTCAAACAGGACAAAATCCAGGATTCCGATGTGGACGCATTTCTTCAGCGACCTATATTGGCCGCCTTTTTCGATCTGTCCCACGTACATTTTTCCCAGGTAGAACAGCGATCTCTCCGGCCACGCCACAAAGGGCGCCACGTTCACCTCAATATCCACTTTCGTGCCATCCTGCATCCTTACCTGCACATCCAGGATCCCAAGCTTGTCCTTCCCCTGTTCCTTCTGCAGATGGGTGGGGAGAAGCGTGGTCTCCCGGATCTCTTCCGGCGGGATCTCCAAGACCGCTGAAAGGAATCCCTTTCGCACTTCGCTGTTCCTCATAAGCTCTTTAAAGCAGAAATCCACCTTCGGGCTCATGAGGAAGCCCTCTTTTTCTTTTGTCTCCACTTCTGTCATCCCAAAACCTCCTCCTTATTCCGGAAAGAGCGGGTTTGGGCGCAGAATTCCCAGGGACAGAACTTCGGTTGCTTTTTTGATACCACTATTATAGCTAAGATTCCTGTCCTTCTCAACTCTTTCCGGTGTGATCTTTTGTTGTTATCCTTTGTTTCATGTAAATGGGATTTTGATTCCCGAACGGGAACCGATCGATAACG
>DVFT01000139.1 GCA_018713105.1 Candidatus Limivivens merdigallinarum | reverse complement strand
GTGGAAATCCAATATCAAATCCGTAAGAGTGAAAACAGCAAACGGAGGGGTACAGAGAATGTACGTTTGTACTTCCTGCCTGAAATCCGGTAAAGTAGAAAGAGCTTAAGGATCGGTACATGCAAAGCACTGTCGTGGACAGTGCTTTTTTTGTACGATACACCCGGAGGGCAGCCGCGTAGATGGGCAAGCTTGCTTGCACAGACATCACCGGCTGCAGAACAGCAGATACCCTACAATCAAAAGCCCTGCCGTCAGGCAGACAGACAGAAACGGTCCCGGCACAAAGAAGGAAAGCAGCATTCCCATTCCCACCCAAAATAAGGTATAGCCCAGCAACCGTTTCATATCCGCTCCAAAAGCTTCTCTTTACTTTAGTCTATGCAGGGATTCTTTTGGGGATACCTGTTTACTCCGTTTCTCCTTCGGCGGAGGGATCAGAGGTCTCCTTCTCTCCTGCGGGCTGTGCAGTAAACCGGTTGACAAAATCCGGCACCATATCCAGGATCTTGGTCATGCTGTCCTGATTCTTGATGTTGACCAGCTTCGCGTTTCCATCCTTGATGACGAGGACAGCGCTGGGCGTCATCTTGCCGCCCATTCCTCCTCCGCCTCCGTTTTTCCCGTTGTCGTTTTTGGCGGTGGCAGCCACCCCGAAGGTGACATCCACCAGGGGAAGAATGATGGTGTCCCCCAGTGTAATGGCATCTCCCACCACCGTCTTAGTGGTGATGAAGCTGTCCATTCCTTTAAAAAGAGAATCTACCGTAGTTTGAAAGGAATTTTTATTGTCTGTGGCCATTTTGTTTTCCTCCTTCTTTCAGCCGTCTGAAGATTTCTTTTCTGTTTTTATCAAAGAATAGCCGAATGGCAATCCATACAATGTGACAAAGCCGGATATGTCCGTCGATTTCGACATCTCCTTCAAATTCAAATGCCTGGCAGTCAAAATTGGGTTTGAGCAAAATTCCCTGCATATTTGCGGGCTGCAGACAGTACAGGACACCCGTCAGAATCCCTGTCATGGAAGGATCCTCAAAGCCATAGCGAAGATATCCGCTGGCTTTTCTGGGTCTGATGTGGTGAAGCAGCTTCAACGCATAGAACTTCACTTTCCTGAGATAGGTCCTGGTCTCCTTGGCGTTTAAGAGATTCAGATAATAGGAAACCGTCTCTTTGATCCGCAACGCTTTTTCCCGGAAATCTTTCATCCTCAGATACAGAGATCTGAAAAAGCGTTTGACCGCCTCGATACGGCTTAACAATGTCCGCCAAACTTCTCTGACCCGGCGAAGGAAGTTTCTTCCTCCGGCTTTCTTTTGGGGCGGGCTCTCTTTTTGTGTCTCCCTGACGCTTGGTTCCTGAATCGGAGCTTTGGCTGTTTTCTGAGCAGGCGTCCCCGGTTCTTTGTCCGGCTCCTTTTTAGGATCTGCGGCTGCATCGGAGGGATGCTCCGAAAGATGCTGCTCCTGAAGATTCTTTCTGGAAAAATCGTTCTCCTGGAGATACTTCTCAGAGGTATCTTTCTCTTGGAAATGCTTCTCGGACAGATCTCTCTCCGGAAAATATTTCCCGGAAGATTGGTTCTCTTGGGAATTCTTCTTGGAAATTCCTTCCTCCTGGTGCTGCTTTCCGAAAGATCCCCTCTCCCGTCCAGCCGGAATTTTCCTTTTCGGTTTCCTTCGCCCGGGCGCCTTCGGGAGAAATGCTCCTGCCCTTTTTTTCGGCTTCTTTGCCTCATTTCCCAGCACCTCAAAGCTGAGCAGCTTTACGGAATAGACAAACCCCGTTTCCCGAAGATAGGCGAACCGCACTGAGACCAGATGGAGGAACCAGGTAATCTGCCCGGACGCCCTGGTCACCGCCTTTCCATGGCATCCCTCCAAATGATACCGGATGGGGACAAAAAGCACGGACAGCAGGAGAACAAGCAGCACTGCCAGAAGAACAAGCAGGAGAAACAGAAAGATCTTTCCCAACAATCCCAGTATTTTTAGTATAACCTCAATAATATGTAGCATATTCTAACACCCGTCAAAATCTTTCTGTTTACTTTTTTCCCGCAGGTACCGCTTTACATCCGGGGTTCCCAAAGAATCGATGCTTTCCATGACGATCTGCTCCACAAGCTCCAGCGCCTCCCCATAGCCCTTTGCGATCCCGATGATCCTGGGCAGATTTCTTCGGACAGCCTTCTGCTTCAGTTCCCCGGCAAACACAATGTCAAAAAGGTCTTTTCCGTTGGACGCCTCTGTGATCAGATAGACGTCCAACTGTCCAATGTTCCATCTAAGCCTACGGAGGATCACATCCTTCTTTTTTTCCGCCTGTTTTCCAAAATATAAATCCGGATACCATTTCATGAATCTTCTTTCAGACGCGCCTCGATCGCTTTCACCACTGTTTCCAGCACCTTGATGCGGGCATAGTATTTGTTATTGCCCTCTACAATGATCCAGGGTGCATAGGTAGTGGAGGTGCGTATCAGCATCTCGTCCACAGCCTCCTCATACAAATCCCATTTGGCACGGTTCCGCCAGTCTTCGTCTGTAATCTTCCACCGCTTCTCCGGCGTATTCGTCCTCTCGTCAAATCTGCGTTTCTGCTCATCCTTGTCGATTTGGAGCCAGAACTTCAGCACAATGGCGCCAGAATGGACGAGGCACGACTCGAAGTCATTGATTTCCTTGTATGCCCTCTTCCACTCTTCCTCCGCTGCAAACCCCTCAATCCGTTCCACCATCACCCTGCCGTACCAGGTCCGGTCAAAGATGGCTATATGGCCGGCTTTGGGTACCCCCTGCCAAAAGCGCCAGAGATAGTGGTGGGATTTTTCGATATCATTGGGAGACGCGGTTGGATGAACCTGATATCCCCGCGGATCCAATGCCTCGGTCAGACGCTTGATGGCTCCTCCCTTTCCTCCCGCATCCCAGCCCTCAAAGCCCAGAATGACCGGAATCCTCCTGCGGTAAAGCTCACTGTGCAGGATAGAAAGTCTGTTCTGGAGTTCCTTTTTTCGAGCCTTATATTCCTCCTTGTCCAGTGACAGGCTAAGATCCACATTGCTGAGAATGGAGGACTTCATCACACGATCTTGGATAGAAGATGCGGATTTTGGCTGATCCGATCTTGCCTTTTGAGCGGCGATGCTTTCTTCCAGTCTCCCAGTCACCACTTTAAGAATCTTTATAGCTGCATACTCACGGTCCATAGCTTCTACAATCGTCCAGGGTGCAAATTCCGTATCCGTCTTCTGGAGCATTTCCTCATTCATCGCCTTGTATTCATCGAAATGTTTATTTCTCTTCAAATCGCCCTTAGATACCCGCCATGCCGTCTCCTTATTTTCCAGCAGGCGTTCGAATCTCTTCTTCTGCTCCTTCTTAGTGATATCCAGGAAAAATTTAATCATTACATTTCCGTCGTCAGAGAGCTGACGTTCAAAGGCATTGATTTCATTGAAGGCATCGGGGAGCTGGGAAGTCTTTGTCACCCCATCAAACCGGTCAACGAGAACTCTGCGGTACCAGCTGCGGTCAAAAATAGCAATTCGGCCCTTCTGCGGTGTCTTCGTCCAGAACCTCCACAAAAATGGACGGAGCCTTTCATCCTCAGATTCTCCATTGATCGCATAGACGTCAAAGCCTCTAGGATCCAAAGGATAGATCAGCCGATTGATCAAGGTTCCCTTTCCCGAAGCGCCAAAACCCTCAAAGATAATGATAACCGGAATTTTCCTTTCCTTGCAGACTCTCTGGAGATAGGCAAGTTTCCCCTCCAGTTCTTCCATGATCTGTTTGGACTCCTCTTTGCTTAATTTTTTATTCAAGTCAATTTTTTCCAGCATGCTTTCGTCCCCCTTTCCGTATTTATGTTAGTACATAGTTTACCAGATTTTGCAGAAAAGTTCACTCTCTTTTTTTTATTTTTGAAAAAAAGAGACAGATAAAAGTCCAACGACCTCTATCTGTCTGTATCCGCCTATACCAGCGCTTAAAAATACTTCCTGCTTCCCCAAAGATTGCGTTTCTTCAGATCCAGATACTCTGCGTATGCTTTCTCCAGTATCTGTTTTTCGTTGGAAAATTTCAAAAGATGGTAGGCTTCATGAAACTTATAATAGCCCGAATCCACAAAATATTCCTCACGTTGTGGTTTGCTGTAATAGCTGTCTGACATCATCAGGTACCAGTGCACATCTTTTGCCACGGTATTTTCCGGTATGGCAAACGTGTACTGGCTCTTCCCGACATATTTGATTATGGATGCATGTACACCTGTTTCCTCCAGCACCTCCCTTGTTGCTGTATCTTTATACTCTTCACCAGCCTCTACAGTTCCTTTTGGCAGAACCCAGCCCTCGTATTTGTTTTTGTAGCTCTTGTACAAAAGCAGGATTTTGCCTCGAAATATTACCACACCGCCACAGCTCGTTGCCTCAATCATTGCAATTCCTCCTGTTATGCGTTGTGCCATGTTTGACTGTTTTTAGTATAACTCTTTTTTGAAGATACTGCAACCGGAAACCTTCTGTCAATCGTAGGAATAATATTGGTAATAGGTGTCGAAAATCTGTTTTGCTATTGGGACAGCGGTGCTGCTTCCGGAGCCGCCGTCTTCTGCGATCACAGCAACGGCAATATCCGGGTTGTCCACATTGGAGTAGCCGACGAACCAGCTGTGGGTATTCAGGCTTTCTCCCGTCCCGTCAGAATCATACTCGGCAGAACCGGTCTTGCCGGCTGCTGTGTAGAGCTGTCCGCTTAAAGCGCTTGCCGTTCCATTGGTTACGACACTCTCCATAAAGTTTCCTAAAATTTCAGCCTCCTCGGCCGTCATAACCGTTTTGTAAACGGACGGGGAGTACTCCTCCACGGTTTCATTGTCATAGGTCTCGATCCGGTCTACATAATAGGGAGTCATCATCACGCCGCCATTTGCCACGGTAGCTGCCACCATCGCCATCTGAAGAGGCGTGGCTACGGTATTGCCCTGCCCGATCGCTGTCGTCATCTCCTCCCCGTAGGAAGCGTCTTCCGGCAGAGGGAACAGGCTGTTCGCCGACGACATGTTGATGGGAATAGACTGGTTGAACAGAAAGTCCTCACAGGTTTCCGTAAAAGCTTTATTATCCAGCTCAAGCCCGATGGTCGCAAAGGCGCCGTTGCAGGAATTGTCGAACGCCTGCTCCAGATTCTGCCCGCCATGGACTGCCCCGTTGTAACAGGTAATGCTGACGTCTTCCTGGGTAACCACCCCTTGGCAGTTAAAATAAAAATCTTCATACTGGTTGTTGTGCTGCCTGAGATATGCCAGTGTCGTCAGGATCTTAAAAGTGGAACCCGGCGGATAGAGCCCCTGGGTCGCCCTGTTGTACAGGGGGCTGTCCCCGGTGGCATCGTTCAGAGCTTCCCAGTCACTGTCAATGCTGTTGGGATCAAAGTCGGGCTTGGATACCATGGCAAGGATGCGTCCGGTGGAGGGTTCGATCACCACGATGGCGCCCTTATAGGCGCCCAGGGCATTGTAGCAGGCCTGCTGAATCCTGGAATCCAGCGTCAGGACCAGCGAATCCCCACGCACCTTCATATCCAGGGATTCATTTTGGATCTGTTCAAACAGGGATGCATGGCTGGTCAGAAGCTCTGTATTGTATACCGATTCCGCCCCCGACCGTCCGTTGGTGGAATAGCCCACCACATGGGCAAATACATTGCTGAATGGGTAAACCCTGGTCTCCGTCCCATCCTCCGCCACATTTGTGCCCGCCAAAAGTTCTCCGTCAGTAGAATAGATGCTGCCCCTTACCACCAGATCTTCATTGCTGTCCTGCTTGGAGTTGTTGCTGTTGGAATTGATGGCATCCCTCTCTGCCACGTTGAAATAAACCAGATACACGCAGAGACTCAAAAACATTGCCACAATAAAGTAGCTGACTCTCACATAGTATCGATTCTTTTCCTTATGGCTTAAGGGCGGCTCCTGCTGGGAATTTTTGCTTTTGTCGGTAAACAGTCTGGAGAAAAAGGATTTTTTCTTTTTCGGTTTCCGGGAAGGGAGCTCCTCTTCCGGAACATCCCCGGCATATTCTGAAAGCACTTCCTCTTCCATGTCCAGATCTTCGTCTCTGTCATATTCATCAGAATAACGGTTTTCCATGGAAGGATCTTCGTCAACGGGCAGCCCGTCCCGTTTCATTTCGTCGTCTTGGGTTTTCTTCATAATCGGAATACTCTCCATCTATATAGTCTTCAACGGGTTCCTGATAATGCGGCGGCATATTCTGCCGGGAATAGGGATCATATCCGTCATTGGGATAAGGAGGATTCCCATAGGGCGGGGCGCCGTATGGAGGATAGTAGCCCTGATCAGGATATGGGGGATAGCCTCCGTAGTAGGGCATCGGGGGACGTTTCTCCCTCCTTGAGATATAGAAGCCCTGCACGATGGCAAACATCAGCACGGTGCTCATGATAGAGCTTCCGCCATAGCTGATCAGCGGGAAGGTAACGCCTGTCATGGGGATCATCTTCATCGCGCCGCCCACCGTGAGAAATACCTGGACGGCATAGGTGCAGCCAAGTCCCAGGGCAGTCAGCTTGTAGAAGGTCTTTTCCATCTTCATGGCGATATTGACGATCATAATGAAGCAGCTCATGCAGATCAGGATGACGCACATGGCAAACAGACCGCCCAGCTCCTCTGCGATGGCAGAGAACATGAAGTCCTGCTCCACAATGGGGATCGCTGTGGGAGAACCCTGGTAGAGCCCGGTGCCGAACCACCCTCCCGCGGCGATGGAAAACAGTGACTGCGCCACCTGGTATCCGTCCCCTGCATAGGAAGCAAAAGGATCCTGCCAGATCTGCACGCGGACACGCACATGGGAAAACAGGAAATATGCCACCACAGCTGCCAAAGCCCCTGCCAAAAGTCCTGCTGCCAGGTAGCGCCAGTCTCTGGTCGCCACATAGAGCATAAGGAGATAGGTCAAAAAGAAGATCAAGGCGCTTCCAAGGTCCGTGGACGCCACCAGGATCAGCACATGCAGGGCAGCGATTGCCGTTGCCTTTACGACCTGCAGAAAGCTGGTGGATTTGGCAAGCATTCCTGCCACGCAGAACACAAAAATAATCTTTACAAACTCCGAGGGCTGAAAGGAAAACGCTCCGATGTCCAGCTGCATCTTCGCACCATACGTTTCATTTCCCAGGACAGCCACCACGCCCAAAAGCCCCAGTCCCAGCACCGCATACACATAGGTCCATTTGGAGAGGAAACGGAACTTCCGGATAATAATGGGAACCAGCAGGGCAACCACCGTCGCCACCGCCAGAATCTTGAACTGCCGGATAGACTGATCGTAGGAAATTCTCGTAAGCATGATAAATCCCACGGTGATGAGCATACACATGTTGTTGATCAAAAGCTTGCTCGCCTTGGGGTACAGATTTCGGAACAGCACCAGCACTGCAGCCAGGTAGATCGCCTGGGCTCCGTAGAAATAAAACAATGTGGGCTCCTCCATCCTCAGATAGAAGACCACGAACGCTACAAAGTGGATGGCAAACATCAGGGCATTCTGCCGAAGGAACAGGAATTCCTTGGCGTCCTCGTCCTTTTTCTTAAAGACACTGTAGCTCTGAAAGGTATAAATGGCAATTAATATCAGCAGAATATATTTCGATATATCAATAATCAGTTTTGTCACTTTTTCACCTACTCTACTCCTCGTTTAAAATGGCCTCTTGTATAAGAAGAAGGGATTGTCCCCTCCCCGTCTTCCAAAAATGTTTCCCGAAAGCTTTGGAGAACGGATCGAACCTCCTCTGCCCCCTCCAGGGTAAAGGCAAGCCTGACGGCTCTTGCGGACAGCTTTCGGATCTCATCCTTCAGATCGTAAAGAACCAAAGGCGTGCTGTTATAGATCTTATTATAACAAAATTCGCACTGACTTACTACAGGGAACCGGATTCCTTTCCGATCCTTCAAAAACAGCAAACTGCTCTTCCTGTCGCAGTGCTTCAGGGTTTTCTTGATGCATTGGGCAGAGATCATCAACAGATTCCTTCCGTACACCAAAAGGCTGCTTCCCTGCATACCTCGCGCGGCAAGCTCCTTCTGGTTCTCCTCCGCCGGCGCGGTATCCATGGACACTCCCAGGGATTTCAAAACCTTGCGTGCCTCCCTGTTCCAGCTGTAGAGACCATCATCCCCGTGGATGCTCCATCTCGCTTTCCTCTCTTCTGCCAGCGAAAGCCCTTCCAGATTTCTGACCAATACGCCGTCAAACGCACTCTGAAACGGCGACAGAACCTCCTGCCTGACGACATCCTTCCGTGCTCCCCTAAGAAGATGGGGCATGGCGAGGTAGACCTCCACACCCTCCCTGCGAAGCGCCGACAGAAAGTCAAGAACGTTCTCCCAATCCTCCTTCAAAAGGAGAACCGCTTCCACATACAGCCGGTCCATATCCTCGGATCTTAAGGCAAAGAGCTGTTCCCTGGTATTGACCAGGATCTCGATCTCCGGGCGTTCTCCCTGGTATTCAGAAGGCTCTGCCCCTTTAACGGGATCCTCATAGGCTGCAAGCTTCCCGACTTTGTTCCGTCTATACGGCTTCAGCAATTCTTCCCGGATACGTTCAAGCCCCCTGCGGCGAAGATCGTTGACCGCCTTCATAGGGAGGAAACAGTCTCCATGAAGCTCCACCTCCAGATGATCAAACTCAAAAGACGTGCCGCCTGTCTTCTTCATCTGGCGGAGAAGGACCTCCGAACTCAGCGCCTGATTTCTGGAAGGTTCTGCCATCTGTCCCTGGACGGACAGGTTTGCCGCTCTGCACTCCAGATCAAGTATAACAGGTTTGCTGGGCGAAAGTATTAACTTCCCATTAATTTTTTCTTTCCGGTATGTCAAATCCTGGTACTTCTGAAGCTCCGAAAGAAGGGCTGCATTGGTGGTCCGGTGGATGAGATCTCCTGCCCGAAAGGAGGCTGCCCGGGTTTTTTTGATGGTAAAGACTTCGTTTTCCGCCACCGGATTGGGAAGCGTAGCATCCTCAAGGACATCTCCCTTTGACAGCGGTTCCAGCGCTTTCAGTTTCAGAAGCCCTCTGCCGCTTTCCAGGACTCTTGCCGCCACCGTGCCATAGTGGTTCTGTCGGGAGATGGACATCATCTTCGGACCGTTTGATGTGCGGAAATATCCCTCACAAAAGCCGCCGCGGTTGTAAAGATCCATCAGCTGACGGATATCCTCCTTGCGCACCCGGTAGCCTTCTCTTCCGCAATCCCGATAGAGATCCAGATATTTCCGGTAAATCCTCACCACTCCAGCCACATACTCCGGGCGTTTCATCCTTCCTTCGATCTTCAGGGAATAGACGCCTGCCGAAAGGATCTCCGGCAAAAGTTCCAGGGTACAGATATCTTTGGGGCTTAGAAGATGCCCCTCTGCCCTTCTGCCATCCGCCTCCGCCTGATAGGGAAGCCGGCAGGGCTGGGCACATCTGCCGCGGTTTCCGCTGCGGCCTCCGATCATACTGCTTAAGAGACACTGACCGGAATAACAGTAACACAGCGCTCCGTGGACGAACACTTCCAGTTCCGCCCCAGTCCTTGCGATCTCCCGGATCTCCTCCAGGGAAAGCTCCCTGGCAAGGACGACCCGATCCACCCCATAATTCTTTAAGAGACGGGCGGAATCTGCATTGTGGACATTCATCTGCGTGCTGGCATGAAGTTCCATACCGGGAAACTGACGTTTCAGATAGGACAAGACGCCCAGATCCTGGACGATCACGCCATCCAGCCCGGTTTCATAGTAAGGCGCCAAAAACTCATAGAGCTCGTCCATTTCCCCTTCCTTCACCAGGGTATTAACGGTAAGATACAGCCTCACATCGTGAAGATGGCAAAAATCAATGGCTTCCTTCAGCTGATCCTCCTTGGGGTTATCGGCATAGGCTCTCGCTCCAAATCGGTTTCCACCCATGTAGACAGCATCTGCTCCTGCCATGACGGCACTGACCATGCTTTCAAAGGAGCCAGCCGGCGCTAACAATTCTGATCTCATTCCTTCTCTCCCATGCTATCCAAAATCGGTCCGTTTTTTTAGTTCAGGACGAAGAAAGGCTGTCACACATCTCTTTGCAACAGCCCCCAATCCCTAATTCCTGTTTTTCCCTTTTAATTCTGTCTGAAGCTCCACAATCCGCTTCTGGTATTCCGTGGATTCCTTCTGAAGGTCGCCCAGTGACTTTTCCGCTGTCTCCAGCTTGATCTGGGTGCTGATCAGCTCATGCTTCAGCTCGTAAAGCTCCCTGTCTTTCTCCGCCAGCTCTTCCTCCACCATCTCGACCTGCTTCTTCGCCTTGAAATAATCATCTGCAATGTTCAGCTCCAACAGGATACTCTTGTTCTCCTTGGTCTGATGATTATATCCGTCCAGCTTCTTGAATTCCGCCAGTTTGTTATTAATATATGTAGCAACCTTCTGCAGATACTCTTCACTCTCATAACCGCTTAAGGTATAAATCTTTCCTGCGATCAGGACCTCCGTTTTGTTCTTGGATGACATGCCCCTTTTCTTCCTTTCTCTCGGTTCTATCTACTATTATAAACAAAATCCTCCAGATTACAACCTTTTTTCTTCACGAATGCCCAAATGATGGTACGCAAGGTCGGTTACCACCCGTCCTCTGGGGGTCCGGTTCAGGAATCCGTTTTTGATCAGAAATGGTTCGTAGACCTCCTCAATGGTGCCGGAATCCTCTCCGGTAGCCGCAGCCAGCGTATCCAAGCCCACCGGACCTCCGTTGAATTTTTCAATCATTGTCATAAGAAGGGTTCTGTCTGTCTGATCCAGCCCATAGCGGTCCACCTCCAGAAGGTCCAGTGCCAGAGAAGCGATCCGTTCGTCAATATGCCCCTTATATTTCACCTGGGCGAAATCCCGCACCCGCTTCAAAAGACGGTTTGCAATACGCGGCGTTCCCCGGGATCGCCTTGCCAGTTCCAGGGCGCCCGGCTCGTCAATCTCCACCTTCAGCACCTTGGCGGACCGGAGGATGATCGTCTTTAACTCCTCCTCGGTATAGAATTCCAGATGATGGATCACACCGAACCGGTCCCTTAAGGGGGCTGACAGAAGACCAGCCCTGGTGGTGGCGCCGATCAAGGTAAACTTTGGAAGGTCCAGCCGGATGGAACGTGCCGTCGCTCCCTTCCCGATCATGATGTCAATGGCAAAATCCTCCATAGCCGGGTAGAGCACCTCCTCCACCTGACGGTTCAGGCGATGGATTTCATCCACAAACAGTACATCCCCTTCCTGGAGATTGTTGAGGATCGCAGCCATCTCCCCCGGCTTTTCAATGGCAGGTCCAGAGGTGATCTTGATGTGCACCCCCATTTCATTGGCAATGATCCCCGCCAGGGTCGTCTTTCCAAGTCCCGGAGGGCCATAGAACAGTACATGGTCCAGGACGTCTCCCCGCTGCTTTGCCGCTTTGATGTATATTTTCAGATTGCTCTTTGCCTTTTCCTGACCGATATAGTCGTCCAAGACCTGAGGACGCAAAGGCAGGTCGTTCTTTGCATCCTCTTCCAGAAAATCTGTGGTTATGATTCTTTTTTTCATAGAACTCCTTTATCGCTAAAACGCCATATTCTTGAGAGCCGCTTTCAGGATCTCCTCGGTGTCCA
This sequence comes from Candidatus Limivivens merdigallinarum, assembly GCA_018713105.1. GTDB lineage: Bacteria > Bacillota > Clostridia > Lachnospirales > Lachnospiraceae > Limivivens > Limivivens merdigallinarum. The sequence goes on along the minus strand of DVFT01000139.1, from coordinate 62,571 downwards.
TATCCTCCGAAGCCGCTCTGTTGACTGCCCGTAAGGCGTCGGTATTGGAATACCCCAGAGCGATGAGTGCCTGCACAGCCTCCGACTTTGCCTCATTGGAAGAAGCGCTTTCCCCGGCTGGAAGTTCTTCCCCGGAAAGCTTCTTTTCAAAGGCTTCCTCAAGGTTGATCTTGTCCTTCAGCTCCAAAATCAGTTTTTGAGCCGTTTTCCTGCCGATTCCCGGTGCTTTGGAAATGGTCTTTTCGTCCCCAGAGAGCACGGCGAAGCGGATATCGTCTGCAGTCAGCGCAGACAAAACGCCCAAGGCTGCCTTAGGGCCGATACCGTTCACTCCCAGCAAAAGCCTGTACATTTCCAAATCATCGGGCTTCAGAAACCCAAAAAGCTGCATCGCATCCTCCCTCACCTGAAAGTAGGTGTGCAGAAAGACCGATTCTCCCAAAGGAGGCAGGCGGTCCAGATCCCTGCCGGACAAATAGACGCGGTATCCGATGGAATTGACATCCACGACGACAGACTGAGCATCCTTCATGGCGACAATCCCTTTCACATATGCGATCACAGTGCTTCCTCCTTCCTCAAACGTTTCAAAACTTCCATCAAAATCAATCCCGTCACCAGCCCGGTCACCAAGCCAGCCACCATGAGCGGCGGACCATAATAGAACACTCCCGCATTCTCCAATACCAGGCTTGCCACGATAAGCTGTCCCAGATTATGCGCCACTGCTGCTCCCATGGAAACGCCCGCCACGGAAAATTGCTGCGTGCGGTACAAAAGAAACGCGGTCAGGTAACTCAGCACGCCGCCCGACAGGCTGTAGACAATGGAAAATAAATTTCCAAAAAGCAATCCGGACAGCAGAATCCGGATGAAGGAAATGGCAAAGCCCTCCTTCACTCCCAGGCGGTACAACGCCGCAATGGAGACAATATTCGCCAATCCCAGCTTGATTCCCGGTATCGGAAGGGGAATCGGGATCAGGGATTCCACATAGGACAAAATTAACGCCAGGGCAGTCAGTACCCCTAAAAGTGCTGTTCGTTTTCCCATTTTTTCACCCCGCTATTCCATCCAGGGACGATTCTTCTCCCCCGAGAACCGTGATTATGATCCTGTTGGGAAGGCAGACGATCGTTTCGCCGGATCTGGATATTTCTCTTTGATGGAGACACAGCTGATCCGGGCAGTTTGCCCACTCCATCCGTGCAGCTCCGTTTTGGATCTGCACAGTATTTCCATCTCCGATCTGAATCTTTTGTTCCTCCGCCAGGGAATAAACCCCGTATTCTTCCCCATCTACCTGAATCCGGATCCTGGCGCCCGGCGCCATCCCGAAAGACAGCAGAAGGAATAGAAGCAGCGCCGCCAGGAGGATTGCCGCTGCCAGCAGATAATCATTTCGCTTTAATCCTTCCAAAGAATATCACATCCCATTTTAACTCTAAAGCTTCCTTAAGACAGTCAGATGCTGTACACGGAGGAAATCATCCGGCACTTGAAGGAGATACCCTTCCCCGTTTTTCACCTGCCATTCATAGAAAGAGCGCTCTGGAACTGCAAACCGGGACAGAACCGCCATGATGGTCCCTCCATGGGCGATAATGGCAATCTGCCTGTCACCGGACCGAAACGCATCTTCGATCACTTCAAGGAAGGCGTTCTGGCAGCGTAAGGCAAACGCTTCCCTGCTCTCCCCTCCTGGAAACGGCAGGGTTCCTCCGCTGTCCACCCACGCTTGATAAGCTGGGTTTCCATTCAGTTCCAGATAATTCCGGTTCTCGAATTCCCCGAAATCACATTCCGCCAGCCCTTCCTTGGGAATGGGCGAAAGAGAAGGGTAAAGGATCCTGCCCGTCTCCACGCAGCGCTTCAGGGGGCTTACATACAGACAGGAAGCCGCCGGAACACATTTTCCCTCCAGAAGAAGGATCCCCTCATGGCAGAGAGGCTCATCGGTAACTCCGATATACCGTCCCGACAGATTCCCCTTTGTTTTGGAATGGCGGAGAACGCTTACCTCAATCATTCTTGATCACCGTCCCAATCCCACAGATGACACGGACTACCTTGCCTGCCGTCCTGGCAAGCTCACAGCCGACACGTCCGGTGCGCTCCCGAAAATCCCGTTCAAACGCGTCCATGGGGACGATCCCATATCCCACCTCACGCATTACTACGACGATGGCGGGATTTTCCTTTTTCAGGCGCTCCGTCAACTCCTCTGTGTTTTTTCCTTCTTTGATCCATCTTCGGATATATTCTTCAAAATGATGGATTCCGCTGCCGCGGAAAACCTCCTCAAAGGGGCAGCTTCTTCCATCCAGAAATTTCTCCTTGGGAATCCCGCTCAGATGGGATGCCGTATCAAGCTTTCCCTGGAACGCTCCACCGATCACCAACAGCATAGGAAGCTCCTTTCTCATCGAATCATAGAGATGACTACCACAACCAGCGCCATCATCAATTCACAAATCTGCACAAAAAAGCCGGCAAGGTCTCCGGTGATGCCCCCGAACTTTTTGCCGGACATCCGATAATAGTATAGAAATGTCAGGGCAGCAGCCACGCTTGCCCCCAACCCATAGACCCAGTCCACGAAAAGCAGACAGGCAGTAACCACAAGAAGTCCCACCGCCATCACAATACGTACCGTCTTCTTCAGGGACATATCGGAAAACGTATGGACAAGCCCTGTATTTTTTGCCAGCGGAAAGGAGACGACCGCCAGGGCAGAATAGATCCTGGACAGAAGAAATCCCAGGGAGAGCACCGGCACAGTCTCCGGCGTCACCTCAGAGTACACTCCAAAATAAGCGACAAAATAACAGATCCCAACGATGATGGCAAACGCCCCCGCATGGGAATCCTTCAGAATTTCCAGCTTCTCCTCCCTGGATTTGTAGGAACTCAGGGCATCCGCCGTATCCAGCATCCCGTCCAGATGGATTCCTCCGGTCACAAGCACCGGGATTAACACCGCTACCGCTGTAAAAAACAGCTCGCCGATCTTCCCATAAAACAAGGTATACCACGCCATCATCAAAAGACCGATCACTCCCCCTACCAGCGGGAAGAAGCACATGGAATATTTCATGGCATCCTTGGTCCAGTCTGTCCTGGGCATGGGGATTTTGGAATACATGGAAAATGCAATAAAAAAACTCTGCAGTAAATGTTTCATGGCAAATGCTGTCCTTTCAGGCACAGAGGAATGCCGTACACCACCTCAAACACACCGTCTGCCATGGCTGACATCCTCCGGTTGATTTCTCCTAAAAACTGCTGGTAGCGTACGGTCTCCTGATCGTAGAGGACACCATCCGAAAAAATCTCGTTGGTCACCACGATCAGGTGCCCGGCTTTCTGAAGGATCTGCGAGATCCCTTCTGTCACAGCAGCTACGCAGTCTTCTTTGGAACCGTTCTCATCGAACATTTCGTTGGCGACCAGGTTGGACATACACTCCAGAAGAACGACGGCTCCCTCCGGGATCGGAGCATCTCCGATGGAAACATACTGTTCTCTCGTTGCAAAGCCCTTGTCCTTCCGCATCCTCCGATGGCGCTCGATCCGCTTTTTTCCCTCTTCGTCAAAGCACATCATCGTGGCAAGGTAGATCCTTAAGGATCCCCCAAGTCTCTCTACCAAGCTTTCCGCGAACGCAGACTTCCCGCTTCCGCTCCCGCCGGTCACAACAAAAAACATCCCTTCCTCCTCTAAGCCAACGGCTTATACTCTTCTACGTTGATATCCTGAAAGGTACTCATGGTATGATAAATTCCTGCCGCCAGATCCAGAATCGGGAACAAGGTAACCGCCCCGGTTCCTTCTCCCAGGCACATATCCATATGAAGCCCTGCCTCAAGCCCCAGAGCTTCCAGCACCATTTTGGCAGCAGGTTCCTTGGATACATGGGAAGGCAGCATATATTCCTTTGCGAGAGGATGAATCACCGATGCGGCGAGCGCTGCCGAAGCCGAGATAAACCCATCCAGCACCACGGGAACGCGGTAGATTGCTCCTCCCAGGAACACGCCTGCAAGCCCTGCAAGATCCAAGCCTCCCACCTTGGCAAGGGTGTCGATCCCATCCTTGGGATCCGGATGATTCAAGGCGATTGCGCGCTTGATGGCATGGATCTTTCGATTCAGCCCCTCTGTGGAGAGCCCTGCTCCCCGTCCGGTTACCTCTTCGGCTTGCCGGTTCAGAAATACGGATACGATGGCGCTGCTGGTAGTGGTATTTCCAATTCCCATCTCCCCGGTGGCAATGATGCGGTACCCCTGCTCCTTCAGCTCACGCACCAAATCGATCCCCACCAGAACCGCCCGTTCTGCTTCCTCCCGGGTCATGGCAGGTCCCTTGGTCATATTCTTGGTTCCGTAGGCGATCTTACGGTTCATGATCCTGGTATCCGAGGCAATTCCGATATCCACTGGATAGATATCCGCCCCCGTCATAGAACAGAGCAGGCTGGCGGACGCCTTCTTGTCCAGAAAATTCTCGGATACAATGGCTGTAACCTCCTGCCCGGTCTGCGTGACTCCTTCCTCCACTACGCCGTTGTCCGCACACATGACAATCAACGCTTTCTTTTCCAGGTCAATCCCGGCATTCCCGTCTATTCCCGCAATCTTCACCAAAAAATCTTCCATCTTTCCCAGACTGTGAAGGGGCTTGGCGATACTGTCCCAACGCCTCTGGCATTGTTCCATAGCCTTCTGGTCCAAAGGCTTGATCTGACTTAGTAATTCCTGTAAATTCATCTTTCCGTCCCCGTTTCGTTTTTCTTTGTTTATTATAGTGGCTTTGATTTTTGATGTCAAGAAAGGAAATAGAAAGGCACTGCGGGAATTGCCTGCAGTGCCTTTCTACGATTAGATATATTTGCTGAGAATGCTCAGCGCATACTGTCTTTCTGACGTGTATCTGGAAGTATAGGTGGGGAACTTCCTGATGCGGTACTTGTACAGTTTTTTGAGGAAGTCCTCATCCGACGTACTGTTGGTGATGCCCGCTGCCACCACCGCCTGAGCTGCGGTAAGTTGTCCGTGCTGGATCGAGTAGCTGAAGACAGCACCCTGCACCACATAGGGACGCTCTTGGATATCAATCCCATAATTCAGAAGATACCTCTCTGTGGCGTCGTAATATTCCATCTTAGCATAATCATCCTGATACTTGATAAAGGTTTCCGGATAAGTATCGTAAATCTTCTGCCATGCTTTGTAGAACTTTGTGTTTCCCTGAAGTTTGCTCTTCTTCGTCAGGCTGAGACGCGCATAGGGCTTGAAGGCTGCGAATGTGACCGGATCCCTCTCATAACAGTATTTCACAAATGGAAGCAGGGAATACCGGTAATCAAACTGGTATTTGCCGCAGGCATTTCCATTGTCTCCCCCGGTCTGGCGGTAAGCGTCCGCGCCGGATTCATACTGTGTAAAGAAAAGAATGTCTGACGAGTTTCCCCTTGAGGAAGCCATCCCGTCATTGTCATCAGCCATCTGTACCGCCGTACAAACTCCTCTTGAGTTGACCGTATAGGTTGTCCCATCCACCGAGATGGTTCCGTTTTTCAGGAGCGTTCCATCGTCGTTAAAGAAATAGTTCTTATTGTTGATAGTCACAAAGCCGGTCACCATCTTGCCGCTTTCTTTATCGAAATAGTAGCGTTTCCCGTTGATGGTGCGCCATCCGGTCTGCTGAACTCCTTTTGTGTTAAAGTAATATGTACTGCCGGAAATCTCTTTCAGGCCAGTGACTCTCTTGCCTCTGTAATTGAAATAATAAGTCTTGCCGTTGATCTCTTTCCAGCCGTGATAGGCACGTCCATTTTTTTCGAAATAGAAATAGTTCTTGCCCATCTTAAACAGGCCGTTGCGGAGCATCGCTCCATTTTTGCTCTTGCTGAAATAATAACGATGACCATTGATGATCTGCCAGCCAGTCACTTTAGCTCCGGTTTTGTCGGTGTAGTAACGCTTTCCGTGATAGAACACCCAACCGATTGCTTTGGTACCGTCCTTTTTGTAAAAATATTCTTTGCCATTCCGCCGTACCCACCGTGCCTGACCGGCTTTAGAACGCGTTGTCCTAACAGTATGAACATTCGATTTCGTAGTATTGCCCGCCGCATCTGCACCGACCGGTACTGCAAAAGTCAGCATCATTGCAGCTGCAGCTATGGCGATTACGAGTTTCTTTCTCATCCTGATCCTCCTTCGGTATGCCGAATTGACATACGATTGTTGTGGCTGACAGAGAGCCTGTCCCATTGGCATCCCCCCTGCCGGACAATTTGTTACAATAATATTAAATAACTTAATATATTATATACGATTCCTTATGTTTTGTCAAACTTATATGTAAGAATTTCAAAAGCCCGCCTTGCAGACGGTGTCGGGAGAACCTTGCTCCAACGCCTGCAAGGCGGACTTCTTTGGGTTTAAATAATGATGCAGATTAGGCTGCCTTTTGATTCGTTTACAATCCGTTTCATGGTATCCTGGAGTTTTTTCTGGCTTTCCTCCCCGATCATATTCAGTTTGGTACGGATCCCATCTTCCACCAACTGCTCCACAGATTTTCCGAAAATATTCGTCTGCCAAATCCCGTCCTTAGAATCTGTATTCTCGCGGATGTAGGTGATCAAATCTTCCGCCTGCTGCTCACTTCCTACGATAGGTGCGATCTCGGTCTCAATATCCGCGCGGATGAGGTGGATCGAGGGTGATGCCGCACGGATCTTGACGCCGAACTTGCTTCCCTGCTTAATGACTGTGGGTTCTTCCAGTGAGATTTCCTCTTTCAGAGGTGTGATGACCCCATAACCGGTATCCCGGACGGAGTTCATCGCCTCCTCCACCAACTCATAGGATTTTTTCTTTTTGGCAAGCTCCTGGATCATGGAAATGAGCTGATACTCTCCGCTTAAGGGAACCCCTGTCAGGTCACTTAACATACCGTAGTAATATGTATCGTCAACCTCCATGCGGATCTTCACCGTCCCACTGGATGGCAGGATATCTTCTACCCTGATCTCTTTGATCTCCTCCTTGTCGCTTTTTAAAGTCTCCGGTGTCAGATCACGGATGTGGGATACAGACTGGATCAGCTTCCAGGCAGCCTGAATCAGCGCTTTTCGGACTGCATGTTCCTCCGGAATGGTTTCCGTCCATTTGGGGATATAAAACTCCATCTTCATAAGCGGAAATTCATAGAGGAGTTTTTTCAGAATCCGGAATACATCTCCCTGATCCATAGCGTCGCAGTTGACTGCCAGGGCGGATGCCTGAAAGTCTTCCTCGAAATGTTTTACCAGCTCATGAGCCTTCGCGCCATAGGGATCCCGGGAGTTGATTACCACCACATAAGGTTTGCCGGATCGGATCAGTTCTCCAATCGCCCGTTCCTCTCCATCCTGAAAGCTTTCCCTGGGAAGCTCGCCGAAGCTCCCGTCTGTCGTTACCAGGACTCCCACGGTAGCATGGTCACGGATCACCCGTTCTGTCCCGATCTGTGCCGCCTTCGCAAAAGGCATCTCCTCCTTGGACCAAGGCGTTTTCACCATTCTCGCCTTCTGCTGCTCGTATTCCTCTCCAACACCCTCTGCCAGGAATCCCACGCAGTCGATAAGCCTTACCTTAAGGTTGATATTGTCCGGAAGCGAAATCTGCGCCGCTTCCTTTGGCACAAACTTTGGTTCTACCGTCGTGACCGCCCTTCCTTTCCCGCTGGTAGGCAATTCATCCAAGGCGACCCTTTTCTCATTGTCTTTGAGATTCGGCAGTACCATATTTTCCATGAATTTCCGGATGAAGGTGGATTTTCCTGTACGGATGGGTCCCACCACGCCAAGATATATCTCGCCTCCGGTGCGGGCTTGAATATCTTTATAGAGATTAAATTCTTCCATAAAATTCCCCCTCGCTATACTGGTAAAGTATATGCAAGGGGGTATCTTGTTATGACTGTTTAAAGGTCTATAGACAGAAAATATCTGTTTTTCCCGGTCTGTTTGGCCCGATACAGCGCTTCATCCGCTTTTTGATACAGGTTCTTAAAATTCTGTCCGTCTCTTGGATAAAGTGCGACTCCAATGCTGGCGGACACAGACCTCAGCGCGTTCTCGTTTTCCACAAAAATCTTTAGAATCTTTGCAGCACCCTTTTTGGCAATCTCAAGACCAGGAATTCCTTTCATAAAGACCAAAAACTCGTCACCTCCCACTCTTCCAACCACATCATATTTGCGGAAACAGCGTTTGAGCTCCTCGCCGATGTGGTGAAGGACTTCATCTCCTACCAGATGACCGTAAGTATCATTAATCTGTTTAAAGTTATCCACGTCCAACATCAGAAGCGCGTGGCAGTCCTCAGCCGGAACTGACGCAAAGAGTTCTTCCCGGATCTTCTGCTCCGTCGCCTGTCGGTTGAATACGGTTGTGAGAAGATCTGTCTCTGAATGATATTTCAGCAGAATGCTTTTTTGCTTTTTCTCATTAATATCCTCCAAGCAGAACAGCCCTTCCACATGGCCGCTCAAAGGCGGCTGAATGAAATAAATCTTGGCATTCGCCCAAAAGATCCTCCCATTCTTATCGTAACGCCGATGTTCCAGAAAGACATCCTTCTTTCCCTCCAGAAACGCTTTAAGAAGAGCTTCCCTGGAAAAATACTCCCAAAACTTCTCTCTGTCCTCTTCAAAGATCCGCCTCCACTCCCGAAACTTCAAATAATCGGTATAGGACTGCGGATTTGCCTCCTCCGTATCCATGATCGTCCGAAAAGTATCTTCCGTCACATCAATCTGAGCACAAACAATCGCATGGGATACCAATGCTTTCCTGTACTGCTGTTCCCTTAACAGAGTAAGCTCCATTTCTTTTTGCATCGTCACGTCCTGTGAAAAAACGAAAGCCTTTTTCGCCGTTCCGTCTGTCTCTTGCAGGACGGAAATCCATAACTTAGACCAAATCGCTTCACCTTCGCGACGGCAAAACCGGATCAAGTCAGCAGCTTCCGCGGCGCCTTCATCGATTTTACGAAACAGTTTCCGGAGGCGTTCATGGCTAAACGACAAGACCCTCCCCGCCTGAATCCAGCTCTCAGGAATATTCTTGCACATATCCGGTTCTTGAAAGAATGCAACCTCTGGGTAGAAGCTGGTAACTTTTCTGGAAGCAATCTCGTATTCGTATAAGACATTGCCGGAATGGCATAGGGATTCCCTCAGGTATCTCTCATAAAGAGATGCTTTTTCTGCATTCTTTATAGTTGAAATCTTCTCAAAAGAGAGCATCGCGATGCTTCCGCCGTTCATTCTGCTTGCCTGAATCCGAACCGGGGTCACCCCCTCTTCTCCGGCATCAATGGTTCCTTCAAAGACAATATTGCCTGATTGAACGGAAGTTTCTTCCCATTGACATGATAGGCCAAAAAGAATTTTCTGGGATTCCTGATCCAAAATATTTCCCAGCTGCCTCTCGCCCTGTTCCATCCATTTCTCTTTCCCGTATTCAAAGAGATGGGAAAATCTTTCGTTCATCCAAACCACCGGCAGCCCAGAGGTTAGTTTTATCTGGCATAAAGCCGGAGGCACAATAGGTTCCATCAGATTTTGCAATATGGATTGGGACATGAATCTTCACCCTTTTTCAATGGTTTTCTCTTAGTTTATTTCATTTTGAGTGTGAGGTCAAGATACAAAAGTAAAACCCCGCAAAGAAATTCCATTTTGGAATCTCCGGACGGGGTTCTACTGCATTCGAAAGCAGGTGCGGAATTCCTGCTTCAGAAGGAGGTATTTGTGTATGTTTAATATGCGTCGAGATGCATACAACTGCTCATAAAAATATGCCTGCCTACCCATGGCTGACATCGATCCCGGACGGCTGCGGAATTCCGTCCTGCGTTGGATGTTTTGCTCTTCACGGAAGCACATCTCACACACCAAGCAGGTTTCCTGACTTACCTCTCATCATCTTGTCTCCCCTTCTCACAGTATTGGGTATGCAATGGGATCTTGAGACAACACTCCTGGCTTACAGTGACCGGATCGTTCAGGAATTTCACCTGATTCCCTCTCAGGGCAGAACCTGCGGATGGTCCTTTGCCCTCACTTGATGCGGCAATATTAAATGACACATCTACATTATAGGCTTAGAGGGAGTTCTTGTCAACTACTATTTTCAGGCAGTATCCCGCCTTCGGGATGGTCTGGAGATAGGACTGGCATGGTCCCAGCGCTTTTCGGAGCTTTTTGATGTGATTATCGACCACCCGTTCCGTACCTTCAAAGTCATATCCCCATACAGCGTCCAAGATCTGGCTGCGGCTTAGGATGCGCCCTTTGTGTTTCATCAGATAATACAGCAGTTCATATTCCTTGGGACTAAGAGACACGGTCTGCTCCCGAACCCTCACCTCCCTGTTCCCGCAATCCAGGCTCAGTTCCCCCATCCGGTACTGATCCTCCGCCCGGCTCCCCCGAATCCGAAAGAGCAGCGCCTCGGTCTTGGCATAGAGTACTGGAAGGGAAAACGGTTTGACCACGTAGTCGTCAGCCCCAAGCTCATACCCTTTCAGCCTGTCCTTCTCCATCGCCCTGGCTGTGATAAAGAAAACCGGGATATCGCTCTCCCGCCTGAGTGCCTGGCATACCCAAAAACCATCCCCGTCAGGAAGCATGATATCCAGCAGCACAAGGTCAAATTCTCCCTCCCGGTAACGAGTAAGCGCCTCTCTCCCGCTGTATGCCCGAACTACCGCCCATCCCTTCCGTTCATAGTAGTCTGAGATGGCTTCGGACAACAGTTTGTCATCCTCCGCCAAAAGCAACGTCCTTGCCATGTTTCTCCCTTCCTTTCTCCTGTTTTCTTACTGCCTGCACCGAAACTGGAGTTCAAACCGGACTCCGCAAGGGACGTTGGACGCCTTGATGTTCATATGGTATCGCTTCGCAATCGTCTTTACCAGGTACAGCCCGATTCCCAAATGCCCCTTCTCCTCTCCCCGGTCTTTCCCATGATAGTAGCGATCAAAGAGGTGTTTTTGCTCCTCTTCGGAGAGATGGCTTCCGGTATTCTCCACGCAGAAGTGATCGGATGTCAATTTTACCCGGATCTCTCCTCCAGATGGAGTATAGCTGACTGCGTTGGAGAGCAGATTTCCGATCACCTGGGAAAACAGCCGCTCATTGACCGGAAGGATGCAGGACGATATCTCTTCGGACAGCACCAGCCCGTTCTCTTCTATGGCAGGAAGGAATCGATCCCGCTCCTTCTGATAGAGCTCCCTGATATCCAATCGGCTTTCCAATACAGGAAGTTTCTCATTCTCCAGCTCGGACAGGATCACGATCCTCCGTATGATCTCATCCGCCTGCCCGGTCTGGCTGACGATCTGTTCCAGATAATGCTGCCTTTTGCCTGCATTCTCTTCCTCCAAAGCATTTTCGGAGAAATTCTCGATGATGGCAAGGGGAGTTTTCAGCTCGTGGGCAAGGAGATTGGTAAACTGTTTTCGGTCATCCTCCAGCCTCTGGCGCTTGTTCTGCATCCGAACCATCCAAACGCCGCAGAACAACGCTGCCGCTGCAGTGATCGCGATGCTATACAAATACAGAACCTTAAGATTACGGACAGCCTCCCAAAGCGGATAGCGCACGGAGGAAATATAGAGATAATACGGCGTTCCCAGGTATTCGACACGGCTGACGGCATAGGACTGCCTGCGAAAAAAGCCTCTCGACATCTGAGCCACACCGGCAGACGTATCCAATGTCCCATCCTGAATCATGGAAGGAATCTCCGCCCCCTGAAGGAAGCCATCCTGACTCCTCTCCTTCATCATAGCGTCAAATTCCGTGGAATCACGGTAGTCGTCCTTTCTCAGGCGCAGCATAAAATCGTACTCTACGGCATTCAGACTGACGTTACGGATTCCTGTTTCCGCCTTCCTTGGGAATGGTGCGTCCTGCTTCCAGGAGTAAACCTCTTCTTGCTTCTCCAATCCATAAAACTCGGCGACACCAGTACCGGTGCGGCTGGTGGCCGACGGATAATTCTGCATCTCCTCCCTTGTGCAGGGAACCCATGTGTTTTTCCGAACGGTAACTTCCGTAAGCCAATAGACCGACTGTCCGCTTTCCAGTATTTTCTCTTCCGCCATACCGGAAATCTCATAGGGATGGTCAATCCCTGAGTGGGCAAAATTCTGCTCAACATAGGTTCCGACCTTCTCCATCTCTTCCACGGGCATCCGAAGATCCCAAAAGACAGGCTTCTCATTCTCCCCACTGACCGTCGGAAAAATCGGTCCAAACAGTTCATTTTGGGACAGGAGCCCGTTTTCTGCTGCTTTGGCATAGACCTCACCCTCCTGGTCAAAAAAGACTGCCTGAAGCTGTTGGGACGGTTTTTCCCCTGCGCACAGGGTCGTCTGCACCCTGCTGTCCAAAAGCTGTTTTTCCAGCTGAAGCCGGTTTAAATACGCTTCTCCGGTATCACCCAGCCCCTCCGCCGCTGCCAGCGCTGCCGAAACTTCCATCCAAAAATCCTCCTCCCGATCCACAGCCTGCTTTTCATACCGAAAAGACAGATAGATGGTAACACCTGCCATGATCATGAGATATGCCGCCAGAAAGCCGGCGCATACCAGGAACCAAATACGTTTCTTGTTCATAGTTCTACCTCCCAGCATTCTCTGCTTTTTCTATCTCCATCATAGCAGAAGGATGTATCCTTTTGATATCCCTTTTCCACATTCCTTTCGGTAAGTTTCCCTGAATCATCCGCCCCATATAGAAAAGCAGTGCCAAAACCTTCTTTTCCAGGTTCCGGCACTGCACCTTTTGCATCTTTTTGGGTACGCTGCTCTGATTCCCGCAGCTGGAACAGTGCGAGATTCATGCCGCACGGCTTACTGCGGGGATTTTCACTTGACGGTCCTCATGGCTGCTTCCACCACATGGCCTACCAGCACAGAAGTGGTAACGCTGCCTACTCCGCCGGGAACCGGGGTGATCGCATCCACGATAGGCTCTACCTCGTCGAATGCCACGTCGCCGCAGAGCTTTCCTTCCGCGTTCACATTGATTCCCACGTCGATGATCGTCTGGCCTGCAGATACATAAGAAGCGTCCACAACGCCTGCTCTTCCGGCAGCTACGATCACAATATCAGCCTCTTTTACCACAGAGGGCATGTCCACCGTTCTGGTATGGCATACGGTCACCGTGGCGTTCTTCTTGATGAGCATCATAGCAGCCGGTTTTCCAACTACCAGGCTTCTTCCTACTACAACGGCTTTCTTTCCGGTACAGTCGATTCCGTAGTAGTCCAGGATCTCCATGCATGCCTGCGGGGTGCAGGGCGGGAAACCTACGTTCTTTCCGGTGAATACGCCGGACATGGAACCGTCTGTCATGCAGTCTACGTCCTTTGCCGGATCCAGCGCATTTTCAATGGCGGACTGATCCAGATGCTTCGGAAGGGGACGAAGCAGCAGAACTCCATGGATATTGGAATCCTGATTTACATGGTCGATGGTTTTCATCATCTCTTCCTGGGAGATATTCTCCGGAAGGATAATTTTCTCACAGGTAACCCCCAGGGTCTCACAACGCTTGGTAGCTCCTCTTTCGTAGGAAATGTCGCTTTCATTCTCACCTACACGGATGATGCAGAGCGTCGGGTTTACCCCTTTTCCTTTCAGCTCCTCAACCTGTGCTTTGATCTTTTCGTTCAGGGCAGCGGTTACTTCCTTGCCCAGTAATCTCTTTGCCATTTCTTTGTTCCTCCCATGTAATTATCTCAGGCGTCCCATGACACTCTGGAAAATCTCTTCCGCTTTTTTCGGATAAACGGAGAGCATCTCATCGGCTTTTTTGTTCAGCTCTTCTGCGTATTCCCTGTTCTTCATGGATTTGGTGTTGATGAAGACGTTCAGGGAAGCGCCCTCCAGGGCAGCCTTACAGAAAGCTGCTCCCACGCCGGCGTCGCTGATGGCAAGGGTAGAACCCTTCTCAGCAAACACTTCGATGATGTCGATGGCTTCGCAGCATTTCTCCATGATCTCCATGGGAACGGAGCAGGCATCCTTCAGGACGATCTCCATTACCCGCGCTTTCTCAGCCTTCTCCTCCTCCGTCTCACGGGGCATTCCGTAAGCTTTGGAAAGGGGTTCGAACACTTCTGCGTCCCTCTCGATCAGACGGAGCAGATCCTTCTGCAGAGCGTCCGCCTTCGCTTTCAGCTCATACATTTCAGCTTCTACGTCCGCATATTTCTTTTTGCCCACCGTCAGGCTGCCGACCATATTGCCGAGAGCCGTTCCGATCGCTCCTACCAGCGCAGACGCTCCGCCGCCCCCCGGTACCGGAGCTTTTGATGCCAATACTTCCACAAATTCATTGCAGGGTACTGTTGAGAATCCCATAATCCATAACCTCCTTGGTTTATTCAATTCATTCACTGCCATTTCTTCATGGCTCCGATGGTAATATCCCCCACCACAGCCATATCCTCTGCCTGGAAGGACAGGGGAAAATTATCGGAAAATAAAATCTGTGCGGACGGAGAGAACTCCTCGTCACCCGCCCAGAGAATAAAACGGACCCAATATCCGTTGATAAACTCAAACTCATAGGATGCATCCCCGAAGCTTTGCTTCTTTGCACCCATTCGCTCCATAATGGAACAAAATTCCGGAATCCGGTTGCCATAGGTGAACGCCAGCCTGTTGATGCAGCGTCCTGTGAACTGTTGTAAGTACACATTGCCCCAAGGAACCTCCCGGTAAGTCAGAAACTTTCCGGTGCTGTCGGCTAAGACCCCATGGACGATCATTCGGATTGCCATGATCTTTGCCGAAGTCTCTGTAAGGATCGGCGCATAGACCTCCTCCGCTTCCTTCACCCGGACTGCTTCAAACTCCGGCCAGGAGAGATAAAACTCCTGACCCAGCATGCGAAGACAAAACCGTTGGTTGTCCGCATCATAGGGAATTCCCGAACGGATGGACGCTTCTTTCGGGTCAATCCCGCGGTATTCCTCCAGATAATGCTCATAGGGAATCCGCTCCTTGTTGTCCTTTTCGTATGAAAGATTCATGAATTACCTTCCCTTTCCGCAAACAGAGACATGTCCGTATGTGGAAGGAAGCAGGCAGCCACAAATTCATCCATGTAGGTGGGAACATTGCTCAGCTCAATGTAGGTCATGTTCTTTGCGATCTCATAGACCTTTTTCTCCGACTCCGTGGAATACAGCATCGCATATGCTCCCGCCAGAGACGTATTTCCTACGTAATGGAACATCTCAATGGGAATATTGGGGAACATTCCGATCCGCACGGCGTTTTCCATGTTGATTCCGCTTCCGATTCCGCCCGCCACATAGACGTTCTCGATCATGCTGATGTCAAAATCACAGTAGGACAGCATCGTGCGGATCGCGGAAAAGATAGCGCCCTTAGCACGGATAAAGCTGTCAATATCCGCTTCCGTCAATTCCACATCCTTGACGCTTCCGGCGTCCTTTTCAAAGGCGATCACATAGCTTCCCATGCCGAATTCATCCCGTTTAATCCTTGCGCCCTCCCGGACGATCTGCCCCTTGGGATTGATGATCCCACAGCGGAACAGCTCTGCAATCAAGTCAATGATACCGGAACCGCACAGACCCACCGGCTTGGTGCCTTCTTTTCCGATGACATGATAGGAAGGCTCCATCGTCTCCTGATCGATGGTGACAGCCTCAATGGCTCCGTCCGTGGCTCTCATTCCGCAGCTGATATCGCCGCCTTCAAACGCCGGTCCTGCCGAGCAGGCACAGCTCATGAGAAAATCAGAATTTCCGAATACAATCTCCCCGTTGGTTCCAAGGTCGATAAACAGAGAAAATTCCGGTTTGTTCCAGATCATGCTGACAAAGGTTCCCGCTGTGATATCTCCACCCACATAGCTTCCGATATTGGGAGCCAAAATGATGTGTGCATCCGGATTTACTTTAAGCCCGATATCCGATGCGAACAGCGCATTGGTCTTGAAGAAGGTGGGGATATACGGCTCCATACGAACCGGATCCGCGTCCACGCCGATCAGCAAATGGTTCATGGTGGTATTCGCTCCGATGCTGATCCGATAAATCTGCTCCGGGCTTACCTTCGCCTCCCGGCACATCTCCACGATCATCGGATTTAAGGTTTCCTCCACGATGGCGTTCTGAAGCTTCTCCCTTCCGCCCGGCTTCGTGGATTCAATGATCCGGTTGATCACATCCGCGCCATAGCGGATCTGTCCGTTTCCGGTGCTGCCCTTTGCCAGGATCTTTCCGCTCAGCATATCGATGATGATGGCCGCCACACTGGTGGTACCGATATCCACAGCCAGCCCGGCAACAATGTGCTCTTTGTCCTTTGGAACCAGATCGTAGACAAAAACATCCTTGCTGGTTCTACGGATGACTGCCTTCACGTCGAAATTGCTCTCGCGAAGGACGTGGGACATTTTTTTCAAAACGGTATAGGGGATCCGCACCTTCTCTATCCCGGTCGCCGCTTCTACCGCCCACTCCAGGCGTTCGTTGTCCGGCATGGTATCGTCCAGGGTGGGAACGTCCATGGTCAGATCGATGATTTCCAGGTTATTTTTAAGTTCAATACCTACTTCTGCAATCTGTTCCTTCAGATTTTCAAAGATCTGGACTTCTTCCTCGGAATCCAAATCCGCCATTTTCATCCGGCTCTTATAGGCGCTGGCAATGTCAGGAACCAGAATCTCCACATCTGCTGTGATCTTGCTGATGCAGGCAAGACGCCAGCCTTCCGCGTACTCCTCGTCGGAAATATGAGTGGTTTTCTTGGACTCCAGTTCTCCGCCCAGCAATTTCACTTTACATTTTCCGCAGGCCCCGTTTCCTCCGCAGGGGGCGTCGATAGCTACGTTTGTTTTTCTCGCTACCTCAAGAAGGCTTTCACCGAAAGCAGCGAAGACTGTTACATCTTCGCTGTTTTCAAACTTAAAAGTGACCTTATACATTTATTAGATCTCCAGATAGGAATCTGCGTACAGGGTGTTGTTCTTGAATACGTCACAGGACTTGATGGTCTCCATCAGACGCAGATCGCACGGATTTACGATTGCGGAGGTCAGACCCTGCATCATAGCCATTGCAACCAGAGCGCTGTCCATGATCGGACGGATGTGCTTCGGCATACCGTTGCTGTTGTTGGAAAGACCGCCGGTGGAGTTCAGACCCATATCGGAGAACATCTTGATGGCTTCCAGAACTTCCATCTGCTTGTCCTGCATGCCCTTTACTACCAGGAACAGCGGGTCAAACCACAGATCCTCTGCTTCCATGCCATGCTCCAGACCTCTCTCCAGCATGTTCTGGCAGTGCATCATACGTTCGTCGTTGTCTGCTGCGATACCTTCTGCGGAGCACAGAGCAATTACGATGGCGTCGTTTGCTGCAGCAAGATCGATATTCTCGATTCTTCCGCCCGCATCTGCAGAGTTTACGATCGGTTTTCCTTTGCTTCTGTTGTATACAGAGATACCAGCCTCGATTGCTTTCTTGTTGGCGGTATCCAGAGCCAGCGGAACGTTGTCGAATTCGCTCTGGAGAAGCTGTACAGCCCATTTCATCAGCTCTTCGCCGTCATTTTCAGCCGGTCCGATGTTGACATCCAGATAAGTAGCGCCTGCATCCAGCTGCTCTTTCGCTCTTTTCAGGATGGGAGCCGGATCTCTTTCTTCCATTGCTTTACGGATAACTGGGGAAATACAGTGAATTCTCTCACCGATAGTAACAAATTTTGCCATTGCTTTTTTCTCCTTTATTTATTATTTATGGGGATTCTCTCAACCCTGCATATCTTTCAGGAATTTCACGAGCTGAACTGCTTCCTTCGGTCCAACGATGATCTCCCAGCCTGGCATTTTCGCTTCCAGATCGCCCTTCAGAACGGCTACCTTACCCGGCAGAACCAGCTTACGGTTCTTGATCTTGCCTGCGATATCCTGCTCCTCGAAGAATTTGGCGATGGAGCTTGAAGAGAATTTACCTGCTGCCCAGGAGGTCAGTACGGAAAGTCCGCCTGCATCGTTGATGATCAGGTTGCACGGTACGCCGGAACGCTCCAGCTCGCCGGAAACTACGAAGTAAGTCAGTGCAAAGTCTACGGTGGTCAGACAGATGGAATTCTCGTCTCCGCCGTTGATCGGGTAAATGCCCGGCTCTACCTTCATCGGCTTCTGCGGATCGGTGAAGATGTTCTGACGCAGACCGTACAGAGGAAGTGCAGTTGCATAATCCATCTGTTCCACGACTACGATGGAACCGTATTTCATGGTGAACAGGGAAGCCAGAGCTGCCTGCATATGTTTGTCGCCATGTGCCAGGACAGCTGCATTCACGATGGTCGGGTAACCGCAGGTACGGTCGCCGTCCTTGATGGCTGCACGTCTGAACTGAACAGCGATGGCATAAGCTTCTTTTACAGAGCTGGTACCGCAGTCAATTACAAGATTCTTGTTGCCCAGCTTCTCAAGAGCTGCTACGGTATCGTAAATCTCATTGGCATCCTTGCCGCTGACACCAAGAACTACGCCTGCTTCTGTGGCAACTGCATTCATAGCCTCATAGTTGGATGCGTCTGCGCCGTTCAGGATCGGCTTGGAGTCTTTGCATACAGCCAGGGCTGCCTTTGCAAGCTCAGCGTCTTTTACGCCCAGGATCAGCACTCTGCCTTCTACAGCAGCGGCTTTCTTCACCAGCTCTACGTAGTCGGTCTTTGCTTCCTCGCCATGATTTACATAGATCATCTCAGCGTACATTCTCTCGCCGATACGCTCATAATCTACCTTTGCTGCGCCAGAGAGTCTCTCTTCGATGGCAGCGTCGTCCATGCAGTCACATACTGCTACCGCATATCTGGTTTTGCTCACAAAGGTTTTCTCATGACGGAACAGTACGGTCTCGCCGCCCAGGGACATTTCAGCATCGCCGGTGCCGACTTTGATGGTCTTCATTGGCGGCGCAGTCGCCTCAGACAGGGAAGCCAGGGCATCCTCTGAAAAATAGGGACATTTGGACAGCTCCATGGCTCCGGATGCAACCTTCATAGAGAATGCCATACAGGTAGGGCATCCACATTCTTTACAGTTTTTCTTTGGTGATAATTTAAAAATATCAAGACCTTTAAGTGCCATTTTTATTTATCCTCCTTATGTAGCGATTGCAATTACATTAATTCCTTGATCATTTTGGAAATAGTTTTGATGGATTCCGGATGTTTCAGGATTACTGCATTGGAACCAGCAGCCAATACTGCTGCTGCGGTCTCAACTTCCATATCGATTCCACGCTCTTCCTGATTTCCCCATTCCGGCATGTCAGCTTCAGAAGCTACCGCTTCCTTTACGCCCCAAGTCTCGGAAGCTACTGGAGTGATAATCGGCATCTGCAAAGTGGTGTCACCCTGAGAAAGTGCTGCTGCTTTCACACGGTCCATGGTAGAAACTACATACTCAAAACCGTATCCCGCAGATGCAGAACCTACGTTCATCAGGATGCTCTTGCCGTCAACACCGAGCTGTGTCAACAGAACGTTCAACTGTTTTGCAAGGTTGATATCTACGGATGATTCAGCGCCTACCAGCTGTTTGTAAGCAAGTCCGGCTGCTGCACCTACGTTTTTGTAGTTTTCTTCTCTGGCAGCAAGGATCACTGCGTTCTTTCCTTCTACTGCCTCGGCAGCTTTCGCAAGGAGCTCCGCATCCTTCTCTACATGCTTACATCCGCAAACTACCAGCGGAATGTCAACTGCCGCTGCGATCTCCTTGAGCATAGCAATCAGCTCATCGGTAGATTTGTTGGCTCCGTTGGGATCTCCGCCTTCCATACGGAAGCTCAAGAAATCAACGCCCTCAAAGGATGCTGCTTTCTTTGCCATATCTACCACGGTTTCACAGCCTTCATAATACTTTTTAATGCATTCCGGCTCATTCTCCAGACCGAAGTCTGTGATCTCCACGCCTACCTTCGGCGCATTTTCAACTGGAGCATCAAATGTATAGAAAGGTAATACATTTTCACCACCGATCGTAATTTTCTTGTCTCCGCAGCCAATCTCAACGGTGTTGATGCTTGCGCTGAATTTTCCTGATTTTGCATTAAATGGCATTTTAAAATAACCTCCTTCAAATGTGACCTTCGTAATCTTTGATTTTCATCTATAACATATTACAACAGTCGATGGTAAAATTCAATATCACTCATGGATTTTACCACAGGTTTTTCGTATTTTATTCCCGCAGGCAGCAAGCCAAAGAGATCTTAAGGATCCGTTCGGCAGCTGCCGCGAGTGGATCCATATCCCGTCGTTCCCTGCGGGATATGGGCTGTTCTTTTTACATCATGGGTTCCATGCTAAGAGCCGGATGGTTCTTCTCGGTAAGGAATGCCAGCAAGGTTTCAGGATCTTCTGCAATCGTCTCATCGCCGATCATATCGGTGAAGTTATCGATTCCGTACAGTTCCTTTGCCGTTGCGTTCAGTCTGTCTGCAACCTGCTCTTTCAGTGCTTTCGGCATCCATACGATACGCTCGATACCGCCTTCTGCCTTCATGAACTTCTTGGAAGCGATGAAATGCTTGCCGTGTCCCATGAAGCCAGGTGTCTGAACACCGCCGCCGGTCATGGAAGCCAGTTCCGGGAAGGTCATTCCCAGAGGAGTCATGCCAGCGTACTCACGGTTGGTGATGCACACACCGTTTGAGAAGGGTTCAATACCACAGATACACTCGAAGCATCCGCAGGAGGTCATCGGCTTCTCCATGATGGAGTACAGAGATACTTCTTCCAGGGCGCCCTGGGAGAATTTCTTCACTGCTTCATTGACATCCTCATACTCGCCGATTCTGTCGTCAACCAGACGCTCCTTGGTGATCACCTGACAGGGACCGTTGGGGTCAAGCTGGTTGGTTGCCTTTGCATCCAGCCAGGAAACGGCGCCGCACAGACCCAGTCTTTCCGGGGTAACCACGCATACATGGCTGGGTGAGAATGCCTGGCAGAGGATACAGCTGTAGTAAACGTCTACAGATTCATCGGTAAGGCTAAGGAGACGGGCATCACGTTTGTCAAAGGTGGGGATTGCCACTTCATGTCTCATATGTTTACACTGTTCCGGATCGGTGTAGATGGTTACCTGACATTTATCAACAACGGCTTCGAACTCGTTCTTTACAGAAGCGTAGAGAACCTCTCCGATATGTTTCAGACGGAAACCTGCAGCAAAAGCGTCTTTGCTGATACGGATACGCTGCATATCTCTCTGTCCGGTATGGTATACGCCTTCGATGCAGTTGATGTAGTTATGGAACTTACGCTCGATAACCGGCTCAAAGTCGGACTGCATGTTCTTTCCAGCAACTTCTACCACATAAGCGATGCAGTTCTTGCTTCCAAGCTCCATCTCGTCCACATCCGGTCCCACGATCGTGATCTTGTGGTCTTCGATCTCAGAAGCTTCTTTGGTCTGAACCAGCTCACAGCAGTCTACACGGGAACCGTCGAATTCTACCTGCATATCGCCGCGGCGGATGATCTCTCCCTCGAATGCGGAAGCGAATGCAACCGGGATATCAATATTGGTAATCTTGATCTTAATGTCACGTGCTTCCAGGGAAGTCGCGTTAAATTTGCTTACGTCTTTCTGAACGATCAGGCTCTTCGGTACGCGGAAGGTTTCCTCGTTGGTGATTACCGGGAAGCCCAGAGCGATTGCGCCTGCGCCGCAGGCTACGATCACCGGATCAAGCGGAGCAAATGCGTTTACAAAAGCAGGTACACGTTTGAAGGTGTACTCCATCAGAGCTGCAGCATCGCCAGGAGCCACATTGCCGAAAATCAGGGCTGCACGAACTGCAACGGATACAACGTGGATTACACTGGTTACATCCTTGCCAAGAGGAATGACACGAACGTTTGCTCCGGTCTTCATACCAGCCTCAGCCACCTGATCAATGATTCCGCCTACCAGAGTTACCAGGATACCCTGTGCCTGATAGGATTTTACAAGAGCAGCAGCTTCTTCGGTACTGGGTGCAGAGCCAAGGATAACGGCCACGCCTGGGATATCTCCGGTTACCAGAGGTACGCCCAGCTCACGGATCACTGCGTCAGCCAGATGGCCATAGCACGGTTCTTCGTAAGGAGTTGCTCCGTCGATATATTTCAGAGCCTCGATCAGCTCTGCGCAGAGAGCGGTGGCTACACCGGACATGAACGCATCGTTCAGCCTTTTCTCTCTGGTCATCAGGGACTTGATTACCGCCAGGGCATCCTTCATATCGCCCAGCTTTTCAATTTTGGTACCGGTTACGGCATAGTAACAGGGAAGGCTGTAAGCAGTATGCGGGAATCCCACCGCTTTGTCTGCGCCGTGCTGCGCAATCGCTGCATCGACAGCGTTTTCTGTCAAGCCATAAACGGTATCATTACCGTTAAATACAACATCAAATAATGTCACTGTTATTTACCTCCATTCAGATAATCGCTCATGCGTCGAGTTTTTCTTTGATTTTTTTGATCTCTTCCACTGCGGATCTGCTGACATCATAGGGAGATTTCCCCTGGCGGTCAGCGTCGATGACTTCGGAATTATAATGGATAAATCCAAGAAGATCCTCCTCTGGAATTCGTTCCCGGATGAACGTCTCGTCCTCTTCGTTCCGGACTTTATTGGCAACCACCCGAACCTTCCTGACGCCCAAACCGGAGGCAAGGCGCTTTACATTTTTGTAGGTTTGGATACTTCTCGCACCCGGTTCAATGACCACGACGAACTGCTCCATACCTTCCGTGGTGCCTCGTCCCAAATGTTCAAGACCTGCTTCCATGTCCAGGATCACCACATCATTGCTGCGAAGCACCAGATGATTGATGATCCTCTTTAGCATTACATGTTCCGGGCAGACACATCCGCTGCCCGCCGTATCCACGGTTCCAAGAACCAGGAGCTTCACGCCGTTACAGGTTCGGGAATAGGTGTCGGGAATATCATCCACCTTTGGATTCAGTTTGTAAAATCGATTGTCTGCACTTGCACCGGTTCTCTCTTCCACCAGCTTACGCATCTTGGTGATGGGAATAATGGAATCCAACTCGTCCTCGGAAAAGCCAAGTGCCAACCCAAGGTTCGCATCCGGATCCACATCCGCTGCAAGTACGTTTTTTCCTTCTTCTGCATAGAGTCTGGCTAATGTAGCGGCGAAAGTTGTCTTTCCTACGCCGCCCTTACCGGTCACTGCAATCTTCATACTTCCAAATCCACCTTTGCTTTTAACTAGATTCCGAGAGCCTCTCTCTTCTCTTCGATCCGTTCGATCATCAGGTCAACCAGTTTGTCAATGTCTTTCTCTACAGTATAAGCCGCACCAGTCCATTTTCTCAGACCATCCGTCAGAAGAGCAGCCATCTGGTCAGAACCAGCAACATAGGGATCTACTCCAAGGAAGGTATCAATACCAGTACCAACTACATAGTTACCAATGGAGACTGCTTTTTCAGACATCCATTCTGGAGCACATCCAACTACCGGAAGCTGATAAATGGGGATTCCGGAATCTTTGGAAAGTTCCGCTGCCAGATTCATCATACGGGAAATATCCACACAGGAACCCATATGGAGAACCGGAGGAATATCAGCCAGCTCACAAACACGTTTCAGGCCAGCTCCGCAGATATTCTTGGCTTCTTTGTCCATCAGACCAGCCTTGGCAGCCGCCTGGGCAGAACATCCAGAAGCGATTACGATGATATCGTTAGCGATCAGCTTCTTCATCAGTTCAATGTGGGCATAGTCCGGACGGATCTTCGGATTGTTGCATCCAACCATTGCCACAGCTCCGCGGATAACTCCGGAGGTAATGCACTCAAGAAGCGGTTTGGTAGTTCCGGTCTCATCTACCTGAGAGTTGGTAACACCGTCCAGAACTTTTACGATCGCCTCTACAGAGTAACCAACGGTTGCTTTCTGCTTCATATCAGGAATGTATACCAGTTCCGGTTTTCTATTCTTGAAGTTTTCGATTGCGGTCTTAACGATCAGTTTTGCGTTTTCTGCAGCTGTCTCCGCGCTGAAACGGATAAATTCAGAATCCGGCATCTGTGCGATCGGGGAGGTCGTGATGAACTTGGTGTGGAAACATTTGCTCAAAGGCCCTAAAGCCGGGAAGATACACTGTACGTCCACAACGATTGCCTCACAGGCACCGGTGAGAACGACATTTTCCTGCTGCAGGAAGTTACCTGCCATCGGAATTCCTCTTCTCATTGCTACTTCGTTTGAGGTACAGCATACGCCGGATACGGTGATGCCCTTTGCCCCCATCTCTTTCGCATATGCAATCATCTCCGGATCGTCTGCGTATTCACAGATCATCTCGGAAAGGCTTGGATCATGACCATGAACAACAATGTTTACATTCTCGGCAACCATAACGCCTAAGTTTGCTTCTGTATCAATGGGCTTCGGGGTTCCGAAAAGGACGTCAGAGAACTCGGTTCCCATCATAGAACCGCCCCAGCCATCGCCCATACCACAGCGAACAGACTGTTTCACGAGAGCTTCCGGCAAGGAAGAACATCCCATATGTGCCATATGCAGGGAAGAAGATACCTCACGGTCAATTGCTCTTGGAAGCATTTCATTTTCCAACAGTCTATCTCTCTGGGAAGCAGGCATTCTCTCAGTGAATTTCTGATAACCGAAGGGCTTTCCGTACTCCATAAGTCCGGCTTCAGCGGTTTCATGGGCAATCTCATAGATATCCCTTCCCTCGGTCTCAACGCCAAATTCTTTCGCCAGTTTCAAAAGCTTTGCCTCATCCTTGATTTTGTATGCGCCATCCGGAGATGCACAGTGCAGGGTGTGGCAGATTTCACGTCCATGGTCAGAGTGCGTAGCTGCACCGCCTGCCGTAAATTTCAGGAAGTTACGGCCAACAATTCCATGAGCGTCGCATCCGCAGATACCTCTCGGCGCCTTCGGAGTAATGCGGCAAGGTCCCATAGAACAGATACGGCAGCAGATACCCTGCTCACCGAATTTACAATGAGGAGTCTGGTTCTTTACACGGTACTGCCATGCATCGGCGCCCACCTTTGCACCAGTCTCAAGAAGCTTATTGGTAGCGGCTTCCATCTCTTCAACGGTTGTCAATTTAAAGTTTCCCATTATGAACCTCCTTTTTTTCATTTGGGTAAAATAAGGGGCTTTCTCTATCGTCATTTATCTATACACATTTTCATCCGCCCCCGGGGGATGATTCACTTTTTAATAAAACTTCCTGCTACCGGCATATGTTTGCAGGAAGATTATTCACGCAAGATATGCCGCCTTCCGAACATCAATTTTCTTCAAAGAAAGATTCGCAGAGCGTACTTTCCTTTGCATCAGGAGGCGGCAGTCTGTCAAAAGTTCAGCTTGTCCAGGACGCGGTAGAGAGCCTGGCGTACTGGGGAATCTGCTGGAAGCTGTGTGGTCGGCTTCCCATCACAGTCGTACTCATAGACAGTCGCATCCTGAGGCACAACTCCAAGAAGGGTTAAGCCTTGCTTTTCAATTTCTTCCATGGTGCCCGCATTTAATTTCCCATCCGGGGCACGGTTGACGATGAGCCCGATGGAAGTCGGATTGAGCTGGCACTCTTCAATGAGGTCTCGGATACGGCCCACAGCCTGGACTCCTCTTCTGGAACAGTCGCTGACCAGGATGATCGTATCCACTTTCGGCAGGATTCCTCTGCTGATGTGTTCCATGCCTGCTTCATTATCCACCACCATGTAGGGATAATTAGGCGTCAGCTTTGCAAGCTGAGCCTGAAGAAGGCCATTTACAAAACAATAACATCCTTTTCCCTGGGTTCTTCCCATGACCAGCATATCAAAGTCATCATCTTCGATCAGGCAGCGATTCACCATCATTTCCATATAATCAGCCTTTGTCATGCCAGCCGGAATTTTGTTGGCTGCACCATCCGCAGAACGCTCGACTTCCTCCCGGACTTCTCCCAGAGTCATCTCCACCTCCACGCCCAACACTTCGTTCAGGTTGGAGTTTGCATCTGCATCTACCGCCAATACAGGGCGTTTGCCCTTTTCACAGAGATACTGGATCAACAGGCCGCAGAGCGTGGTCTTTCCTACGCCGCCTTTTCCGGCGACGGCTATCACATGTGCCATTGGAAGCACCTCCTTTTTGTCTTATCTCTCAAAAGTCAGATTATACCAGAGTACGGATACCGGACATATTGATGATATCCGTCACATCTTTCCATTTATTCAGGGCATACAGATGGATGCCGTTGATTCCCAGTGCGCGGTATTCGTCGATCTGTTTGATGGTATATTCGATACCGGCTTTCTTGAAGTCTTCTTTCTTCTGAGCCGCATTTGCGTCGAACGGCTCTTTGTCGAACGGATTCGGGAAGATCCAGTATTTGGAGATGATCTCGCAGAGCTCACGCGGCATTACGCAGGCATTTCTGGAAAGCGCCATGTTGATGGTAGCTGCCTGGTCCAGGATCGGCATGATACCTACGTCTACCGGCATGGTAACTCCAGCGGTGTAGATGGCATCCAGCCAATATTTGAACTGCTCCATATCCCAGCAAAGCTGAGTCATGATGTAGTCAGCTCCGTTGTCCTGTTTCTGTTTCAGAACTGCGATATCAGATTCCAGGCTTCTGCATGCAATGTGTCCTTCCGGAGAACCTGCAACTGCGATCTCAAATTTATCGCCGAACTCCTTACGCACAAAAGCTACCAGGTCGGTTGCATACTTGAAATCTCCGCCGGTTCCGGTCCAGCCAAAGGGAAGGTCGCCGCGAAGTGCCAGCATATGGTCAACGCCGTTGTCCAGGTAATTCTGCAGCTGTTCTTTGATTCCCTCGCGGGTATTTCCGATGCAGGTAAAGTGGGTAACCGGTGTAGTGCCGGCATCCTGGATCATCTTACATACGTCCATATTCTTGCCCACATTGGTTCCGCCTGCTCCGTATGTACAGGAAATGTATTCCGGTTTGAACTCACAGAGTTTCTCGATGGTTCCCGGAAGGTTCTCCATTCCCTTGTCCGTCTTGGGCGGGAACAGCTCGAAAGAAAGGAGCTGTTTTTCTTGCATCAGTTCTGACATTTTTTTCATTTTTAAATACCTCCTAAGTTTTATCATGCCGGCAGGAACGGTACCTGACACAGTCCCTGCCGGATTAACCGCATTACTCTGCGCAGTTAATCACTACTTTGCTGTTGGCAAGATCCACCATCTTGATGGTTCCCTCCACCTTTCTTACCTCTCCCATCACGTCGGTAAGCGTGATAGTCGTACCGTCCACATCAATCCTGCTCACATATTCCAGCAGGATGCTGGATGGTTCCTCCTGTTTCTTATATACAGTTGCAAGGCACATGGTCACACCTCCTTACCGCGAAAATCTGCCGCCACTCAGGCTGCATATTTCAGGAATATCGCCTTACTGTCTCACTCACACTGCCGTCACTGCTGCTCCTTCACCATAGAAAGAGCAAGGCTTAAATACATATTTCCCTTCTGGAATTCTGCAACTCCCTTGCGGATCTGCTCGGCAGCATCTGCCATCCCTGCCTGCTGAAGCTTTGCCGCCATATCGTCCAGCTCTTTGGCATGGCTTTCATTGTGGGAAAGCATATATCCCAA
Source organism: Candidatus Limivivens merdigallinarum (assembly GCA_018713105.1). Lineage (GTDB taxonomy): Bacteria > Bacillota > Clostridia > Lachnospirales > Lachnospiraceae > Limivivens > Limivivens merdigallinarum. The sequence goes on along the minus strand of DVFT01000139.1, from coordinate 34,818 downwards.
CAAAGCGGTCAGCTGTTCCTTGGGACTCTTCTCACCGCAGCCCCCGCATCCATTACACTCGGCATGTTCATGCTCATGAGCATGACCGTGGGAACCGTGTGGAAGAATGTTGCCGTTTTCATCTTTAATGATATGCATAACCAGAATGCCTCCTTAAATCATCACGTTTTTGTTAAAAAATTGACACATGGTACTCATTCTTACTCATTTGGCTGTATTATAACATAAAGCATCGTGATTCTCAACAATACGCCTTGTATTTTTTTTAATAATTTTATCCATTTCCACATCAACACTTGAAAAAAAAGACTGGTTTTATCGGGCATTCAGGATTCTTGTCAAAAAATTGCCAATCTTAAGGAAGCGTAAGCTTCCATTGAAATTCCTCTTCCGAATTTGAAAGATATAAGGCAATCTGTTTTACACCGACGGACACCTCTAAGTCCAATTCCATGATACCGCTCACTCCGCATGGAAGGATGGGCAGCTTTTCCAGATAAAACTCATCTTCATAATCAAGAACCGGCTCCTGAATCTTCACTTCCCCCAATCCTTCCGCGTCTTCTGCAAAAGGAACCATCTCAAAAAGGTAGATGACCCGATCCCAGGGAGCGGTAAATTCCTGGCTCAGGCGGTACTGCCTGGTGGTTCCTGTCTCCTCCACGAAGGTAAGTTCCGGATCATGGCACTGCATTGCTTCCGGTTGTGTTCCCAGTTCCTGCGAAGTGAAAGAAGGCGTCGTTTCGCAGTTCACCAGATACTGGCTCACCGTACGATAATATCCTTCTTTCTCGGCTGGCTCCTGAAACTGGACCAGAAGCTGGCGCTGATCAGCCTCTTCTTCCCTCACGGCAAAACAAAGATAGATGTCCTCCCCATAAGAAAGAGAGGATGCGGTTTCACACCATGGAACGTCAATTCCTGCCTCCTCAAGCTGGAACGGATAGACCGGATAATGGTAGAATTCCCCGCTTTTCAGGTAAATCTGGAGCTGCCGCTCATCATAGTCATTTTCCACCGCCAGATCCGAAGAGATGGGATATCCCACCAGAACATACCCCTCTCCCAAGGCGCTGCGAGTCTTAGCCGTATCAAAAACCACCGGCTCGTAGAAGGTGAGCGTTAGCTTCTGATCCTCAAGGCTTACCGAATTTCCCGCTGGCTGGAAGCCCTCGGTTTCCGTTTCCTCCATGGATAGTGCCTCCGTCTCTACAGCTTCTCTGTTACTCCCGAAACCATCCCCGCCATCAACATTCTCAGGTTCCTCGTAGGAAACGTCCGCTTCGCCGTAGTCCACTTCCCCCAGATAATCCTCACATGAGTAAGTCTTTTCTCTCTCAAGCTGCTTGTAGGTTGACAGGGCACTGCCTACAGCCAGGAACAGAATCACAAATATAGCTGCCCAGAGGAGCCTTTTTCGCTTCCGAGGATGTCTTGAAAACTCCGCCCTGCCCGCCGGTGCATTCGGTCTGGAAGTGTTCCGTCCAGAAGCGCCCTGCCCGGAAATCTTTTGTCTGGAAGCATTCATTCCGGCAGATTTACTCTTCCCGGCATTTTTGTCAGGTCCGGCTGCCCCATTCTTTTTTCCGGATCCTGTATGCTTCCTATGTTTCTTCCTTCCCGCAGCATCTTTGGAGTACAGTTCTCCGTAGAGTTCCTCCATACTGCCGGAGAGCACCGGCGGATGATAATCGGTTCCCGACCAGCCTCCCCACTTTTCCTCTCTTTCTGCCCCGTCCGGACGGTTATAAGCCACACATTTGGGGCAGATTCCATAGGTTTTGTCGTAATCAAAATAAGTTCCGCATCTTCTGCATTTCATACATGTTCCCCCTGCCTATCCGCTGAGCTTCTATTACTACTATCATATCGGAAACTGCGCAAATGCGCAAGCAAAAAGAGCTTCCAGTTTCCTGAAAGCCCTTTATAACTCCTCAAAATCTTATTTTTTTGCAAAATCAGAATCTCAACCTAACATCATTCTGTCGTTAGCAAATTCCCCATGGCTCGCCTGTTCGAATTTGTCCAGAAGATCGTTTACATCCAGGCGTTTTTTCTCTTCACCCGCCACGTCGTAGATAATCTGCCCCTCATGCATCATGATCAGGCGGTTTCCAAAACGGATAGCATCCTTCATATTGTGGGTGACCATAATCGCGGTAAGCTGTTCCTCCCGGATAATCGTCTCCGTCACCGACAAAACATTGGCTGCCGTTTTCGGATCCAGGGCTGCGGTATGTTCATCTAAGAGCAGCAGCTCCGGTTTAATCAGCGTCGCCATCAAAAGAGTCAGCGCCTGTCTCTGTCCTCCTGAAAGGAGTCCCACCTTTGAGGTCATGCGGTCTTCAAGCCCCAGTCCCAGAATTTTAAGCTTCTCGCGGAACAGATCATGTTCCTCCTTTGTGATTCCCCAGGAAAGCCCTCTTTTCTTTCCACGGCGATGAGCCAAAGCCAGATTTTCATCAATCTGCATATTGGAAGCAGTCCCCATCATAGGATCCTGGAAAACGCGGCTTAAGTATTTTGCCCTTACATATTCTGGCTGTTTGGTCATATCCCTGCCGTTTAGGACAATCCTGCCCTCATCAATGGGATAGACACCCGCGATCATATTCAGCATAGTGGATTTTCCAGCACCATTCCCGCCGATGACTGTGACAAAATCCTTGGCATTCAAATGCAGTTCCACTCCATTTAACGCCTTTTTTTCATTTACGGTACCCAGATTAAACGTTTTGTGTATATTCTGAAGCAACAGCATTATGCCACCCCCTTTTTATTCTTTTTGGGAAGCAGCCTCGGAATTGACAGGGCTGCTGCCACCAGGATGGCTGTAAGCAGCTTCAGGTCGCTGGAACGTAAGCCAAGCTGAAGCACAATGGCAACTATCACACGGTAAATGATGGAACCAACTACAATACTGACCAGTTTCCACTTAAAGCTGATTACTTTGCTAAAAAGCACTTCCCCAATCACAATGGAGGCAAGACCGATGACAATGGCGCCCGTCCCCATTCCCACATCGGCCACCTTCTGGGCTTGAGCCACTAAAGCTCCGGACAAAGCGATAAAGCCGTTGCTGATTGCCAAGGCGATGATCTTGGTGGTATCTGTGTTGACCCCCAAAGCACGGATCATTTTTTCGTTATTTCCTGTAGCACGGATTGCAGATCCCATCTCCGTGCCAAAAAACCAATATAACACCGCCACAGAAAGGACACAGAACAAAAGTCCAATACAAAGGGTGATGACGTTTTGGGTCTGGCTCATAGAGGTGATGGATTCCGGCAGGAGATCCTGAATCGCCGTAACGATGCTGGATACCCCTTCCTCCCTGATATTGATCGGAACGTTTGCTTGATTCAGCATAATCCGGAGATTGATAGAATACAAGGAAATCATGGAAAGGATTCCTGCCAGGATCGGAGGGATCTTAAGTTTCGTATTCAGCACTCCTGTCACCAGCCCGGCAATCATTCCCGCCAGGAAGCCGCAGAGCAGGCTTAAGTATGGATTCATGTGAAGGTTTACCGTGAGCACTGCGCTGACGCAGCCGCCAAGGGCAAAGCTCCCTTCACAGGTCAAATCTGCAAAATCGAGCAGACGGAATGTAATATATACTCCCAGCGCCAACATTGCCCAGAGCATCCCCTGGGAAACAGCGCTGAACATTGCTAACAGGATACTCATGATTCAGCATTCTCCCCGCCAAGAAATTCTTCCGGAATCTCAATTCCAATTTCAGCTGCAGTATCTTCGTTGATGGTATAGGTATAACTGCTTTCATCACAATATTCAATCGGCATCTCTGCCGGATCAGCACCTTCCAAAATCTTGGCAGCCTGCTGTCCTGTCAGCACACCTAAATCATGATAATTGATACCGTTGGTAATCAAGCCTCCATTTTCCACCATGCCGCTCTCACCGCAGATTACCGGAATCTTCGCCGGATTCGCAACCAGTGCAACTGTGGGCATATTGGAGGCTAACATGTTGTCCGTAGGAATATAGAGTGCGTCTACCTTACCTACCATAGATTCCATTACCTGCTGGATTTCATTGGTTGCAGATACCGTATAGGTTTCCATGGTATATCCCAGTTCTTCTCCTGCTTCAATCGCCATATCTGCCTGAAGCTTGGAGTTCGTTTCACTGGAATTGTAAAATACGCCTACCGTCTTGGCATCTGGAACCAGTTTCTGAATCATTGCAATCTGGGAAGCCACTGGGGTCAGATCCGAAGTTCCGGTCAAGTTCGCGCCAGGCGCTTCATTTGAGTCAACAAGCCCTGATTCTGCAGGATCCGTCACCGCCGTAATCACGATCGGAGTATCGGTGATCTCATTGGCACATGCCTGAGCTGCCTGCGTAGCGATGGCAAGAACCAGGTCACAGTCCTCATTTTTCAGTTTTGCAGCGATGGTTGCGCAGTTGGACTGGTCGCCCTGGGCATTATTCATGTCGATCTCCAGATTGACACCCTCTTCATAGCCAGCCTCCTTCAAACCTTCCAGGAATCCCTCATAGGCAGCATCCAAAGCGGTGTGCTCCATTAACTGGCAAACACCGATCTTGTAGGTATCTCCTTCTTCCGCAGATACCGGAAGGATCATGGAGGATACGACAAGTCCCATCATCATCAAAACAGCAAATTTTTTCTTCATCATAGATTCTCCTTTACTCATTATATTCGCACATTGATGCGTCAACGCTTTTATTCGCTGAAGTAGTAAGTTATAAGTACTATACACCGGAACGAAAAAAAAAGCAACTGTTTTCTCTAAATTTACTTCTCTTCCCAGAGAAGCTCCATGGATTCGGTTTTCCGGTCTCGGAGCATCAATTCCTGCACTGCATCTTTGGCGCTTTTCCCTTCAAAAAGCACCTGGTTGATCTGTTCTACGATGGGCATTTCCACCTCATAGCGCTCCGAAAGCTCCTTCGCCGCCTTCGCGGAATATACTCCTTCCACGATCATCTTGACTTCCTTCATCGCCTCCTCATAGGTATACCCCTGACCGATCAGGTAACCTGCTTTCCGGTTTCTGCTGTGCTTGCTGGCACAGGTCACGATCAGATCTCCGATTCCGGTCAGACCGCAGAAGGTCTCGATATGCCCCCCCATCTTCACGCCCAGGCGGGCGATCTCTGCGATTCCTCTGGTAATGAGCGCCGCCTTCGTGTTGTCGCCGTACCCCAAGCCATCGGCGATCCCGGCTGCCAGGGCAATGACATTCTTCAGGGATCCTCCCAGCTCCACGCCCAGCATGTCCGGATTTGTATAGACACGGAACACGGGGCTCATGAAAATATTCTGCAGGTATTCCGCCACATGCTTTTTGTGGGCGCTGACCACGATATTGGTGGGCAGCCCAAGCCCCACTTCCTCTGCATGGCTGGGTCCGGACATCACGGCAACCTCCGCATTGGGAAGCTCCTCCTCAATGATCTCGGAAAGCGTCATCATCGTGTGTTCCTCAATCCCCTTTGCCACGTTGACAATGATCTGCCCGTCATGCAGATATTCCTTCATGCTCCTCGCGGTACTTCTGGTAAAAGGAGAGGGGACTGCCAGAATGAGCACATCCTTCTCCGTCATGGCCTCCTTCAGATCATGGGTGATCCAAATGCCTTGTGGCAGGATCACCCCCGGAAGCTTCGTCTCATGCTGCCGTTTTTCACGGAGCATCTCTACCTCCTCCTTGATGATCGACCAGACTGTCACTTCGTGGCCATTTTTGCAACACAGAAGCGCCAGGGCGGTTCCCCAGCTACCTGCTCCGATCACACCAATTTTTGCCATTGTAAATCCCTCCATTCTTGCTTCTTATTTATTCTTCTTAAATAGATAGGTTTTCCGTTCTTCTCCATGGAGTAGCCGCCTGATATTGCTGGCATGCTTGATATATGCCATGATCGTCAGGAAAGCCGCTACCGCGTACATTTCATAGAGAAGCGGTGATGCCATATGGAAATATCCAAGCTGCCCCAAAACCACCACTTCAACCAGGAAGCCTGCGTAAAGCAGCAGGGAACCCAATGAAACATAGTGTGTGGAAAGAAAGACCGCCACAAAGGTGATAAGACCCAAAACGATCGTAACTGGCCCGAAGGCAATGATCAGCCCCGCAGTCGCCGCAATCCCTTTTCCGCCTTTAAATTTCAGATAAAATGGGAAATTATGCCCAAGGATCGTTCCTGCTGCCGTATACATTTTGAGAAGCGGGAGCATCTCGCTGTGGCTTTCTCCAAACAGGAGCACAACCAGGAGAACTGCCAAAATACATTTCAGGCAGTCTCCCAAAAATGTGATGATCCCCGCCTTGGTCCCAAGGGTCCGCAGCATATTGGTCGTCCCGGCATTGCCGCTTCCGTAATTCCGGATGTCAATCCCGTGGAGACGTCCATAAATATAGCTCGTCTGGAACAAACCGAACAGATAACCGATGGCAATACATCCAATCCTTAACCACATGACTAGTTCTCCTTATCCTTTCTCTCCCGGATGATAAACTTCAGGGAAGTCCCCTGGAAGCCGAAGGTATCCCGGATTTTATTTTCCAGATATCTGGTATAAGAAAAATGCATCAGCTCTTTGTCATTGACAAAGACGACAAAGGTGGGCGGCTTCACCGCCACCTGGGTAGTATAGTAGATCTTGAGCCGCTTGCCCTTGTCAGAAGGCGGCTGCTGCAGTGCCACTGCCTCGCTGATAATCTCGTTCAGTACCCCTGTCTGCACCCTGAGCGTCTGATTCTCCAGCACCATATCGATCTTCTCAAAAAGCTTCGGCAGGCGCTGTCCGCTTACGGCGGAAATAAACATCAGCTCCGCATAGGGCATAAAGGAAAGTGTATTCCGGATATCATTGGTGTATTTGTAGATGGTCTTGTCATTTTTCTCAATGGCATCCCATTTGTTTACAGCGATGATCACGCCCTTGCCTCTCTCATGGGCAATTCCCGCGATCTTAGCATCCTGCTCGGTGACCCCCTCCTTTGCGTCAATGACGACTACGACCACATCGGCTCTCTCCACTGCCGTCACTGTGCGGATAATGCTGTAGCGCTCCAGCTCTTCTTTGATTTTGTTTTTCCGCCGAAGCCCCGCTGTGTCAATGAAGACATAGGGACGGCCGTTCCAGACGATCTCCGTGTCGATGGCATCGCGGGTGGTCCCGGCAATGTCGGAGACGATAACCCGGTTTTCTCCGGTCAGCTTATTGATAATGGAGGATTTTCCCACGTTGGGTTTCCCCACGATCGCCACTCTCGGACGGTCGTCCTCCTCCTCTTCCAGATGCTCCTTATCAAAATGCGCAACCACTGCATCCAGCATATCCCCGATGCCCAGGCGCGAGGAAGCGGAGATCGGCTGGGGATCTCCGATGCCCAGATTGTAAAATTCATAGACGTCCGCCATATATTTTTTGAAGCTGTCCACCTTGTTGACCGCCAGCACCACCGGCTTGCGGGAACGGCGGAGCATATCAGCCACCTTGGCATCCGAATCCACCAGCCCCTGCTTTACATCCGTCAAAAACAGAATCACATCTGCGGTATCAATGGCGATCTGCGCTTGTTCTCTCATCTGGGAGAGGATGATATCCTTGGTATCCGGCTCGATTCCTCCGGTATCAATCAGGGTAAACTTATGGGACAGCCATTCCACATCTGCATAGATACGGTCTCTGGTCACGCCCGGCGTATCCTTGACGATGGAGATATTCTCTCCTGCCAGGGCGTTGAACAGGGTGGATTTTCCCACATTCGGTCTTCCTACGATCGCTACGATTGGTTTACTCATATTTATTCACCTCATCTGTATAAGAATGACAAATCTCGTTGTTTTCCATCAATACGGCTTCCACAAAAGCCCGACCGCTTGATTTTACAATATTCACCGGTATTTGTAAAGCAGTTTCCAGCTCAGAGACCGTATAATCGTCCAGAAATACCTCCTCCCCGCTCTTTAGCAGGTTGCAGGGAAGCAAAAGCTGCTCCCCCAACTTTTGCCCTTTCAGCTGGCGTTCCAGATCCTGCTCGGTCAAAAGCCCCGACACCGTGATCAGCTCGCCGAAAAAGTCATTCCGGATGGGATAGACATGAATCACCACGTTGGGATACTTCTCCTGCACCTTCCTGGACAATGCAAGGATCGTCGGATAAGCCAAAAGCCCCGTGGCAATGGAAACCTCATGGCAGGCAGCAGGATCTCCCTTCCTGCCTGCCAGTTCCTCCTCCACCTCATCCATCAGAAGCCTCAGCATCCCGACGCCGTTTTCCAGCTGAAGGTAGCCGTCATACCGCTTAGCTGGCGGGATCTCACGCCCCGCCAATAGATACCACTCGTCTCCCGCATGGATGCCGTGGAGCCCGTATTTTTCATAAAAACGGCTTTGATATCCTTCAATGAGATCCAACACCTCTTCTGCGTCCTCCTTGGCAAACGGCTCAAGGGGAAACAGCCCCTCCCGGTATCGGCTAAGCCCCACAGGGACGATGGAGACGCTCTCCAGGACAGGGAAATAGCGTTCCAGCGTTTCAATGCTGAAGCGAAGCTCCTCCCCATCGTTGATTCCCTTGCACAGCACGATCTGACCGTTCATGTGGATCCCATGCTCATAGAGGCGGTCCACCTTCTTCAGCGCCTCCCCGGCAAAGCGGTTGTGGAGCATCCTGCACCGAAGCTTGGGATTCATCGTCTGAAAAGAAATATTGATGGGTTCCAGGTGATACCGGATGATCTTCTCGATGTCTGCAGAACTCATGTTGGTGAGCGTCACATAATTTCCCTGGAGGAAGGAAAGCCTGGAATCATCGTCCTTGAAGTACAGGGTTTCCCGCATGCCCTTGGGCATCTGATCGATGAAACAGAAGATGCATTTGTTTCTGCAGGAACGGTATTCATCCATCAGCCCGTTCTCAAATTCCATTCCCAGATCTTCCTCAAATTCCTTTTCGATCTCCAGCTCCCATTCCTCTCCGTCCTTTTTCTCAATCAGGATGGTCAGGTATTCCTCGTTGGTGAGATACTGGTAGTCGAAGACATCCTCTACCGTCTGCCCGTCTATGGACAGGAGACGGTCTCCCGGTTCCACACCCAGCTCATCTGCAATGCTTCCCTCTAAAACCTTACTTATAATATGATATTTTTTTTTCATGTTTCACTCCTTTATGTTCTTTTCTTATCATACTAAATCACGGAATAAAATGCAATGCCAGTTTTTCCTTGACTTATCCCTCTTTGCAATGTTAAGATGAAGTGAAAATATGTTAATTCTCTGGAGGATTATTATGCCGAACTTTGAACCGCTTCAAAATGCCATCCCTCTGGCGCCGCTGAAGATTGCAGCCCTGGAAGGATGCCGTGATTTTGCAAATTTGGTTAACAGTCATTTGGTCGATTACCGTCATTTGAATCCGACGCATCAAGTGGGAAACATCGCGTACCAGGGGTACTGCGAGGACACCTATCTTGTGGAATGTGCCTGCCCGCGTTTCGGAAGCGGAGAAGCCAAAGGAATCATCCGCGAATCCATCCGCGGATGTGATCTGTTCCTGATGGTGGATGTCTGCAACTACAGCCTGACCTACAGTGTATGCGGCTATGAGAACCATATGTCCCCGGACAACCATTTTCAGGACTTAAAACGCATCATCTCCGCTGCCAACGGAAAGGCGCGGCGCATCAATGTCATCATGCCCTTCCTGTACGAAGGACGCCAGCACAAGCGCAGCAAACGGGAATCCTTAGACTGTGCGCTGGCTTTGCGGGAGCTGGTTGACATGGGTGTTTCCAATATCATCACCTTCGATGCCCATGACCCCAGAGTACAGAACTCCATTCCACTCCAGGGCTTCGACAACTTCATGCCGACCTATCAGTTTCTGAAAGCCCTGACGCATTCTGTGCCGAACTTCTCCATCGACAATGAGCATCTGATGATCATCAGCCCTGATGAGGGAGCGATGAACCGTGCGGTTTACTTCGCAAATATACTGGGTGTGGACATGGGAATGTTCTACAAACGCCGCGATTACTCCACGATCGTCAACGGCAAGAACCCCATCGTGGCACACGAATTCCTGGGAGATTCTGTGGAAGGAAAGGACGTCATCATCATTGACGATATGATTTCTTCCGGAGAAAGTATGCTGGATGTGGCAAAACAGCTGAAAGACCGGAAAGCCGGACGTGTCTTCGTCTGCACCACCTTCGGTCTGTTTACCGATGGTTTGGAAAAGTTTGACGAATACTATGAGAAAGGCTACATCTCCAAGGTCGTGACCACAAATCTCCATTACCGGAGACCGGAGCTTCTGGAACGTCCTTATTATCTGGAGGCAGATATGAGCAAATTCCTGGCAAGCATCATTGATTCCATGAACCACAACGTCTCCATCAACCATGTACAGTCGCCTACGGAGAAGATCCACAAGCTCCTGGCAAAATATCACAGCCGATAAAAAAGACTTCCGCTTCTGTGACAGATCCATCACAGAATGCGGAAGTCTTTTTCATTGATTTCTTGTCCACCTCTCCTTGGGTTGATCCGGAAGAGGCGCCAGGAGCCGTTCCATAAATACGGTATCACGCCATTTTCCAAGTTTATACCCGCTTTTTTCAAATCTCGCCGTCATGCGGAAGCCCATGCTCTTGTGAAAGAAGATGCTTGCCTCGTTTGGCCAGGTGATATGGGCGTATACCTTCAGGATCCCCTGTTTTTTCAGACGTTCCATCAGCTTCTGGTAGAGCTTTTTCCCGATGCCTTTGCCTTTTTGATCCTCCCTGAGATAGATGGACAGCTCCGCAGCCCACTGATAGGCTGCCCGTCCGTGGAATTTGGAAGCATACGCATATCCCAGGATTTCTCCATCCTTTTCATAGACCAGATAGGGGAACTCCTTCTGAATGTTTTGGATCCGTCCCCGGAACTCCTCCGGGGATGGCGTATCATACTCAAAGGTGATGGCGGTATGTTCCACGTAGGGACGATAAATCTCCACCAGCTCCCCGGCATCCTCCGGAGCCGCATCCCGGATACAAGGACGGGTAAGCCCAAGGAACGCAGCCAGGTTTCCCCGTTTTCCATGGCTGGCCCGATGGGAAAATAGCAGCGTGGGGTTGCAGCAGGTGCAGAGATCCGGCAGGGTAATCTGTTCCTCTGGGATACCGGACATGAGAAAGACCTGACGGTTCGCCTCCCAGAGGTTCAGCTGGAATTTGCCGTCCGTCTTTTCATAAAAGAGCTTCTGCCAGGTGTCCCTCGGGAATGCCTTTTTGATCTCCTCGATCACATCAGAGCTCACTTCATAGCAGTCCTGGCAGATGGAGGGGCCAATCACCGCGAACAGGTCTGCGGGATCACAGCCGAACTCCCTGACCATCGTCTGTACGGTGGCATAACCCATCTTTCCCACGGTTCCTTTCCAGCCGGAATGGGACAGCCCGATCACTCTTTTTACCGGATCTACCAGGTAGAGCGGAACGCAGTCCGCATAAAAGGTGACCAGCACCACATCCTCCTGGTCCGTCACCAGACCGTCCACGTCCTCCCACTTCACCGGAAAGAGAAATCCCGTCCCTCTGTCTTCCTTCGTGACCACACGCACATTGGTGGTGTGTGTCTGTGCGGAAAAAACCATTTGCTCCGGAGAAAATCCCATGGCTTTGCTGATCCTCCTGAAATTCTCCTCCACAGATTCCTTTTTGTCTCCTCTGGAAAAACTGAGGTTCATGGAAGAAAGATCCCCCTCACTGACGCCGCCGAGGCGCGTGGAGAATCCTTGTACCAGACCGTCGATGGATTCCAGAACGGTGCTGGAAAGATAAGGAACCCCTTCTTTGGTTACCTCCTTCCAGGCAAACTGTGTGCTTTTTCGTTTCCAATCCTTCATTGGCTTCTTCCCCCTGCTTTATCTGATATAGGAAAATGCATCCCGGATCAAGGTAATCCGTTCACCTTCTATCCCTACTACGTCAAAACGGCATGGCATCCTGTAGGTTTCCGGATGGCACATCAAATACCAGGATGCTGTCCTTGAAATTCTTCTTTGTTTCCTTGGGTCTACCGATTCCAGCGGACTGCCGTTTCTCTCATCTTTCCGGTATTTGACCTCCACAAATACCAGATACTCCCCATCCATGGCGATCAGATCAATCTCACCCTGGCGGCAGCGGTAATTTTTTTCCAGGATCCGGTAACCCTGTGTCTCCAGGTAACGTTCTGCGAACGCTTCGTAACTGGAGCCTACGCTTCTTTTATTCATGGTCTGACTCTTTCACAAAATGTGTGATGAACGTTTTCCGGTGGATGGGCGAGGGACCATAGGTTTTCAGCGCCTCAATATGCGCTTTGGAGCCATAGCCTTTGTGCCCTTTAAACCCATATTCCGGCATCAGCCGGTCGTACTCCTCCATCAGATGGTCCCTGGTCACCTTTGCCAGGATACTTGCCGCTGCGATGGACAGGCTCTTCGCATCCCCCTTCACAATGGGAACCTGGGGGATGGAAATCCCGGGGATCCGAACCGCATCGTTTAAAAGAAGGTCCGGTTTCACAGAAAGTCCCTCCACAGCCTGTCTCATGGCTTCGTAGGTTGCCTGCAGGATATTGATCTCGTCAATCCTCTGCGGGCTTGCAAATCCCACCGACCATGCCACAGCCTTTTCCTTGATCTCTTCAAACAGCGCCTCCCGTTTCCCCGGGGATAGCTTTTTGGAATCGTTGAGATAGAGGATTTCCACGTCTTTCGGAAGGATTACGGCTCCTGCCGTCACGGGACCAGCTAAAGGCCCCCGCCCTGCCTCGTCAATCCCGCAGATCCATTCATACTGGCTGTACTGCCGTTCGTAGCTTGCCATCTCCCAGAGACGTTTTTGCTCCTTTTCCAGCGCATCCAGTTTTTTTCGGTATTTTGCAAGCAAGCCGATCACACCGGACCTGGGATCTTGGGAATAGCTTTCCATAAGACGCACCAGCTCCGTTGCATCGGCTCTGTCGAATTCTTCTTTGATTTCTGATATTTTTTTCTCCATACTGTGCCTGTTTCCTACAATGCTCCTGCCTTTTCAAACGGCCAGATCCGAAAGAAAGCCCTGCCCACGATCTCCTGTGCCGTGACATTCCCAATCTCTGCAAAACGGCTGTCCATGGAATCGTTCCGGTTGTCTCCCAACACAAAGTATTCATCCGTACCCAGCACGAATGCCTCCCCGGCAAGCCCGGCATCCTCGATCGGCTCATATCCATAATTCTCTTCCAAAGGCTCCCCGTCGATATAGACGGTACCGTCCCGGATCTCCACCGTTTCCCCCGGCAGCGCGATCACTCTCTTGATATAATAGGTATCCTCCTGATACCTGGACGGAAAGACCACCAGCTCATACCTTCTCGGCGAGCGGAACCGGTAACTTACCTTATCCAGCAAAAGGTACTCTCCTCCGCTCAAGGTCGGATACATGGAAAGTCCCTCCACCTCCGTGGGCTGCACCACATAGTTCAGCAGAAACAATATGGCTGCCGCCAGGACGAGGACACCTAAGATTCCCTTCAAACCCTTATTCTGTTTCGTCATACTCCCACTCTTGTTTCCCCTAAGGCTCCCGTTCGGGACGCCTGTGTCTCTAAGCCTCCGGCTGTTCCAGGGTAATCCGTCCCAGGCGGCCGCTTCGGAAATCGTCCAAAAGAATGGATGATGCCTTGCTGTAATCCAGCTCATTTCCCTTCAAAAGGCATCCCCTGTTTTTTGCGATCCCGTTTAAGACCTCCAGAGCACTCTTCTCTTCCAAAACCCCGTAGCGCCCGGAGAGCGTCCCCGGATAAGCCTGATCCAGAAACTCGATCAGCTTCAGTGCTAACTCCTCCATGTTCAGGATCTCATCCCGGATAGAGCCAACCATGGCCAGTTTCATCCCAACTGCCTGATCTTCGAATTTCGGCCACAGGATTCCCGGCGTGTCCAGAAGCTCCGTACTCTTGTTCAGCCGGATCCATTGTTTCCCCTTGGTGACGCCCGGCTTGTTGCCCGTCTTGGCACACGCCTTTCCTGCATACGTATTGATAAAGGTGGATTTTCCTACATTGGGAATCCCCACCACCATAGCACGGATCGGGCGGTTCTTGATTCCTCTCTTCCGATCCCTCTCCGTTTTTTCTTTACATGCCTCCTGGATGACGGCGCCGATGGCTTTGATGCCGGCGCCGCTCCTGGAATTTACCTGTACCACATGGAATCCCTTTTCCTGAAAGAATGCCATCCATGCCTGGTTCATCCTTTCATCGGCAAGATCACTCTTGTTCAGCAGGATCAGCCTTGCTTTATTTTTTGCCAATTCGTCAATGTCCGGATTCCTGCTGCTGCTGGGAACCCTGGCATCCACAAGCTCAATGACCAGATCAATGAGCTTTATATCCTCCTGCATCATCCTTCTTGCCTTCGTCATATGACCCGGATACCATTGATAATTCATATTCTTACCTTTCTAATTTACGAATCCAAAATGCTCACTGGGAGATATGATAAACCAGACCTTCCCTTCAATATCACTGGTTTCCACATTACCCACATCTGCGTAGCGGCTGTCTTCACTGTTATTCCGATTGTCTCCCAGCACGAAATACTCCGTACTGGAAAGCGTGATCGGCTCTGACGCAAGTCCGGCGTCGGTAATTGCCGGATAGTCCTTCTCCTCCAGATAAACATTGCCGTTGATATAGATCATACCGTCAATGATCTGGATCGTCTCCCCAGGAAGGCCAATGACGCGCTTGATATAGGAATGGCTGTTTTCACTGCCATTCGGTTTAAATGCAATAATATCTCCCCTCTTCGGAGCGCTGAATTTATAAGTCAGTTCATCTAACAGGACCTTGTCCCCGCCGGAAATCGTGGCGTCCATCGACTGCCCCACATTCGTCCGGCTCTGTCCAAAGAAATAGACCAGCACGTAAGCAAAGAGCATTACCAGGATAATCTGGAATATCCACCCACACAGATAAAGGAACGGGTTCCTCCGCCTCTGGGGCTTCGTTCGTTTCTCCTTATGCTGTCTGCCCATGTTTCTACCTCATTGTTGTTCTGCCCGCGGCAGGAACGCCGCAGTCTCTTTGACCTAGATGCAAACAAGGGACAATTACTTTAAGTAGTTGTCCCCAGTCTATTCTTATTTTACTAACTCTTTTACCTTTGCGCTCTTGCCCACGCGCTGTCTCAGGTAGTTCAGCTTTGCACGTCTTACACGTCCGTGTCTTACTACTTCCACCTTCTCAACATGCGGAGAATGCAGCGGCCAGGTCTTCTCAACGCCGATTCCGTTGGAAGTCTTTCTTACTGTGAAGGTTGCTCTCACGCTTCCGCCCTGTTTCTTCAGAACAGTTCCTTCAAATACCTGGATACGTTCACGGTTACCCTCTTTGATCTTTGCATATACCTTTACGGTATCGCCTACTCGAAACTCCGGCACTTCTGCTTTGAGCTGTGCAGCTTCGATGTTCTTGATAATATCGTTCATTGTGTTCCTCCTTAAAATTTGGATGTTCTTAATACATTGTCCTGTAACAGAGGACCATCCTTTCTTCACAACGTTTTAAATTCTACCATGTTTTCCCGGAGATTGCAAGTCTTTTTTCTGTTATCTCCTGCTGAAAAGGTGATAATACTCGCAGTTCATCGTCCCTTCCGTCAGTGTGGATGCCGATACCCAGTCTCCGTAGATTGTAGTCGGTCTCTTTCCGTAAATTGCAGAGTCCAGAACCAGATACTGATCGGTCTTTTCCCGGTAGTTGACAATGGCAATATAATGTCCCGGAACCAGTGCGACCGCCACTCCGCCTGCCTGGATATGATCCTTCAGCTCCGCCTGCGTATACACCTTGCCGTCCCATTTGAAATGGTACCGCTTGCCGTAGGACTTTGCAAATGCCGGGTACAGGCTGTCCGAAGTACCGGAATTATAATAGTAATGACCATATTTGTTGGAATAGGTCGCCAAAAACTCAGGAGAAATGTATTCGCCGTTCAGCGCATAGATGGCATTTACCAGCGCAACTACTCCGCAGCCTGAGGTGGAGATGGTCTTTCTGCCCAGATATCCGGTGGCATAAGTGGAACCGCCCCATTTGGGGTCATACTGGGAGAATACGGTCACATTCCCCACATCCAGCTCTTCCTCGTCCTTGGTAAAGATAAACATCTGGTAACTGCTGCTCCTTGCCTTATTCAGTGCCAAACCTGACGAGGAATAAGCCAGGCGTTTCTTGGTGCTCTTGTCTGTCAGATAAAAATACCGTCCGGTTCTGGTCAAAAGCCACTGAGTCGCCTTCTCCTGAATCACCAGTTTACCGCCGGAAACAGCCAGATAGCCCTGTCCATCTGCCAACGCAATCTGATAATAATTGTCCTTTACATGGGTCAGTACGAATCTCTGCAGCAATTCCTCGTTTGACTTTACAACTGACATTGTCCCCGTTGCTGCATTTACGCTCAGATACCGCTTCGACCATTTTCTCGGCGCAATGGCGTAGGTTCCATTGGCAAGAAGCTGTTCGGTCGTCTCCATGGAATAGCGCACTGTGCTGTCCTGTACCTTTTTCCTGGTCCAGCCCAGATAATAGTTCCCATTCCTATAGAATACCGTCTGGTACCACTTCGGGCAGGCTGCAAGGGTAATGCCGCCTGTGTAAGCTGGAATTTTCACGTAGGATTGACGGATACTCCTGGCTTTGTAGAGGGTAATCGAAGAGTTTGCGTAGGAGGGCTGCATCTCATAACTCCTGTCGTAGAAAAATTTGTCAGCCGATACCCAGCCCTTCTGATATTTGCTTCCCACCTTATACTTTACATACAGCGCATCTCCTTTGATCTTCTGGATACTGTAGCTCCGATAGGTCAGCGAGGTCTTCTTCTCCGTCAGTCCGCTGTCTTCATACACATTCAGCCGTGTCGTCTTTAACGGGTATCCTATGATTGGATGCTTTGCGGAGACGCTGGATGGATATGCCGCCAAAGCGGAAACCGAGCACATACCCAGCATGAATACAAATAAAAACAGCAATCCGATTTTTTTCCATACTTTCATTTCACACTGTCACTTCCTTAGATTTCCTGAATCATCTTTCTCTCTTGTTCCGTAAGCTCCGCCTTTTCCAGCAGATCCGGTCTCCATTTCGCTGTCCGCATGACCGACTGTTCCCTTCGCCATTTCTCCACATTTCCATGATGTCCGGAGAGAAGAACCGACGGAACTGCCTTATCCCTCCAAACCTCTGGCCGGCTGTATTGGGGATACTCCAGAAGGTTTCCGCTGAACGATTCCTCCGATGCAGAGCTCTCATTGCTCAAAACCCCCGGCACCATCCTAGAAACGGCATCGATAATGACCATGGCAGGGAGCTCTCCGCCCGTCAGTACATAGTCTCCGACCGAAAGATAATCTGTCACAATTTCCTCTAGTACGCGTTCGTCCACCCCTTCATAATGGCCGCAGAGAAAGACCAAATCCTCCTCTTTTGCCAGCTCCTTTGCCTTTTCCTGGGTAAACACACTTCCCTGAGGCGTCAGGTAGACTACCCGCGGGGTACTGCTGATTTTCTGGCGGACTGCCAGGTATGCCTGGTAGACAGGCTCTGCCTGCATGACCATCCCGGCCCCTCCGCCGTAAGGATAGTCATCCACCTTTCCGTGTTTGTTTCCTGCGTAGTCCCGGATGTTGACGGTATTCAGGCTCAAAAGCCCTTTCTCCATTGCCCTCCCGATGATGCTGGTATTCAATCCGTTTTCCACCATTTCCGGGAAAAGTGTCAGCACATGATAGTTCATAGTTCCATAAGTCCTTTCAATAGATGCACAACCATCCTGCCTTCTTCCACATCCACACTGAGAATGCAGTCCTTGATCGCCGGAATCATGACCTCCCTGCCATCTGTACATTCCACCACATACACATCATTCGCTCCCGTCTGGATGACGTCCTTCAAAACGCCGAGCATCCTGCCATCCTCCAGCTCCACGCTGATACCAATGAGGTCTGCGATAAAATATTCATCCTTCTGAAGCGGAACCGCCTGGCTTCGGGAAATCCAAAGCTCTTTTTTCCGAAAGTTCTCCACCTCATTGATGCTGTCATATTCACGGAATTTCAGGATCACAAACTGCTTGAAAAGCTTAACCTGTGCAATATGCAGCACAATGCGTTCCTTTCCTGTATCCAGAAACACTTCTTTTAATTTTTTGAAACGCGCCGGATCGTCGGTGGTGGGGAAGACCTTCACTTCCCCACGGATCCCATGCGGGGAAGTGATGACGCCTACTTTAAAAAAAACTTCCATAGAATCCCCTTAGCTCAAGCCCCGGATGCGCATGCATCTGACCGGTTTGCGGTTGCCGTAATTGATCCTCTTCACGGTAATACCGCCCTGGGGATAGGTATCTCCGTAATGGCCTGAGGAATTGATCATCAACCCTGAGCCTATGTATACTCCCACATGGTCGATAGGGCCGGACGTATCATTCTTGAGATAGAAGACAAGATCTCCTGGCTTCAGCCTGCTCTTGGGAATTTCATAACATACCTGCTGCAGATAATCCGTATGGGGGTAGGGCATGGATTTGCCTGCATACTCATAGATGGCTTTCACAAAATTCGCGCAGTCGATCTGATTGTCGATATCTCCGGCTCCCAAAAGGAACGGAGTGCCGAGATGCCGGAATCCGTAATAAATTGCCTTACGGATCGTCTTGTTGGTGGATGCCTTCTTCATATTGACTCTCTTGATCCCCACCTGGCTGACCTTCACATATCCGGTTACCATCTTCCCATTTCTGGTGCGGTTGTTGAGATAGACCGGAAGCATGGTATATTTCTTACCGGTGCGGAGCTTGCTGGTATTGACCACCATGGCTGCCCCGTATTCGATGGTGCAGTAGCTTCCTTTTCTGGGGTTTGTCCGCTTATAGACCTTGATATTTTTGCCTTTCATCTTGTTATACACAAAAATCGTATAGCCTTTTTTCGCGTATTTGATGGAGCGGTTCATTGTAATCTTGGTAGCCGCAGACGCTCCGATCGGCAGAGCCAGCATCATTGCCAGCATAAAAAGGAAACAGATCAGTCCTCTCTTTTTCCTAACGTTTTCCATAGGTTCCTCCCTAACATCATTTTTCTATCAAAATTTCCCTATACACCAGAAAAACCCCGTGTCTCACGAGGTCTTTCTATCACTGCAGGATGTCAACCACTATTTTTTTGTCTTCCCTGGACGCAGCCGCTTTCACCACGGAACGGATCGCCTTAGCGATCCTGCCCTGCTTTCCGATCACTTTACCCATATCGGAAGCGGCAACTTTAAGCTCCAGGACGGTGGTCTTCCCACTTTGTTTTTCGGTAACGATAACGTCCTCCGGAAATTCAACAAGAGATTTTGCAATTACTTCCACTAATTCTTTCATAGTCCGCACCTCTCGCAATTATTTCTCGATTCCGGCCAACTTGAACAGTTTGGAAACAACTTCTGTCGGCTGAGCGCCGTTTGCAAGCCATTTCTTTGCCAACTCCTCATTTACTTTGAATTCACTGGGATCGGTATTCGGGTTGTAGGTACCGATTTCTTCGATGAATTTACCGTTTCTCGGAGCTCTGGAATCAGCAACGATGATTCTATAGAAAGGAGCCTTCTTCTGACCCATTCTTCTCAGTCTGATCTTTACTGCCATTTCAATTCACCTCCTTAAGGTTCATAATTATATTAGTTAAAAGGGAAGCCGAAGCTTGCCTCTTTTACCTGCTTTGCCGCCCATCAGCGGACCCATCTGCTTCATCATCTTTCTGGACTGCTCGAACTGCTTGACCATCTTGTTGACTTCGCTGATGTCTACTCCTGCGCCTTTGGCAATCCGTTTCTTTCTGGACGGATTCAGAAGATCTGGATTACTCCGCTCCTTCGGCGTCATGGAAAGAATCATTGCCTCGATCTGCGCCATTTTCTTTTCGTCCATGGCGTCCTCGATCTGTTTTAACTGGGAACCGCCCATTCCAGGAAGCATTTCCAGAAGCTTTCTCATGCCTCCCATATTTTTCATCTGGTTCATACTCTCCAGATAGTCGTCAAATCCAAGCTGCGCTTTCTTGAGCTTCTGCTCCATATCCTTTGCCTTCTCAGCATCGATATTCGCCTGCGCTTTCTCGATGAGCGTCATCACATCGCCCATCCCCAAAATCCTGGATGCCATACGATCCGGGTAAAACTGCTCCAGATCAGAAAGTTTCTCACCCATACCGACGTAGAGAATCGGTTTCCCGCAGGTCGCTTTGATAGAAAGCGCTGCACCGCCTCTCGTATCGCCGTCCAGCTTCGTCAGGATGACACCGTCGATCCCCACCTTCTCGTTGAACATCTCCGCCACGTTCACCGCATCCTGTCCGGTCATGGCGTCTACAACCAGAACCGTCTGATGAACCTCTATGGCGCTCTTGATGTTCTGCAGCTCTTCCATCATGCTCTCATCCACATGGAGCCTGCCTGCCGTATCCAGGATCAAGACGTTGCATCCGCTGCGCTTGGCATGCTCCAGCGCTGCCTTGGCGATGTCCACAGGGTTCTGCTTGTCGCCCATGGAGAATACTTCCACGCCCTGTTTCTCACCGTTGATCTGAAGCTGCTGGATTGCCGCCGGACGATAGACGTCACAGGCTGCCAGCAAGGGCTTCCTTCCCTTGGATTTGAGCTTTCCGGCGATCTTCGCCGTGGTGGTGGTCTTACCTGCTCCCTGAAGTCCTGCCATCATGATGACCGTGACTTCACTGGCGGGCAGAAGCTTCAGCTCTGTGGTTTCAGATCCCATCAGCGCTACCAGCTCTTCGTTGACAATCTTTATCACCATCTGCCCGGGATTCAAGCCGTTCATGACATCCTGCCCGATGGCACGCTCCTGGACGGATTTGATAAACTGTTTTACTACTTTGAAACTGACATCTGCTTCCAGAAGGGCAAGCTTGACCTCCTTTAGGGCGGTCTTTACATCAGCTTCTGTGAGGCGACCCTTGCTCCGCAAATTTTTAAATACATTCTGCAGTTTTTCGGATAAGCTTTCAAATGCCATGCTTATAATTCCTCCAAAATTTCATTGGAAATCTCTTTGATCTTCCCGGAGGCATCGGGATTATCCCGAATCTCCATCACCTTGCTCCTGATTTTCAGAAACCGTTCTACCAGATGGAGCTTCTCTTCATATTCCGCCAGGATCTTATCGCACCGTTTGATCAGATCGTGAACCCCCTGGCGGCTGACTCCACGCTCCTCAGCCACTTCCGTACAGGAATAATCGTTCAGCACCACATCCTCATAGATGCTCTGCTGATGCTCCGTAAGCAGTTCTCCGTAAAAATCATAAAGCAAAGTACGTTCTACAAATTTTTCCATAAACGAGTCACCTTGGTTATCATAACGGATCGCATCTATTTTGTCAAGTATTTTTTCTTGACAAACTTCAAAAAGTTCCGTCCGCGAAAATTTACAGGTTTGCCAGTGTAAGTTTGGGACGGTAGCCTTTCTCCTTGAGGGCTGCAACGATCCGCTCCTTATGCTCTGTGCCGAATGCCTCCACGGTAATCTTAAGTTCCACAGCCTTGGCACGGTTGGTACTGAAGAACTGATTGTGATCCAGCTTGATGACATTGCCCTGCTCGCCTGCGATCACAGATGCCACACGCACCAGCTCACCCGGTTTATCCGGGAGCAGGACGGATACGGTGAAGATACGGTCTCTCTGGATCAAACCGTGCTGCACCACAGAGGACATCGTGATCACGTCCATGTTTCCGCCGCTTAAGATAGAGACGACTTTCTTTCCCTCCGGCTTCAAATGTTTCAGGGCAGCCACGGTGAGGAGACCGGAATTCTCAACGATCATTTTGTGGTTCTCCACCATATCCAGGAATGCCACGATCAGTTCATCGTCGGTTACTGTCAGGACCTCGTCCAGGTTCGCCTGGAGGTAGGGGAAAATCTTTTCTCCCGGGGTTTTCACCGCAGTGCCGTCGGCGATGGTATTGACATTTGGAAGCGTCACCACATGCCCTGCCTTCAGGGATGCCTGCATACAGTTCGCCCCTTCCGGTTCCACACCGATCACCTTGATCTTCGGGTTCAGAAGCTTCGCCAGGGTGGAAACTCCGGTGGCAAGCCCGCCGCCGCCGATAGGAACCAGGATATAGTCCACCAACGGAAGCTCTTTTACAATCTCCATGGCGATCGTCCCCTGTCCCGTAGCCACTTCCAGGTCGTCAAAGGGGTGAATAAAGGTCAGCCCTTCCGTCTCCTCCAGTTCCCTGGCATAATCACATGCCTCGTCATAGACATCCCCCCGGAGAACCACCTCTGCCCCATAGCCTTTCGTGCGGTTGACCTTGATCAGCGGGGTCGTCGTCGGCATGACGATGACGGCACGTGCACCGAACTTCTGTGCAGCGTAGGCAACTCCCTGGGCATGGTTTCCGGCTGATGCCGTCACAAGACCTTTGGCGCGCTCTTCCGGGCTTAAGGTACTGATCTTATAGTAAGCGCCGCGGATCTTGTAGGCCCCGGTCACCTGCATGTTTTCCGGCTTCAGATAAACCTTGTTGCCTGTCTGCACGCTGAAATAGTCGCTGTATACCAATTTCGTCTCCTGGGCAGCCTGACGGACCACCTCGAAGGCTTCTTCAAATTTCTCGATCGTTAATGCATCCATTCTTCAAGTCCTTCTTTCTATTTCGTACTTCATTCTTCCGTTACGTTAAACAAGGCGTTGACGAATTCATCGGCATTGAATTTCTGCAGATCGTCGATGCTCTCGCCTACTCCGATATATTTGACCGGAATGCCCAGCTCCGAGTGGATCGCCACTGCGATGCCGCCCTTCGCCGTTCCATCCAGTTTGGTGAGGATGATTCCTGTGATATCTGCGACCTCCTTGAATTCCCTTGCCTGCGCCAGGGCATTCTGCCCGGTGGTTCCATCCAGCACCACCAGGGTTTCCCGGTAAGCTTCCGGATATTCCCGTTCGATGACACGGTTGATCTTGCCCAGCTCATTCATCAGGTTTTTCTTGTTGTGAAGTCTTCCCGCAGTGTCGCACAGCAGCACATCCGCGTGCCTTGCCTTTGCCGCCTGGATGGCGTCGTAGACCACTGCCGCCGGATCGGAGCCTTCCTGACCGCCGATCATCTCCACGCCGGCACGACTTGCCCACTCTGAAAGCTGCTCCCCGGCAGCTGCGCGGAAGGTATCTGCCGCGGCGATGATGACCTTCTTGCCTTCGTCCTTCAGCTTGCCCGCCAGTTTGCCCACGCTGGTGGTCTTGCCCACGCCGTTGACCCCGATGATCAGCACCACGGATTTCCTATTCTCAAATTCGTAGGCGGTCTCCCCGACGTTCATCTGATCCTTGATGCTGTCGATCAAAAGCTGCTTGCATTCCATCGGCTCCTTGATCTTCTGCTCCTTCACTTTTTCCTTTAAGTCCTCAATGATCGCCGTGGTGGCATTGATCCCCAGATCTCCCATCACCAGGATCTCCTCGATCTCTTCATAGAAATCCTCATCAATACTGGAAAATCCGCTGAAAATGGAATCGATCCCGGAGACGATGTTGTCTCTCGTCTTGGTCAGCCCTTCCACCAGGCGTCTAAAAAAACCTTTCTTTTCTCCCATGATTTCCTGCTCCTTCTCCCTACTCATCCAGGTCGTCTTCTATCAGATTCACAGATACCAGGGCGGAAACTCCTTTTTCCTGCATGGTGATCCCGTAAAGGCGGTCAGCCACTGCCATGGTACCTCTCCTGTGTGTAATAATAATAAACTGTGTGTTTTTTGTCAACTTCCGCAGATAATTCGCGTAGCGGCTGACGTTGGACTCATCCAATGCCGCCTCGATCTCGTCCAGCAGGCAGAAGGGCGACGGCTTCAGGTTCTGGATCGCAAAAAGCAGGGCGATGGCAGTGAGCGCCTTCTCCCCGCCGGAAAGCTGCATCATATTCTGCAGCTTTTTGCCCGGCGGCTGGGAGATGATACGGATTCCCGCTTCCAGGATATCCTCCTCCGCCACCAGCTCAAGCCTTCCGTGTCCTCCGCCGAAAAGCTGTTTGAACGCTTTGTCAAATTCCCTCTGGATCAGGGCAAACCGTTCCAGGAATTGGCTTCTCATTCCCTCATCCAGATCCCGGATCACCTCCAAAAGGGATTTTTCTGCTTCCACCAGGTCGTCATGCTGCCCTTTCAGGAAATCGTGTCGTTCTGACAGCTCCCGGAATTCATCAATGGCGTTGACGTTGACATTACCCAGCGCCTTGATCTCGTTTTTCAGGGTACGGACCTGATCCTTAAGCCTTGTCCGGTCCGTAAGCTCTTCCTTCTTTAATTCAGCGGCGCTTCCCGGCGTCAGCTGATATTCTTCCCAGATATCGTTGATCCGGGATTCCTTCCATTCCTCTGCCTTTTCTTTCTGGGAAGCCAGCCGGAAGTTTTCTTTATCCAACAGCCCTTTCCGTTCTGAGAGTGCTTCCCGTTCTTGGAAACATTCCTTCTGCTGCAGGCTTTTTTCCTTCTGTTTCTCCTGGCAGCTTCTGATTTCCTCCTCGGCTTTTCTCTGGAGTTCTGAAAGCGCGGCAACTTCTCCCTCCATCTCGCCGATCTGTTTTGTCTTCTCTTTGGCTTCTTGCTCCTTTGCCTGAATGTTCTCTTCCACGGAGAGCTTTTCTGCCTTAAAGCTTTTGATCTCCCCCTTGATACGGGCGATGGTCTGCAGCACGAACTCCTGCCGCTGCTTCGCCCCTGCCAGCTTCAGGTGAATGGACTCCGCTTTCTTCTTCTGCTCTTCGTAGGATTCTTTTTCCCCTTCTAGTTCCTTCTGAAGCTTCTCGATGGAAGCCTTCAGCTCTTCTTCCCGCTGTACGGACAGGGAAAGCTCCTCCTGGATCTTTGCCTTTTCTTCGGTGAGCTCCCGCATCTGGCTCTCGATCTCCGAGCCTTCTTCTTTTAAATGGCGGTATCCGGATGTTGTCTCCCGCTTCTTATCTTCCATTTGGCTGATTTCCAGCTTTGTGGTATTCTGGACCAGATAAGCTTTCTGAAGCTGTTCTCCTAAGGCTGCGATCTTGTCCCGGAGTTCGTTTCTCTTCCTTCTCTTCCCATCGATGGTCTGCTGGAGCGCCTCCAGATCCTTCTTCAGGAGAGCCACACTGGAAGAGAGTTCCTCGATCTCCCTTCTCCTTCCCAGCAGATTGCTGGCATTCTTGAAGGCACCTCCTGTCATGGAACCGCCCGGGCTTAAAGATTCGCCGTCCAGCGTGACGATCCGCAGGGAATACCTGTATTTTCTCGCCAGCAGGATGGCATGGTCGATATGATCCGCCACCACTACCCTGCCCAGAAGGTACTGGATCAGGCCGCTGTATTGGCTGTCCGCCTTTACAAGCGTGCTGGCAAGGCCGATGACGCCCTCTTCGTTCAGCGCCTTCGTCTCCTGGAATTGCCCGCGTCCGTTGATGCTGGTCAGCGGCAGAAAGGTGGCGCGCCCATATTTATGTTTCTTCAAAAACTCAATCATCCGTTTGGCAGTATCTTCGTCTTTTGTGACGATGTTCTGGATACTGCCTCCGAGAGCCGTCTCGATGGCGGTCTCGTAGGATTTCTCCACCTTGATCAAATCTGCCACCACGCCCAGAAGCCCGGGCTCTTTTGCCTTCTGCTCCATCACGCGGCGGATGCTGTTTCCATATCCATCGTAGCGTTCCGTGATATTTTTCAGGGATTCCAACCTGGACGCCTCCCGATGGTAGGCGACCTGACCGTTCTCCATTTGATGGTTGTCGTCGATCAGTTCCTTTCGGATCACCTCCACCTGTTCCTCCAGCCCCCGGCTATTCTCGGTCAGGTTTTCGATTTTTTCGCTGATCTTCTGATATTTTTCCTTTAACTCCGAAAGCTGATCCTCCTGCTCATTCTCCTCACTTCTAAGCCTTAACACCTGCTGGCTGACCTGAGCTTTCCGGATCTGGTTCTGCTCCAGAATCGTATCATACCGCTGAATTTTCCCTTTGGTGGATGCCCGCTGGTTCAAAAGCCGGATGATCTCGTTCTTTCCATCCTCGATCTCCTGCTCCAGGTGGCTTAGGGATGCCAAGATCGCATCTTGTTCCAGTCCCGTCTCTTCCTCAGCCTCTGCTGCCGTCTGGACTTCGTCCAGAATGGCCGCCTGCTCGTCCTCCGAAGATACAAGCTGCTCCGTGCGGAGGCTGATTTCCCGGTCGATCGTCCCGGTCCGGCTCCGAAAGTTCTCCTGGCTTTCCCGTGCTGCCTTAATCTGCTCCTTCAGCACATCCATCTGACCCTGAAGCATCTGCTGACGGACCTTTCCGTCGTTTGCCTCCTGCTGCTTATTCGCTGCTTCCTGGCTTAACTGCTCCAGTTCCTGCTCTGCCGCCTCATATTTCCGGCGGATTGCCTCATAAGCTTCTTCTGCCTCCTGAAGCTCACGGCTTGAGTTATCCAGCTTCGAGAGAAGAGACTCCATCTCCTCTTTGTGCGCTTCCATTTCCAAAAGAAACATATTGACATCCAGCGTCTTTAGCTCTTCCCTTTTGGCAAGATAGCGCTTTGCCGTCTCGGATTGCTTTTCCAGAGGTCCCAGCTGTCGGGTAAGCTCGGAAAGGATGTCCCGGACACGTACCAGGTTCTGCCGTTCGTCCTCCAGCTTTTTCTGCGCTGCCGCTTTTCGGCGTTTGAACTTCACAATTCCCACAGCTTCGTCAAAAAGCTCACGCCGCTCCTCCGGCTTTCCGCTTAGGATCTTGTCAATCTGTCCCTGACCGATGATGGAATAGCCTTCTTTTCCAATGCCGGTATCATAGAATAGTTCGTTGATGTCTTTCAGCCGGCATGCCGTGCCGTTGATCAGATACTCGCTCTCCCCGGACCGGTATACTCTCCTGGTCACCGTCACTTCATTGAATTCAATAGGAAGCTGATGATCTGAATTGTCCAACGTAATCGCCACAGAGGCATACCCCATGGGCTTACGGTTTTCCGTTCCCGAAAAAATGACGTCCTGCATGCTGGCACCTCTCAGCTGTTTGGCACTCTGCTCTCCTAAGACCCAGCGAACCGCATCGCCTACATTACTCTTTCCGCTGCCGTTCGGACCTACAATGGCGGTGATCCCATTATGAAACTGAAAGACGATCTTGTTTGCAAAAGATTTAAAGCCCTGCACCTCAATGCTTTTTAAATACATGGATGTTTTTCTTGTCCTTTCCATTTGATCAGGCAGTGATATGCCGCGTCCTGCTCCGCCGCCTTCTTTGTCCTGCCTTTTCCACTGCTTAGATGCTTCTCTCCCACCATCAGATCCACCAAGAAGGTCTTGTCGTGGTCCGGTCCTTCCTCTCCGGCGAGTACATAGCTGATCTCCTCATCCTTGAAATCTCTCTGTACAATCTCCTGCAGAATAGTCTTGCTATCATAAAAGAGTTTTTTGTGCTCAATATCCGTCATAATAAAACGGTGTACGAATTCTTTTGCGCTAGCAAAACCACCATCCAGATAGATTGCTCCGATCAAAGCCTCCATAGCGTCGGAGACGATGGAATTCCGGTTTCTCCCTCCGGTATGCTCCTCTCCTTTTCCCAGAAGCAGATATTCCCCCAGGTTCAGCTCCCCGGCGCACATCGCCAAAGTCGGCTCGCACACAATACTTGCCCGAAGCTTCGTCAAGTCCCCCTCCGGCAGCTCGGGATAATGCCGAAACAGATATTCGCTGCTGATGACCTCCAGCACGGCATCTCCCAAAAATTCCAGCCGTTCATTATCCTTCAGCTTTTTATAGCGGCGCTCGTTGGCGTAGGAACTGTGCGTCATCGCCTGCTTGAGCAAAAGCTTGTTCTGGAAGGTATAACCGCTGGCTTCCTCTAACTTATGAAAAAAATTTGGCTCCATACTTTGCTCCTTCTTGTATTGCTGTGAATGAAAAAGGGATGTTGCAAAACATCCCTTTCGCAGCACATCATTTAGTTCAATGCGTTTTTAATCTGTTCTACCGCATCCCCTACGGATACGATCTTCTCCGCCTCTTCATTGGGAATTTCAATGTCAAATTCTTCCTCGATGCCCATAATAATCTGGAATACGTCCAGGGAGTCTGCTCCCAAATCATCCACAAATGTAGTCTCCGGGGTAATCTCGTCCGCATCTACATTCAATACCTCGGCAATAATTTGCTGTAATTTTTCGAATTCCATAACATCAATCCTCTCTTACATCTTTTTCTTAAATCTGCCAGGAAGCCCATTTGCCCTTCCAAGCCTTTCAGATACGTTCCTTGATCTTTTCGTTGATCTCCTGCTGTTTAAACTGAACGCACTGTATAATGGAATTTTTGATCTCCCCTGCTTTCGAGCTTCCGTGGGTCTTGACCACCAGCCCTTTCAGTCCCAGAAGCGGAGCTCCGCCGTACTTGCTGCTGTCAAAAGACTTCAGCGTTGTCTTCAGCGCAGGCTTTATGAGAAGTGCACCGACCTTGCTGCGAAGATCGGACATCAGTCCCTCCTTCACCTTGCCGATCAGTGTCGAAGCCACCCCTTCGTAAAGCTTCAGAATTACATTTCCCACAAAAGCCTCACACACGATCACGTCACAGACACCGGATGGGATATCCCTGGCTTCCACGCTGCCGATAAAGTTGATATCCCCGCATTCCTTAAGAAGCGGGAACGTCTCTTTTACCAACGCGTTGCCTTTCTCCTCCTCTGCGCCGATGTTGACGATCCCGACACGGGGATTCTTGATCCCCACCACATGCTCCATATAGATGGATCCCATCTTCGCGAACTGGAGCAGGTGGGACGGTCTGGCATCCACATTGGCGCCGCAGTCCACCAGGAGACTCACCCCGTTCTTCGTGGGAATCAGGGGCGCAAGCGGAGGACGCTCCACTCCTTTGAGCCTGCCCACGAGAACCTGTCCTCCCACGAGGACAGCTCCTGTACTCCCTGCTGAAACCAACGCATCTGCCTCCCCGCGCCTCACCAGATTCATCCCCACCACCAGGGAGGAATCCCTCTTGGTTCGAACGGCATTCACAGGCGGCTCTGCCATCTCAATCACTTCGGATGCATGGACCAACTCCACCTGCTCTTTGGGAAACGTATACTTCTGCAATTCTCTCTCCACCAGAGGCTTCTGACCTGTCAGGATGACTTTGATGTCCTTCCGTGCATTCACGGCATCCACGGCCCCCTTCACCACCTCTGCCGGCGCATTGTCTCCGCCCATGGCATCGACAACCACTTTGACTAACGTCTGCATATTCTTTCCTCCTATGCTATACATTAATATACTAAACATCATTCTAAAAATCAACAGAAAAATACGGCTGGCACAAAAAAAGCCCAGCATACACTGGGCTATTCACAGTAGCGGAAGGGAGATTCGAACTCTCGACACTACGGGTATGAACCGTATGCTCTAGCCAACTGAGCTATTCCGCCGCGAACTCTGCCAGTATATCTTATAATCTCCCAAATGTCAACTACTTTTTTGACTTTTTATTTCTTTTCTTTTTGCGTTTGCCTGCGCAGAAGTTCCTTCTGTACCGCGGGGAACCGTCCCAGATCCATATGGGGCAGTGCCATGGCTGCGTTCATAATCTGCAGGAAATTATCCACCGCCCCAAACTGCACATATTCCATGAGATCCAGAATCCCTTCGGCCTCTCTAAGGAGGCTTCGGTCAAGGAGCATCTGTTCTGCCCCCAGAAGGGAACTGTTTCCCACCTGGTGGATCCGTCCAAGCTCCACATCCGGGTACATCCCGATCGCCACGGCAGATTCCTTGCGGATATGGGCTCCGAAAGCCCCTGCCATATAAAATCCCTCCACATCGTCAAGGGTGAGCCCTACCGCATCCAGGATATACTCCATCATCGTGTAAGCGGCTGCCTTGGTCCGCAAAAACTCCTCAATATCACTCTGATAAAACTTAAGCCCCGGGGCATATTCCACCGCATATTCCTCATACTCGCCATCGTATTGGATCCACGGAGACGCTTCCTCCACATACCTTCCCCTGAAGTCAATCCAGCCGCTTAGAAACAGCTCAGCCACCAGATCCACGATCCCGGAACCGCAGATTCCAATCGGCGGCTTTTCCCCGATGGTATGAAGGCGGATCGCCCCGTCTTCCATGGATACCGCATCCACGGCTCCATCCACAGCACGCATCCCGGTTTTTACCACTTCTCCTTCCAGGGCAGGTCCCGCAGCTCCGGCTCCGCAGACCAGAAACTCCCGGTTTCCCACCACCAGTTCCCCGTTGGTGCCCACATCGAAGAAGACGTTCACCTTCTCCTTTTTCTGAATTCCCACAGCCGTCAAGCCGCTGATGATGTCGCCGCCCAGGTAGTTCGCCTTCGCCGGGAAACAGTACACATAGCCGGAAATAGGGATTCCAAGCTCCCCGGCTGCCAAAAACCCCGTCCGATCCGCCCTCACCGCATAGGGCGCCGCGAAAACGGA
Source organism: Candidatus Limivivens merdigallinarum (assembly GCA_018713105.1). GTDB lineage: Bacteria > Bacillota > Clostridia > Lachnospirales > Lachnospiraceae > Limivivens > Limivivens merdigallinarum. Next base: position 4,269 of record DVFT01000139.1, on the reverse strand, counting down.
GAATGCATCCATTCCAACCAGAAAATGGATCATGGCAGTGTTTCCGGCTATTACCATAGAAAGCGCCTTCGATGCTTTCTTTCCGGTCTCCCCTGACAAGAGCTCCATACCCTCCTGAATGCTTTTCACCGTGTTAAGGCGAAGCTCCTCCAACGCTTCCGGATGATCCTTGCTGTAGAAGATCCGGGATAGGATATCCTGCCCATGGGCAATCTGGCGGTTGAAGACGCTGACTTTCCCAAGGCTCTCCCCGGTATTCATATCCATAAGGCTTAGCACCACGGTCGTGCTCCCAAGATCCACCGCGATCCCTAAGTGTTCACCAGCAGTATCTCCCTTCTCCAGATTGAGGACAACCCAGGAAAACCCGTCAAAACCCAGAGAAACCGTCAGCTCCCATCCAGCTTCCTCACAGAGAGGATACAGGCTTCTCAGCGCAGACGCCGGAATCCTCACCTGTCCCTCTTCCATCCCCAGCCCGTCCAGAATCCTCTGGCGGAAGGAGCGCTGATCCTCCTTTGTGGGAGGTGACAGCTTCAGGTATCTCTTTTGACTCAATCCATTCATCGTATCCGTACCTTCCTAACCGGTTTTTCTTTTTACTTCTCCTCTTCCCAAGGGATTTCAATGAGATCCTTGGTAAAATGATTCAGAACCTCTGCGCCGTCCTCCGTCACCAGGACCAGATCCTCGATCCGAACCCCTGCCGTTCCCGGCACATAGATTCCAGGTTCCACAGAAAAAATCATCCCCGGCTTCAGGATCTCCTCATTGACAGAGGACACATCCCCGAACTCATGAACCTCCATCCCGATGCAGTGCCCCGTCCGGTGCGTAAAATAGGAACCATATCCCATCTCCTCAATATAGCTTCGTGCAGCCCGGTCCACATCTGCAAAACGCACTCCCGGTTTTACAGCCTCAATCCCCCGGCGGTTTGCCTCCCTGACGATCCGGTAAATCTCCTTCGCCTGATCGGTAGCTTCGCCTAAGAATACCGTCCTCGTCATATCCGCACAGTATCCGTCTACCAGGCATCCCACATCGATCACCACCGCATCTCCGTAATCTCCCTTGGAATGATCCGGCTCATGATGTGGATCGGCGGCATGCTCTCCATAGGCGATGATGGGATCAAAGGAATGTCCCTCTGCCCCATGATCCAGATAGATAGAGAGAAGCTCATCTCCCGCTTCCAGCTCTGTCATATCCTTTGGCAGACGTTTTATCAGTTCTCCGATACACTCATCATTGACTGCAGAGGCTTTGCGCATCTTGTCCTGTTCGTCCTTACTCTTGATCTGGCGAATCTTGTCAATGAGGCTGGAAGCATTGACATAGCTCTCCCCCGCCCTCAGCTCCATCAGCCGAAGCAGGAACCCGGACGGCCAGCTCTTGTCGATCCCGATACGGCATCCTTTCCGCATTTCCCCTGCCAGAATTTCCACGCAGTCGTCGGTATCGTCAAAATAGACGACTTTCACGCCCAGCTCCTCTTCATCCTGCGGAAACAGCCTTCCGATTACCAGTCTGTGATTCCCTTCGCAATCCAGGAGGAGAACCATCATCCGCTCAAGGCAGGTAAGCTTTTTGCCCGTCAGATAGTAGACCGACATCGGATCCGAGAGCAAAAACAGATCGATCCCGGCTTCGCCCATCGCAGAGATTACCCTTGACAATTTTTCCTGATTCATTCTACCTTTTCTCCTTTTCTTTCTTCTACCTTTTCTTCCAGAAAGTTCACCAGTGCTTCTGCAGAACTGCGACGGATCTGCTTGGCCTGTTCCCCTTTCATCCGCTTTTTCTTCTTCTTGGAATGCAGAAGCTTATATCCCGCCGATACCAGACCCTTTACAGTCCGGGCAGAAACCGACATTCCGCGGCTGACGAAAAAGCGCCGGTTGGCTGTCTCACAGCCCGGGATCGGGAAGGTATGCACCAATGGCTTTCGCACCACAGCCGCCTCCGTGGAGGTCAGCCCGCCCGGCTTCGTATAAATGATATCCGCTGCCTTCATAAACAGGTACATGACATCCGTATGCCCGTAAATGCGCACGTTCTTACAGCCGGAAAATTCCTTTTCCAGTTTTCCCCGTACCTTGAAATTACTCCCGCAGATCACTGCGATCTCGTCTTTTTTACCGTTTTTCCGGTAAACGCCTTTTGCCAGCGCCACCAGCTTTCCTGCCCCCATGCTTCCGCCCAAAAGCAGGTGCAGCTTCTTGTCCCTTGAAAATCCCAGATGGGCTTTCGCCTGTTCCCCAGGGATCTCTTCCAGAAATCTGGGGCTTACCGGAATTCCAAGGGGAATCAGCTTCTCCCCGGGAATTCCTCTCTTCTCACACTCCGGCACCAGATCCGAGTGGGGGACGATATAATAGTCGCAATCCGTCTCCTCCCAAAACGGGATGCAGGTATAATCCGTCATAACCGCCACCGTAAGGGGAAGCTTTACCCCTTTTCTCTTCAAATAACAGAGCGTCTCCGCCGGATAAAGGTGGGGCATGACGATGGCGTCCACCGGATTTGCCTTTAAATATTTTCTGAGATACTTCCCCATCACCGCATTTGCATAATAAACCGGTGATTTCTTCGAAATACGGCTTACCGCCATACCCAGATGATAGGCTGCCCCAAAAAGCCTTGGAGCCCCTTTGACAATATCCACATAAAGATCTCCCACCAGCCGGGAGGTCCGTTTGCCAGACAGCGTCAAATAATCGAAAACCTCTGCCTCATGCCCCTCTGCCAGCAGCCTTTCCTTCACTGCACTTCCGGCGGCATTGTGTCCGCCGCCGGTATTGCAGGATAAAATCAATACTTTCATCTCTCATCCTTTTCCAAACAAAATTTTAATTTCCTTCTGCTCCAGTGCACGTACCTCCCTGAAATGTCTTCGGATGACCACTGCGGCAATCAATGAGACGCCAAGAATCATCGATCTGTTTTTCTGCAGGAACAGTTCTGAAACCGTCCAGCAGAAATAAGCCGCTATCGTCCGGAGGCTGTGCGGCTTGATCACAATGACCAGAGAGTAAAACAAATACCAGAATGCCAATACAAACAGACAAGGGGAGAACGGCATCAGCCCCAGCAGTACTCCAAAGGATACCGCGATTGCTTTCCCTCCGCCTTTCGTCTTTTCAAAAACCGGGTAAGCGTGCCCCACCACCGGCGCCGCCATGATCAGCGCAAACGCCATACCGGTCACATCCACATTCCTGGCTGCCAAAAACAGCGGAAGCGCTCCCTTCGTCAGGTCAAAAATCAGAACCAGGCAGCCGCAGAAGAAACCTCCGAACAAAAAAGCATTGGCAGTCCCTGGATTTCCATCCCGGCTCAGTTTCCGGACGTCCACGCCCTTCAGCCAATGCGGGATCAGATAGCCGAACGGAATGCTGCCCAGTACATAGCCTAACATGGCATAAAAGGTATATTCCATATACGTTCCTCCTTGCTAACATTCATTCTACCTGTATCCTTCCGCCCAGTCAAGTGCGACCTCAGTACAGTCTTGGATTTTCGGGCAGTCCTGCCGCTTCTGCCAGTCTCCGAATCCCCTCCCCGGCGATGGTCACAATACTTTCGATGTGGATAAAATCTGACGCACCTGCATCAAAGAGAAGGTTGGCGGAAGCGTCAAATTCCTCATCCCTGTCCCAGAAAAAGCATCTCATGGGAATGCAGTCAAACCCGTAAATCTCTCCTCCTGCGTCTGAAAACGGCAGTGTCTTCCCGCCTATCCGTTCATATGCCGTCCGAAGCTCTGAAACATGACCGGCAAATGTCCCTGCAAACGCTTCCACGATCCCTTTCTGAAAAGCCGGAACGAACGGACGGGAATGGGGAAGCTCCGAGAAAGGCACCCACTGTCCCCTTAAGGATGCTCCCTTCTGCACATATCCGAACAGTGTGTAAATATTCAGCTTCACCTGATACCGCATCGGTTCCGTCCCGTCCTGTGCCAGGATCTCCCCCGTATCTTTCCGGATCAGGTATCTCCGTCCGAAATGACATATAGACAAGGCATCCCCTCGGTCTTCCAGCTCCGGGATCTTTCTTCTTAATTCCTCCACATCCTCAGCCAGAAATCTCTGACGCCATTCTTCGCACCATTGCTCATAATGATCGGTTTTCTTCATTCTTATAAACCACCTTTCTGCGAAAGGCACCGATGGGGTTATGAAACCCTTTTTCGGATAATCTCCCGCTTCTTCTTTTTCTTTGTTATACTCCTCTTGTAGGATACTGGCATACTACAGAACCTGA
>DVFT01000138.1 GCA_018713105.1 Candidatus Limivivens merdigallinarum | reverse complement strand
TGATATCCGGTGTTTTCTGTACATTTCCATTTCGGACTGCTTTTACAGAAGTCTTGGAAAGAGAAATTTCCCCCTTCGGCGGCTCTTCCATAGCAAACAGGTGGTCAATATAGGCAATCACGCCTGCGTTTACCAGATCTTCATACTTACATCCTGTAAATCCTGCCTCACCTGCATAGGCATAGCTGGCTGCGATGTGGGTATATACATATTTCTCTTCTGCACTTTTCCCAGACAAATAACTGCCTGTAATATCCCCGGCGCCGCCATAACCATAATACAGCACCTTCTGCAAGTTCTTATTGCTGTCCAGTACCTGTGCCACATAGTCACCACTGGGCGGTGAGGAACGATGGGATTCCAGACAGTAAGCGATCTTTCCATTGACCGTAAACCAGCAGGTTAAGTAATTTCCAATATAACTTGGATAATAGATGGTCTCCCCTTTTTCCAGATGTACGGTTTCCCTTGCTCGGAACGTGTTTTCCGCACCGGAAAGCATCATCACTTCCCCATCCTCGATCTTTTCTTCCAGTTCCCTTGCTGCCTGTGCATCTGCCTCTTCCCCGGATACTGTCACTTCCACATCCGGTATTTCCTGCACAGGCGTCTCCGAATCTTCTTCAGAATTCGTATCCTCCTTCTGTTTCTGACCGCCATTTTCTTCTGTATGGGCTTGCCCTTCCGTATCCGTCAGGATGATCTTTCTGCTCACAGAATAGCTGTCACGCGCATCCTTTGGCACAACCCAGTAGGTTGCAATATAAGTGCCTGCCTGGTCAGGATGGTAGGCGCTTCCATCCTCTTTTTCAATACGTTCCAGGGTAACATCCTCTTGTTCTGAATTGTAATGGATGCCTTCCATACAAGTCTCTGCCATAAAATCCTTGTCGGAAATGTCTTTCGTGATATCTTCTGCTGTTACCCCATATTTTGCAGCTTCTGAAACTTTCTCTGTCTGTTCCGTTTCCGATATTTCTGCGCTCTCCGTCACTGGCTCTGACGGATTTTTGGTTTCTGCCGCATGGACATCCGCTAAGTTCCCAAACGGACTAAGCCCCATGAGCAGTGCGAGCCCGAAGGCTGCAAGTCTTGTTTTGATAGTTCTGCTCTTCATTGCATTCTCCTTTTTTTGTTAAAAATACCGCAGAGGCTTTCCCCTGCGGCTTTGTTATCTGCTGACTTCTGTTTTCTTGTGACTGGGTTTCTCTCTGCCTACTTCCTGCCTTGTACGCTTTAACGCGTCGGTGATTGATCGGCTGGAAATCCCATTCTGATGGCAGCCTTCCACGATCCCCATAAAATAAAGATCCGAAGGGATGGCCGGCTGATCCTTATAAGGTGCATTCATGGTATATGCCATGACTTCCCGCTTCACACCATCCTTCCCCTGAACCAGAACAGGTTCCTTCCCATACAGATGGGGATACCTTTCATAAAAGTCCAGGCTTTTTTCACACTCCGGTGTGATCTTCCAAAGCACTCCTTCCACCTGGCTGCCCTCTTCCGGCAAAATAGTGGCAACACCGCTTCCTTTCCCTCTGCCACAAAAGGTCAGACGATATCCATCCAGTTTGACATTCTCCACTACGGAAGCTGCCGGACAGCGATAGGCCATCTGGTCTAAATTCATGTTGCTACCATAGGCAAAATAATAGGTTTCTTTCATCTCTTACCTCCTAACGGGCATCCTCTGCCCGATGATTTCGATTCAAACATTCATAGGTACTGCGGTCATATCTCCATGCCCGGTCTCCTTCCAGATTGGCAAGCAGATGTTCCCGGACATTTTTATATTCCGGTCCAATCAGCCCCAACCGTAACAAAAAAGTTCGGAAGGTAAATGCCGGATTTTCTGTGATCTCCGTTTTCCGCATCTGGGTGCATTTCTGATTGATGGCCTGGGCTGAAATAGCAAGGGCCAGGGTAATATTTGCCCGTATCTTACCTGCATGGAGGGTACTCTCAAAACATCTCCACTCCAAAGTTCCTTTGGAAAACACTGCATGAAGGTTCAACGCATAGTACCGGGTGCTGTCATAATGACTATTGCTTCCGTCCCTGCCCTCATACCATACCCGTTTCAACTTTTCCATGGAAATGGTGCTGTTTGGCATCCGGCGGATCTTCTCCAGCACAATGGGGCGTACCTTCTGGCAATACTCCTGTTCTCTTGATGTCTGTACCTTCAATGCCTTGAACAGAATGTCCTCTTTGGAATACATAATGGTCATAGCATTTTTGAGGCTTCTTGGAGTGTGGTTGGAAGCGTCCACATGTACATGCTGCCCGCAGGATGCATTTACCTTCGCCCCATGGTGTCTCAAACACCGCACCACTTCCTGCAGCTTCCCCATTTCTCCATAGGACAGTTTCGGACTGACCATTTCGGTGCTGTATTCACTTCCGGCAGGAACCATGCGTCCACGCTCCCTGCGTTCCGTATAAATGCTTCCATCATACATGAACTTCCATTTCTTTCCTTCCTGATCTGTCACAGACCAGACTCCATAATATCCACCGTCGCAAACTGCCCTTGTCCCAAACAGTTCTGCCACTTTCTCCGCCGCCCTCTGTCTGGTGATCCCTGTCATCTCAATCTCTGTACCAAAATACTGATCCTGAATTCCAATTGCCATGCTGCCTTACCTCTTTATCTTTTCATCCTCTGCCCGAATTTCTGCATCTGTCTGCCGCAGAAGTGTTCCGATGGCTTCGATCACGTTGACCGTTACTCCGTTTCCAGCCTGTTTATAAAGCTGGCTGTCTGAAGTTTCCTGTTCTATGCGGTCAATCTGCCAGTCGTAAAACCCCTGCAGCCGCAGGCACTCCCTGGGTACTAACTTCCGGATTCTTCCCCGATAGGCAACTCCATGGCGATCTGTGGCAGTAATGGTGAACATTGGCTCTTCCGGCTCCTTCATCCTCCGGCCATTCTGCCGGGTTTCTTCTCTTCCCGGAGTCAGCACTGCCCTGGCGCCTTCCTCTTTTAAGACACCGGAGCATTCCCCTTTATGATTATGGATGCCGGACTGTCTGGTATTCAGACACCTGCACTGCTCTGTGACAAGAGGCGGAGGAGACAGATCCACAAAATGAAGCGTTCCCTGCTGGATTCCTGTGGTAAGGGTATGGGCGATTTGATGTCCCACACGCCCTCTTCTGGTATTCATGCCTGCATATCCTAAGTCAATGCTGTCTCCTGGATACGCCATCTTATATCCCTGCTTGGTATTCTCCTTGATGGGAACACCTACTTCATACAACCCTGTCTTACCGCCCACGCCTCCGGCTCCGGAGGTCAGGGTACAGCTTAGTCCTTCAGCGTTGTAGATCCGTTCCCCTTGCCTTCCTGTCTGGATTTGTACAAGAGGCGTTCCATTTGCTGCTGGGAAAGGTAATATTTTTCCGGCACATCTTCGATCAAGATATCCGACAAGATACACCCGTTTTCTGGATTGGGGGACTCCAAAATCCTTGCTGTTAAGCACTTTCCATTCCACACCGTACCCCAGCTCAGATAACGTACTGAGGATGGTGTGAAACGTCCTGCCTTTGTCATGCGAAAGCAGTCCGGGAACATTTTCAAGGATGAAATACGCAGGTCGCTTGTCTGCAACCAGTCTGGCAATCTCGAAGAACAAAGTTCCTCTGGCATCTGCAAATCCTTCCCGCTTTCCGGCGATAGAGAATGCCTGGCAAGGAAATCCTGCACACAACAGATCAAAGTCCGGCATTCGTTCAGTTTCGATTGTTCTTGCGTCATTGCAAAACCACTCCCCTTCTGTGTCGAACAGCAATCGGTAGTTCTTATCCGCATAAGCATCCACCTCGCAGTGTCCCACACAGGTAAAACCGCCTGCACGTCTTAACCCTTCCCGGAATCCCCCGATCCCGCTGAATAAATCAAAAAATCGAATGGTTGCGGCTATCAACCTCCTTTGCTGAATAAAAAAACAGGCGGCATGGTTTTTTCTCCACACCGACTGCTGGTTTTATAGTTCTATTTGTTTGGCATTATGCGATTTCTTCGATTTCTTCCTCGGATTCTGGAATCTCTTCTTCCTCTGCATCCTCAGAAATTTCTGCATCCATCTCTTCCCCTGCGGCTTCCACCACCTCTTCTTCACTAGTATCTTCCGCTTCTTCCAAATTGTCTGTTTCTTCGATTTCCTCCGGCTGATCTAGTTCCTGCCATTTGGCTTCTACCTCTTCCACCGCTTTTTCGATGATGCGGATGATAAAATCTTTCTGTTTGATGCCCTCCTTTGCGACTGCCCATTTGACTCTTTGGAATAATTCCTCGGTGATCTGCACTGCTAATGTTCTTTTTTCCATGCTCTCTTCTCCTTTGCCTTCCAGTCTGTTAAAGTGTTCTTCGATTACCTGCTGGATAAATATCTGTGTACTCGTTTCCTTTTCTTCGATCTCGGCTCGTACCTTCTCATGTAATTCCACCGGGATCTTTCCGCATAGGTTCTTCATCTCTGCCATAAGCGTTTTCCCCTTTCGTTTTGTTATACACAACATACTCCAAAATTTGAAAGAAAGCTATTCACAATACCCACTAAAGAATCCATGTCAAATGTATGCAAAACCAAAGCATATCCAACAATGCCATACTTTCCTTGCCCATAAGCCTCACCCCCTTTACTCTTGCTCCATCTGAAATAAAAAATCCAGCATCTGATCGGGAATTTCTTCCTTTTCCTGTGCTGGCATCCGTTCCACACCGCCACTTTTCAGTTCTTCCCGAACAGCTTCCTGAATGAGCCTTTTTAAAGTTCCCCTCTCTTCTTGTTTTAAGATCACCTCCACCAGATACTGGTTTCTCTGCCCTGCCGGAACATCCATCAAAAGCTGCCACGCTCTTTCATGCTCTGGGTTCTTCAGATTGGGGCGAAAAGAAAAGACCGGGCGGCTCACAGCGTTCTCATCTGCCCCACTATTCGTTCATATCCGGCAGCGTTGGCATGGACGTCCGTCAGGTAAATCGGGCGACACAGGCGGTCCTGCTCGCTTACACGATGTTTAAAAATAGCGGCACCGCCTCCCATGAAAACGGAAGGGACTGCCCGCAGATCAAAGCCTGCCTCGGTGATCGCAGACAGGATTTTTTCAATATAAAGCCTGCCTTGTTTTTCAATCAAAGACACCACTTCCACAGGCATACTGCTGGGTTTTCCATGTAAAACACGCTCGATCTGCGTCTCCGTTACCGACAGCCCTGTATTTCTCCTTACCTGTTCCCTGATCTCATCCATACAACGGATCACACCCAGTTCCAGACTGCGGCAGGTAGCCGCATTAGGAACCGCATTATCCAGACGCATCAAGTCCACCGTCCAGCCTCCGATATCCACAAGAAGCACAGAAGGCTCATCTTTTAAATACTCTGGATAAAGAGCCAGGGCTGAATATCCCTGGGGGAATAGTTTCACATCCTCAATCTGGATTTCATAGCGTTCCCCTTCATAGAAAAAGCGGACAGGCTGTTCCTTCCGAAACAGATACTCTTTGAATTTCTGCTTTTCCCTCCCAAACCCGGTAAGGGGAAGCCCGGCTGCAAGAACAACCTTCGCTGACTTTTCCCCTTTTCTCTTTCGGATCTCCTGCGCCAATGCTGCCAGCGTCAAGAGATAATAATTGTCGTTGGCGGTCTTGTCCTTTACCAAGGTCTGTCTCCCAGTCCCACACACATAATATTCTCCCCGGTACTGGAGGACATTCTGCATGGTATAGGGTTCGTATTCATACCGGATGATCCCTGTCGGGAAACACACCTGCTTTGTTTTGATGGCGTAATATCCATGATCGATTCCGATAATCATCGCTTACCACTCCCTTCTTTTCTGTTCTATGAAAAATTTCCGGTGAAAGAGCCCTTGCCCCCGGAGGCACGCCCCGACAGGCATTCTTTTCTTTCCAGCCCGTTTCACTTCTTCTCCCTGCAAGCTGCCGGGATAGGCGTTTATCCTGTCAAAAAGCCACCGCTTTCTTTTATGAAACTTCTGTTTTTATCTTTCCGGCTGTTTTTGTTTCTTTGCCGGCTTTTGTCTGCCTGGGATCCGCATAGGCTGTACCCCTTCAAAAAGACCATACATACTCTGTTTCATTGCCGCAAAAGATACCTCTTCCGGCATGGTCATCATAATCATCATTCCGTCTACCTGCTTTCTCTCATTTTTTGTATGGGAATACTCACAAGCATCTCCCCAGTAACCGTCTGCCCCTGTATGAAATTCTTCCAAACGTTCATCAATCCCTATAATATATCTTGCGGTATCAACCCCGATTTTTCTCCGGTCAATATGCTGATCTGCATACATTTTTTCTGCAGCATAAACATCTACATCTTTCCCCGGTGCTAAATAAATTTGTACTGCATTCGTTTGATATACTCCAAAATCATGCATTTCGTACTGAGACAATACCAGCCTGGCCTCATAAGATTTAGGCAGTGTATAATCTGCCACCAGCTTCTTTAACCTCTCTGGCGGTACTGTTTCAAAATAATAAGGATCACCTACCACAATCCGTTTCGGACACTTTACACAAAAAACTTCCCTGCGAAGTAACTTTGGCTCTAACTGTTTTTCTTTTTCCATTGATCCCATCCTCATCTTTCTTTCAGCTTTTTCCCTGTCCCTATTCGTGAAAACATGTCTGGACAGGGAGATAGTGGAGCGTTCCTTCCAAAACAAGAGCCTGTCTTT
>DVFT01000137.1 GCA_018713105.1 Candidatus Limivivens merdigallinarum | reverse complement strand
GAGAAAATGTATAATTTTAATGGGATATTAAAAAAGTACATGTACAAAATTAAGAATATCCATTCATGCCCTAAATAAGATTTTGTATAATTTAGATAAATAAAACGTGTACAGAGAAAGGAGAACAATATGAAACACAGAAAAGTCAGAAGATTGATCGCATCGTTGGCATTGGGATCCCTGTTTACTGCAACGCTCATGGGAAACGGTATTTTGAGCAGCGCCAGCAGCGAAGGAGAGACAGAAGCTTCCGGAATCTATGAGATGACCAGAGAGGATCTGGAGGGAAGGAAAATTACACTGACCACGGCGGAGGATTGGTGGAACGATACCTATCAGGCTATGGTGGATAAGTACAGCGACGAATTCGGAGTGGAGATTGAGGTAAATATCCTTCCGGCGGAAACAGCTTCCGAAGTAATTAAATCCCAGTTTGCCACCGGTGAATTGGCTGATATTACCATGAACTCTGCGTCTCCGTCAGAATTGACCTATATGAGGGCGGATGAAATGCTGGTTGACATGTCCAATGAACCTTGGGTAGAGAAGATCAGCGATACCAGCGGTTTCCTTTACACAGACGGAAAGCTGTACGGGCTGCCGCTGGCATCCCAGGACTATTGGGGCTTCTGTGCCAATAAAGAGGTTTTGGAGGCATGTGGGCTGGAGGTTCCCACTTCGAAAGAAGAATTGGTGGCATGTTTTGATGTGCTCCTGGAGAATGGCTATATTCCATTTTACAGTGGAGCTGGTGATTCTTGGATGTGCGGAAATATCACCTCTTCCGGATTATATGCGGACATGCAGAAGGATCCGGATCTGATTGAAAAATTTAATACCAATCAGATACATTATGCGGACAGTGAAAGCTTTAAGGCAATGCTGCAGGACGTCAGCGACTGGGCAGCAGCAGGATATTTCGGAGATAATTTTATGTCCCAGACCTGGGATGGCATGATGGATGCCGTTGCCAATAATGAATGCGGATTCAGCATAGGTCTGACCTCCTGGCTGACTACAATGGATAATACCTATGGAGAAGGAACTTCTGATAAACTGGAGCTGATCCCCTACTATATCGGCGAGAACGACACGATCTATCAGTCTACCTGCTGTGAACTCTATGTTAACAGGAACAGCGAAAACATCGATGTGTGCAAGCACTTTTTCAACTGGTGCTGCGAAGACGAAAATCTTCAGGAATTTTACGATGGGCTGGGTGCTTCTTCTATCTTCAAGGATATTGTCAGCAATGGTATGTGCGCCTCCACCCAGAAGCTGATGGAGCAGATTTCCGATGGAACTTATGGGCTGCATGTTGCACACAACGCGATTGTACAGGGACAGGATTGGGATACCTTCTGTTCTCTGATGCAGGAGGTTTACATGGGCGACCTTACGCCGGAAGATTTCTGTACCCAGTACGATGACTTCCGCTATTCCATCTGCGTTTCTCTTGGATTGGAAGGCTTCTAAAAAGAGTGGATTTATGAGGCGTGCGATAAAAAGCATGCCTCATTGTTTGTATATGGCGGTGATACAGAAAACTTGCGAAAGGAAGTGGAGATACTATGATCAAAAAGAAGATGTACCCCAGATACTTTTTGCTGATCACTCTGCTGGTATACCTGGTATTTTATATAGTACCCGGAATCTTGGGAGTGATCTATTCATTTACAGATAAGACAATCTATTCCGGCACCGAACTGAATTTTGTGGGATTTCGCAATTACCTGCAGCTTATTCAGCAGAACCGTTTTATGACAGGGATGAAAAATACCTTCTCTTTTACGATTATCACGACGATTATGAAAAACGTGATCGGATTTGGTCTGGCATTGGCACTGAATCAGAAGCTGAAAACCAAAAATGTACTCCGTGCGATTTATTACCTGCCGGTAATTCTGAGTACACTGATCGTGGCGGAAATCTTCCGCGCGATGCTTCTGCCGGACCAAGGAATTATCAGTCAGTTTCTTGGAATGTTCTCCAAGGAACTAGGGCATTTCGACTGGTTGGGAAACAAATCTACAGCTATGGCAATGGTCATGGTGGTGGATATCTGGAAAGGTGCCGGATACTGTATGGTAATTTATCTGGCAGGTCTGCAGGCTGTCCCGCGGGATTGCTATGAGGCGGCTTTGATCGATGGGGCAAACGGATGGAATACCTTTTGGAAGATTACCCTTCCATTGATGATTTCTTCCGTAAGCATCAATGTTCTTTTGTGTATCATAGGAGGGCTGAAGGTATTTGACCTGATTATCGCATTGACAAATGGAGGACCTGGAATGTCCACTCAGGTTTTGAATACCACGATTTATTCTTACTTTGGAAGCGGAGCGCTTTCCACCGGATGTGCTGCCAATGTTATGCTGACGATTCTGGTGGTGATCTGCTTTGGGCTGATCAAGAAGGGATTTAGCAGATGGGAGGCGAAGACATTATGAAAGCGAGAAGATGGAGACTGCACTTGGGAGAGGTGCTCCTGTGGGTGCTCAGCCTGATCATTTTGATTCCCCTGGTTTTGATTATTGTAAACTCGCTGAAGACACCGGCGGAGACTACAGTCCTGACGCTGAATCTTCCAGAGTCCTGGGAATTTGGCAATTTTGCAGAGGTTTTCCGGGAAACGAATATTGTGAGGTCTTTTTTTAACAGTATTCTCATCACTGTGGTGAGTATCGGGCTGTCTGTATTTTTGGGAACGATTGCCGGCTATGTGCTGAACCGGAACATGGATTTTCTGAACAAAAAGATCTATGCCTTCTTTCTGGCAGGAATGGTTGTTCCGGTCCAGATCATTGCCTTGGTTCAGGTTCTCCAGAAAATTCATATGATGGATTCCTATGTAGGCTTGATTCTGGTTTACACGGCAATGTTTATTCCCCAGACGGTTTTTATGGTACACGGATTCGTGACGACAGTGCCGAAGGACATGGATGAGGCTGGAATCATGGATGGATGTTCCCCCTGGCAGCTTTTTATTCGGATTATGCTGCCGCTGTTAAAGCCGATCATTGTGACCCTGTTTATCACACAGTTCGTATTTGTTTGGAATGATTTCCAGATGCCCCTTTACTTAATTCAGAGTTCCAAAAACTGGACGATTGTCCTTGGTGTATACAATTTTATGGGGCAGTACAACAGCCAGTGGAACATGGTATGCGCTTATATTCTGCTGTGTACCTTACCGGCAGTCATTGTCTATCTGCTGGGACAGAAATATATTATTGACGGAATGGTGGCGGGAGCCATCAAAGGTTAGCAGAGAGGAGGAGAACTATGACATCTGTGGAGACAGTGATGGAATCTCTGAAATTTGGAGTGGATTACTATCCCGAGCATTGGCCGAGAGAGAGATGGGAGACGGACGCCAGACTGATGAAGGACCTTGGAATACAGGTAGTGCGTATGGCAGAGTTCGCCTGGCACAAGATAGAGTCGGTGGAAGGGAGGTTTGAATTTGGATGGCTGGATGAAGCGGTCAGCCTATTGGGGAAATACGGTATTTATACAGTGCTTGGAACCCCAACGGCAGCACCGCCTGCATGGCTGATTGACAGATTTCCAGAGATTTTACCGGTGGATTCTTTTGGTCATCAAAAAAGCTTTGGCGGCAGGCATCATGACTGCCAGAGCAATCCCGTTTACCGGAACTATATCAAAAAGCTTGTAACCGCCATGGCGGAACATTATAGGGAAAATCCCTATGTGATCGGCTGGCAGATTGATAATGAGCTGGGAAACAGCCATGAGGATTTATGTATGTGTGAAAGCTGCCGAAGGGCGTTTGATGAGTGGCTGGAGAAGAAGTATCAGAGCATTGACCGGGTAAATGAAAGTTGGGGAACGGTATTTTGGAGCCAGACCTATGATTCTTTTTCACAGATACCTGCACCGAGAAAGACTCCCACAGCCCACAATCCTTCTCTGCTGCTGGACTGGAAGCGGTTTACCTCAGACCTGGTCATTGATTTTCAGAGAATACAGATCGAGATTATCCGGAAAACAGCGCCCCATCAGAAGATTACCCACAATCTTATGGGGTTCTATGATAAAACCGATTATTTTAAGCTGGCGGCTGACCTGGATTTTGCCTCCAACGATCAGTATCCCACGGGCTATTATTTTGATCCATCCGGTCAGCCTCCCTTTGAGGTGGCAGCCTGTATGGATTTTATCCGTTCTGTGAAAAAGAAAAATTTCTGGATGATGGAACTGCAGTCTGGAGCTACAGGAGGAACGGTAATCGGAGCGAATCCGAAACCAGGGCAGAATGAACTGTGGACGGCACAGTGTGTGGCGCACGGAGCGGATACCATCGTCTATTTTCGCTGGAGAACCTGTCTCTTTGGCACAGAACAGTTTTGGCATGGGATTCTGCCCCATCAGGGGAAACCGGGGAGACGGTATTACGAGATCCAAAAAGCCATTCGGAAGCTGTCGCCGGTTATGGAAGACATACATGGAATCATTACCAAGGCAGAAGCCGGGATTTTGTTCTCTTATGATGAGGATTGGGCGATCAAACTGCAGCCTCAGCATCCAGAGCTTACCTATGTCGGTACAATCCTGGATTTTTATAAGCTCTTATACCGCAGGGGGATACCGGTAGATTTTCTATCGGAGCAGGACAGTTTGGAGGAATACCGCCTTTTGATCGTACCTCTTCTGTATCTGACGACACCAGAGCTGGAAGAAAAATTAGAACACTATGTAAAACAGGGGGGAACCCTGGTACTCACCATGCGGACCGGAGTCATGGATGAACAGAACGTCTGCATGAGTGAAGGACCGCTTCCCGGAAAGCTGTCCAAGGTAGCTGGAGTGGAGGTGGAGGAATACGATTGTCTGCTGGGAAGGAGTGTAAAGCTTCGGTATCAGGAGAAAGAGGGAACTGGATTCAAATGGTGTGATCTCTTATCCCCAACAACGGCAGAGACGGTGGTCACGTATGCTTCTGACTACTATTCCGGCAGAGCAGCCGTCACGGTCAACCGCTATCAGCAGGGAGTTGTGTACTACCTGGGGACACAGCCGGATGAGACAGTGATGGAGTTTTTGGCGGATAAGATGTGCAGCGGGCTGCAAAGATGGGAGAGCGGCAGCAGAGAAGTGGAGATGAAGGTGCGGAAGGGTAGAAAAAAGCAATATCTGTTTATCCTGAACCATTCGGGGGACAGGCAGGCGATCACTATCCCGGAAGGATGGACAGGATTGCAGGAACCGATCATGGAGCCTTTCGAGACACGGATTTTGGAACGGAGCGGGGAGAATAGAGAATGATGAAACAAAAGATAGAGCCGATTTTCCCATTTTTCTGGCAATGCGGAGCTGGAAAAGAGAACATAAGGACAGAATTGGAGAAAATTTATGAAAGCCATTTGAAGGCTTTTTGTGTGGAAGCAAGACCGCATCCGGACTTTGGAGGTCCGGGATGGTGGGAAGATATGGATCTGATCATGAACTTTGCCAGAGAGCACGGGATGCAGGTCTGGTTGTTGGATGACGACCGTTTTCCCACAGGGCATGCGAACAAAGCCTTTTCCGACGGAAAGAATCCGCTGTCAGCCCGGTTTCTGACGGTTCACAATACGGATATCTGCGGATCACTTTCTCCAGGGTATCTGCTGGTGAAAAGCATCCTGCAGGATGACGATACACTGGTAGGGGTATTGGCTTGCAGAAGGAAGGATTCGGATAGTACAGAATTGATCTGGGATACCTTCGTGGATGTGACAGACCGTGTGCAGAATGGATGGCTGAAATGGGAGGTGCCGGAAGGTCTGTGGAGGATCCTGGTATTCTACACCACCAGGCATGGAAATGGAAAGCTGGACTATTTCAATATTTTGGACAGCCGTTCCGTGAAGCTTCTGATTGACCGGGTGTATGAGCCTCACTATGAACATTACGGGGCAGATTTCGGCAACACCTTTCAGGGATTCTTTTCGGATGAGCCGGAGTTTTCCAATCTGCCCGGATATCGTTTCCAGGCAAGACTCGGGGAGGACATGCCCTATATTCCCTGGAGTGATGAGCTGGAGATACGTTTGAGGAGGCGTTGGAAACGGGAGTTTCTTTCTTATCTTTCTGCCCTTTGGTATCAAATCGGGGAAAAGACCCCGCATATTCGTTATGAATATATGGATGCAGTGACGCGGCAGCTGTCGGTGTCTTTTTCCGGTCAGATCGGAGACTGGTGCAGGGAACATGGAGTATGGCATATCGGACATATTGTGGAGGATGACAATTCTCATGGGAGGCTGGGATGCAGTACCGGTCATTATTTTAGAAGTCTTGGGGATATGAGAATGGCGGGAATCGATGTGGTGACCCAGCAGATCATGCCGGGGATGGATCAGGGAGAGCATCAATGGGTGGCATCCTCCAGAGATGGGGAGTTTTTCCATTATGGGCTGGCAAAGCTTGGAAGCTCCCTGGCACATATTGACCGGAAGAAAGAGGGGGATTCTCTCTGTGAAATCTTCGGAGCCTATGGCTGGCAGGAGGGAGTGGGTCTGATGAAATGGTTGGCGGATCATATGGTAAGCCGTGGAATCAACCACTTTGTCCCTCACGCATTTTCGGTAAAGCCCTATCCGGATCCGGATTGTCCTCCGCATTTTTATGCCCATGGAAATCATGCCCAGTTTGCCTGCTTCGGAACACTTATGACCTATCTGGAGCGTATCGCCGGGATGTTTCAAGGAGGACGTTATCCGGCAGACGTGGCAGTTCTGTACCATGCGGATTCAGAGTGGGCAGGAAAGGCAATGCTGTTTCAAAAGCCAATGCGCGTTTTACTGGAAAACCAGATGGATGCAGATATCGTCCCGGCAGATCTTTTCGCAGAAGAAAACCCTTATGGTATGAAGGAGGCATCGCTGTCAGGGTCTTACAGCGGAATCTGTGTGGCAGAACAGAGATACCGAACCTTGATTATACCAGGATGCGAGTTTTTGCCTGCTTCGGTGGCAAAATTTCTGATCCATTCCAAAGATAAAATGCAGATTTTATTTGTAGACAATCTTCCGACAGGGATCTGTGAAGAAACAGAGGAAGAGGAATGGATGATAGAGCAGCTATCTGGATTTGAGGTTGTCTCCCTTGCAGAGCTGCCGGGACGGATCAGGGAAACCAGGAAACCTCTGGTGGAAGTAAACGGAACGTTCCCGTGGCTTCGAACCTACCCATATTGGGACAGCGACGGAACCTTGAAGCTCTTTTGCTTTAACGAGAGCACAAAAAAGAAGTTTCAGGGGGAGCTTTCCGTACACAGTGAGAAGACGGGAGACTATCTGTATCTTTATGATGCCATGAGAGACTGTTACTACAGAACCTTTCAGCAGAAACAGACAGGAGAAGTTAGATTCAAGCTCTGTCTGAATCCTGGAGAGTCCAAAATTTTGGTTTGGAGGGAACAGGAAATAAAAGAAGCCGTACAGGAACCCAATCTTGATGGCAGCGGCTTTCCGCTTTCCGGACATTGGAAGATTACTGCCCAAAATATCGGGGAAGAAACAGATCAGCTTTTGTTGGAAAGAAAAGAAGGCGAAAAGTTCCCTGATTTGACGGAATGGGCAGCCAGAACAGAATTCAATGGAACTTTGATTTATCAGACGGCAGTGACTGTATCTAAAGAGGCAGCGGGAAGATATCTGATGATTCTGAATGGCAGGATCGACTGTGCAGAGATCCTAGTAGATGGAAAAGTCGCGGACAGGCTGGTAGGAAATTCCGGATATGCGAAGATTTCTTTAAAACCGGGATTCAATCAGATTGAAATCCGGCTTCCGCTGACACCGGTGTGGAAGGATGGAGATATCTGGTCGGCTCTGACTATGCTGCCTAGAAGGGATCTTATAGAGATACCGATGCTGCTGCCGGAATAGGAGAAAACGATGGAATATAAACTTTGTTATCATACTCCGGCTTCAAAATTTTCTGAAGCGCTTCCTTTGGGAAACGGTTCTTTCGGAGCTATGGTCTATGGAAATTTTCCACAATATAAGGTTTCCCTGAATGCGGATACTCTATGGTCCGGACAGCCTTATAAGGAGGAACATCTCTTCGTGGCAAGAGAAACCATAGAAGAGGCAAGACGCCTGATCAAAGAAGGGAAAAATTATGAGGCTGAGCAGATCGTCCAGGAACGGATGACGGGAAGAACTTATAATGAATCTTATCTTTCAGCTGGATTTCTGACGATGACGTTTATGGAAGAAATCAAGGAAACGGTAAAGCCTAAGGAGCAAGGAGATTCACTTCCTAAGGAAGAAGAGGGCATATACCGGGAATTGAATCTAAATACAGCCTGTGTCAAGACAGCAATCCAGAGGAATGGTCAGGCGATTTTAATGGAAAGTTTTCTTTCCGGCAAAGATCATGTGCTGGTAACCTCTGTACATTCCGAACTGCCGTTTTCAGTACGAATTGAAATGTCCAGCCTGCTGAAGCATCAAATTCAAAGCCAGGATTTTTTGTGGCTGATGGGTGAGGCGCCTGTCCATGTAGAGCCTAATTATGTGGAAAGCGTAACTCCCGTTTTGTACGGTGGAGGCATGCCGTTTGTGATAGCAGCAAGCTGCGTGGGAGACGGAAAAAGGACGGAGCAAAAACAGGCGCTGGAAATCAGAGACGCCACGGATCTCACACTTTATGTAGCAATTCAGACAGGATACAGGGGATACCGAAAACCCCTTGTGAAAAATGTGGAAAAGCTGAAAGCGGAATGCCGGCGCCTTCTTGATCAGGCAATGGAAGTCTCCGGAAAGGAGCTTTTTCAGCGGCATCTTGCGGTTTACAGAGAATTGTTTGAACGGGTTCAACTCAGCTTAGGAGAAAACAATCAGATATATGAATTGCTGTTCCAGTATGGAAGGTATCTCATGCTGGCTTCCTCAAGGATGGAACATCCCTACAGCCAGCCAGCAAATCTCCAGGGAATCTGGTGTGAGGACGTGCGGTCTGTGTGGAGCAGTAATTGGACAGTCAATATCAATACGGAGATGAATTATTGGCTGACAGGACCATGTGCCCTCAGTGAGTGTGAAGAGCCTCTGGTCCGGATGATCGGGGAAACGGCGCAGTCGGGAAAACAGACTGCCAAAGAGACGTTTGGCTGCCGTGGCTTTGCAGCATGCCACAACATTGATCTCTGGAGACAGACCACACCGGTGAAGGGAGAGGTAAAATGGTCCTACTGGCCGATGGGAGGAGTATGGTTGGCAACCCATTTGTACCGCCATTATCTGTTTACCATGGATCGGGATTTCCTCAAGGAGTGCGCTTATCCGATCATGAGGGAGGCAGCCCGGTTCTGCCTGGACTGGATGTATGAAGAAGAAGGAAGACTCCATTCTTCTCCATCTACCTCCCCGGAAAATACCTTTTTTGATGAAGATGGAAGGGAATGTGCGGTCAGTGATTCAGCCACTATGGATCTGGCTTTGATCCGGGAGATTTTTGAGGAAACATTAACGGCTGCTAGGGAGCTTGGACAGGAAGATGATTTGACGGCACAAATTGGGGAAGCTTTTTCTAAGCTGCCGGAATATCAGGTTGGAAGCTTCGGACAGTTGATGGAATGGAGTAAGGATTATGAGGAGTGTGACAGGAATCATCGCCATTTTGCACATCTGGTAGGATTTCACCCGTTTCATCAGATTGATTTTGACACCAGACCGGAGCTTTTGGACGCAGTAAAAACCGTTTTAAGAAGACGGACAGAGGGCGTGAAGCACTATATTGGATGGAATGAAGCATGGCTGGTTAATTTTTATGCAAGGTTAAACGAGGGGGCAGAAGCCAAGAAACATTTGGATCTGTTTGTGGAGCGCTGCATTTATCCAAACTTGTTTGGTCTGCATCCTCCGCTTGGCGAGTCGCCAGGAGAACGGGAAATCTTTCAGATTGACGGGAATTTTGGAGTGACTGCCGGAATTTCGGAGATGCTCTTAAGATCTAAACTGACAAAGATTACGCTTCTTCCAGCTCTTCCCAAAGAGTGGAAAGATGGATGGGTTCGCGGGCTGATTACGGAAGGAGGTCATCTTGTGGAACTCTTTTGGGAAAACGGGCGTTTGAAAGAAGGAATCCTGGAGGCGAAAAGCAGGAGGAGCTGTACGATCGAGGCATTGTGGGCTTTTCGGGTGGAGGATGGCGGAACCGTATGGACAGCACGAAAAGAAGGTGGCTTTTACAGGGCTAAGATGATCTTGCAGCCGGGCAGCCGATATAAACTTGTGGGGATAGAAGGTGAAAGATGAGAATGTATGGGGCAGAAATTTTGGAAGGATTGGAAAATTGGCAGATTCTTCCGCAAAGAAATCATCAAGCCTCAGTCACGATAAAGGGTAGGTATACCAAGACAAAACCGGGTGACTATGCAAAGGTGTATGCCAGGATTGTGAGGGAGGATACCGGAGAAAATGTAGTGTTTTGGAAGGAAGCAGTTCTGGAGAAGGAAAAATGTCATTGGGAGATCCTTCTGGAAGGGATTCCAAAGGGGGGATTATACAGGCTGGAAACTTGCCTGAAGGAAGAGGAGGAGACTCCTTATGAATGGGCAGTCCGGGGAGATTGCGTCAAACATTTTGGGGTGGGTGATTTGTTTGTCATTGCGGGGCAGAGTAATGCGGCGGGATACGGAAAAGATACTGCTTATGATCCGCCGATGCTGGGTGTCCATCTGTTTTCCAATCAAGAACATTGGGAATTGGCGGCGCACCCATTAAATGATTCCACCAAAGCAAACTGTGAAGTGAATATGGAACCGGCTAACAGCGGAACCTCTCCGTATCTGTCCTTTGCAAAAATTCTATGTCAAAGACTTGGATATCCGATTGGGCTGATCCAGACGGCATTGGGAGGTTCCCCACTGTCCCGATGGAATCCGGAAGAAACAGGAGATCTGTATGAAAATATGTTGAGAAGGATCCGGCTTCAGGGACAGACGGTCAAAGGAATTTTGTGGTATCAGGGATGTGCGGATACCAATCATATTCAGGATGCGGACCGATATCTGGAGCGTTTTGAAAAAATGGTGACAGACCTTCGGGAAAGGACACACAATCCACAGCTTTCTTTTTTTACATTCCAGCTGTCCCGATATCTTGTTCCTCCGATTTCCAGGGAGGAAGATGAAAACTGGAGTAAAATCAGGGAAGCTCAGCGCCAGGCGGCACATCGGATTCCGGGGGTTTATGTACTGCCCGCCATTGATGGAAATCTGTCCGATATGATACACAACAGCGGAGGATTCAATCTGGTATTGGGAGA
Organism: Candidatus Limivivens merdigallinarum; assembly: GCA_018713105.1. GTDB lineage: Bacteria > Bacillota > Clostridia > Lachnospirales > Lachnospiraceae > Limivivens > Limivivens merdigallinarum. The sequence continues at coordinate 28,226 of DVFT01000137.1, read as the reverse complement.
CCGTCTGGCAAGACAGGTATTATCCAAATGTTATGGAGTTCAGAAAGCATTCTGCGATGCACCAGACCTTGCAGGGGCAGAGCTTCATGGAAAGGATCTGACCCTTACATTTGCTCCTGTTTATGACCGCCTGTATGCTTCTGAGATAGGGGCAGAGGAACTGCCGTTTTCTGTGAAAGAAGAAAGCGGAGAGATTCCGGTCATTGGTTATGAGATGACAGGGAGGCAAGAAATCACGCTTCATTTAAAGAGGGAACCCAAAGGAAAGATCGTCGTTTGTGCCTATCCTGGTCAAAATCCGCGATGCCGTTGTCTAATCGATTTTGCAACTCATTATCCGATCCTGGGATTTTCGCAGAAATTGGAGAAAAATGAGAGGGGAGGAACCACATAGTATGATCTCAAATTCAGACAAAAGCATTCAAAAATATCTGACGCCATACCGATACAGTAGACCAGTGGTTCATGGCTCAGGGAAAAAGGGAGCGTTCGATGAAAAGTCTGTAGATATTCCGTTCGTATTCTGGCATCAGGGCAGATATTATATGATCTATACAGGATATGACGGGATCGGCTATCAATCAGCGCTTGCATCCAGCAATGATCTGATCCATTGGAGATTTCAGGGATTGATTTTGAAAAGATGTCCGGAAAGTACAAGATGGGATAAAAACGGAGGCGCCGTCACCTGGGTTTTGAAGTCGGATGACCGTTTTGCGGCGATGCCTAAGCTTCGAAAGGTAGAAGGCAGGTATTGGCTGATCTACCACTCTTATCCGGGGGAAGGATATGAGGATGGAGCCGCAGAGATTGGAATGGCGTGGTGCGAAGATGAGAAGCTCTTGGAATGGCATTATCTGGATCAGCCAATCTTTTCCTGGAAGGACGGGAAGTCTTGGGAGGCAGGAGGTCTTTACAAGGCGTGTATGATAGAAAAAGGCGGTTTCTGGTACTTATTTTATAATGCCAAAAATAAGGCTGAGCATTGGAAGGAACAGATTGGTATGGCGGTTTCCAAAGACTTCTTTCATTGGCAGCGCATTGAGGGGAATCCCATTCTGAAGAACTCCCAACACGGGTGGGATCAGACGTTTGTTTCCGATCCGTATATCCTGCGTGATGGAGACAAATGGCTTTGCTTTTATTATGGAATCGGAAAACAGGAGGAGGATGGGCTCTATCACGCAGAGGAGGGATTGGCAGTTTCGGAGGATCTTCTCCACTGGGAAAAGGTTGAGGCTCCCATTCTGAGACATGGAGCGGAAGGCGCCTTTGACCATCACCATGCCCATAAGCCTGCTATTTTTTATGAGAACGGTATTTTGTATCACTTTTACTGCGCTACCTGTCAGGCATCTCCGGAATATCCCACGGAGTTATTCGGAGAATACCGGACAATTTGTGTGGCGGCAAGCGCCATACCGGATCAACAGAAAGGATGGGTGAGAGTATGATTTCTTTTTCGTTTCAAAGGGCAGAAGCAGTGTGGGCACAAGAAAGAGAACTGGAAAAAAACTGTGAATTGCTCTTTCGTGCCATCCTTCCCAGGATAGAAAGAGGAAGGCTTTATCTGGCTGCATCCAGTATTTACCGGGTGTTCATCAACGGCAGATTCGTGGCGGCGGGACCGGCGCGTACAGCCCATGGATTTTACAGGGTGGACTGCTATGAGATCGGAGAATATCTGACAGAACCGAAAAACATTGTAGCCATCGAGGTGGTGGGCTATGGTATCAATAGTTATGACACCTTAGATCAGCCCTCATTTCTGACAGCGGAAATCCGAAGCGGGGATAGGGTGATCGCTTATACCGGAGAAGACGGGATGCGGGCATATGACCTGAAGAGAAGGATTCAAAGGGTACAGAGATACAGCTTCCAGAGGGCTTTCATCGATGCATATCGGCTTCCAGGTGACAGTGGAAACGTTTATACGGACTGCAGGTGGGAGGCAGAGGAAGAAAGACTCTGTATTCAGGAAGAAAAACGGTATCTAAAGCGGGAGGTTCGGTATCCCGGTTACGAAAGATTAGAAGCAAAAGAAGTAATGGAGCAGGGAACGGCTGAATTTGCTCAGGAGCAGCCGGGACTGATCGGAGAAGAAACCTACTTCCAGGTTGGAGAGCTCCTGCTGGGATATTCGTATGAAGAGGTAGAACGCCACGTTTCTGAGGAAGCACAGAGAATTGTTTTTACTACCGGAGAAAAGGAAAAGCAGCAGGGCGGTTCCCAGAGAATCCAGAATGGCTATGCCATTTATCAGTTCCCTTACAATGGGACGGGATTTATTGACGTAGAGCTTCAGGCAGAACAGGACAGCGAGGTCTATCTGGAATTTGACGAAGTGCTGATAGATGGGAAAGTCGATTTCCTTCGAATGCAGAGCTGTAACTGTTTCTTTTATCAGCTTCAGACAGGGGAGCATCGCCTGTTGAGTTTTGCTCCCTATACGATGCAGTATCTGAATGTCATCGTGAAAGGGGCAGGTGTGATTAAAAAAGTCTCTCTGATTGAATATAAACATCCACCGGTAAAGCGGAAGGTTTTATTACCGGAGGATAAGGAACTTACGAGGATTTATGAGGCGGCATTGGAAAGCTTTCGCGCCAATTCCCTGGATCTTTTTATGGATTGTCCCTCCAGGGAGCGGGGAGGATGGCTTTGTGACAGTTATTTCACTGCCCAGGTGGAAGCAGTGCTTACGGGAGAATCTGTATTGGAACACGCCTTTTTGGAGAATTTCATTATAAATGATCAGTTTGAACAGATACCAAAGGGAATGCTGCCTATGTGTTACCCGGCTGACCACAATAACGGGAATTTCATTCCAAATTGGGCGATGTGGTTTGTTTTGGAGCTTTGGAATTATACGGAGCGGACAGGAAAAAGAGATTTAGCAGAACAGGCGCAAAAAACGGTGGAGGCACTGGCAGACTGGTTTTCTGATTATGAGAATGAGTATGGTCTGTTGGAAAATCTGGACGGATGGATTTTTGTAGAATGGTCCAGAGCCAATGATGCCGATTTGGTGAATGGTGTGAATTTTCCTACGAATATGCTCTACATGCGTATGCTTCGGGAGGCGGGGAAGCTCTACGGGAATCCGGCTTGGGAGGAGAAGGCAGACCGTCTCCGAAATGTGATTCGTTCCCATTCAATAAAAGGGCAGTTTTATACAGACCACGAAGAACGTGTCGGTATGGGGGTTCAAAATTCCGGGGAGAGCACGGAGGTCTGCCAATATTATGCATTTTTCACAGGAACTGCAACCGTGGAAGAAGATGCTGAGCTGTGGAACACATTGCTTGAGGAGTTCGGATCGGCAAGAAAGAAGAACAACAGATATCCGCGGATTGCTCCGACCAATGCCTTTATCGGAAGTTACCTTCGCATTGAATTGTTATATCGTGCAGGAGAATATCCGAAGGTGATCCAGAACATCAAAGATTACTTTTTGCCTATGGCAGAGCAGACAGGAACTTTATGGGAACATGATAAGCCGACGGGAAGCTTAAATCACGGATTTGCTTCCTATGTGATTTACTGGCTTGCAGGAATTTATGGAACCAGCGAAAACGGACAGTCAGAAAGCGGGGAAGGATCATGAACAGTTTGGAACGTTTTTATGCAACCGTAAACAGGGAACATGTCGATCGCCCGGCAGCGTGGCTTGGAATGCCGGATATCCAGGCACAGCCGGCGTTGTTTCAGCATTATGGGGTGCAAAATCTCCATGAATTAAAGCTGGCGGTGGGAGATGATTTCTATGCGGTAGAGGTTCCTTACCAATCTCCCACAGCGTCTGCCATCTATGCGGCGTTTGACTGGTATGGAGAGGGACAGGTAGATACACAGGAAAGGACTTTGACTGCTCCAGGATGCTTTGCGGATGCGGAAAAGCTTAGTGATCTGGATTTTTTTGAATGGCCGGATCCTGAGAATTATATTGATGTGCAGGAGTGCAGGAGACGAGTTCAGATGGTACCCAAGGATAAGGTCTGCCTTGGTATGCTTTGGTCTGCTCATTTCCAGGATACCTGTGCGGCATTTGGAATGGAACATGCTTTGATGAATATGATAGCGAACCCAGAGATTTACAAGGCAGTGGATGCCAAGATCCTGGAGTTTTATTTGAAGGCAAATGAAATCTTTTATGAGGCGACGAAAGGAAGGCTGAACGCAGTCTTGATCGGAAATGATATGGGGAGTCAGAGGGGATTGATGCTGTCTCCCGATATGGTGCGGGAATTCATTCTGCCAGGATGCAGAAAGCTGGTAGAGCAGGCTCACAGCTATGGATTGAAGGTGATCTATCATTCCTGCGGTTCCATTGTGGACGTAATTCCAGATCTTATTGAGGCAGGTGTGGATGTGATCCACCCCATTCAAGCGCTGGCAGCGGGAATGGAACCGCAGAATCTGAAGGAGAAGTTTGGAGGCAAAGTGGCTTTCTGCGGGGGTGTAGATACCCAGGAGCTTTTGGTTCATGGATCTCCTCAGGAAGTCCGGGAAAAAGTGAGGGAGCTGCGCGCGATTTTTCCTACGGGTTTGATCCTGTCCCCCAGCCATGAGGCAATCCTGCCGGATATACCGCCGGAGAATGTGGAGGCGTTGTTTGATGAGGCGCAGAAGAGATATTCCTGTGAGAGCCTAGATGAAAGAAAGGATGGTATCTTATGAAAAGATTTGGTCAGATGATAAAGATTACCAAAGAAAATGTACAGGCATACAAAGATTATCATGCCAATCCACTGCCGGGGGTCAACGAGATGATCAAGGAATGTCATCTTGAGAATTATTCTATCTATAGCAGAGGAGAATATCTGTTTGCGTATTTTGAGTATACGGGGGAAGATTACGCAAAGGACATGGAGAAAATGGCGGCAGATCCGGCTACTCAGAAATGGTGGGATTTGGTCAAGCCCCTCATGCAGCCGTTGGAGGATCGGCTGCAAGGAGAATTCTGGTCAGATATGGAAGAAATTTATCACCTGGATTAGGAATGATCCTCATGCCGTTTCCGGTATTCTTTGGGAGGAATCGTCTCAAACTTTTTGAAAAACCGGGAAAAATAGTAGGCATCGCTGAAATTCAGCTCCTCGGCAATTTCCGAAATGGTCCGGTCCGTGGTGAGCAGAAGATACTTTGCTTTCTGGAGCAGCAGCCGGTCGATGTACGCCTTCAGCCCGATTCTGGTATCCCGGAAAAAGTCCCGAGATACTTCATGATAGGGGCGGTTGAGGAAAGCTGCGATTTCCGAAATTTTCAGCCGGTTGCTGAGGTGCTTTTCCACATAACGGATCACTGCCTCCTGACTGTGATAGCCAGTTATGGTTTGGCTCAGGTAGGAGGGAATGTCTTGCTCACAGATTTGGAGAAATTGACGGATTAGATCTGTGAGCGTAGACTTAAACGCCAAAAGCCCACAAAGGGAGCCTTGGTTAAGCCCGCCAAGAAGCTTCTCAAGAAATTCTGGAGAATAATCCATGGAAAGAAATGTCTCCACTCCATCGAACAAATCCTTTCCCGGAAACAGGGGGAGCTGGAAGTGAATATAAAATTTTTCTACAAAATCCGGACAGCGGTAGGTGTATTGGGTCACGGCAGGGATCAGGTAAAGTTTACCCGGAAGTAGTGGATATTTGCCGGTTTTATCCTCCAGAAAGCCTCTCCCGTCTATGATAAAGTATAGCCGGTTAAAATCTGAGATCACGTCATTATAAAACCAACTCCGGTCACCGCGAAACAGCCCGTTTTCCAGAATCTGAATATTTAACTGATTAAAGACATCGGTAAGATGCAGGGAAATGATTGTTTTTTTCATAGCAAAAAGTCCATGTTTTTCACACAAAATTGAATGGTTTCCAGTTTAAAACCATAGTAAGATGTCTGTAAAGAAAAGTCAATAAGGACTGTGAAAAGGAGGAACTTGTCATGTCTTATCAGGATGGATGGGCGGCGATTAACCTTGAGATGCCGGATAGGATTCCACGGACAGAATATTCGGCAGAAACACACTGGAGACTGGTGGAACAGGTCACCGGAATCCGGATTACAAAAGAAAGCACAGAGCAGGAAAGGCTGCGTGCCAGCAGCAGCTTTCGGAAGGCATGGGATTATGGGTATCGTTGGCACGTTTACACGGATAAAAGAGCTCTCTTAAAATGCCACACTTCCATGGGACACGCGGAATATGCGGAAGGCGGGAGCGATTTTGACACGGATATCCAGTGCCCCTTTGAGGATCCGGAAGAACTGCTTGATTTTCAGCCGCAGGAGGTTTATGGATCCTTGGATCACAGGGGATTGGTGCGGGAGTATAACGAGGATTACCAGACATGCATCCGGGAAGGAGCGGATCTGGTCAATACCACCGGAATCTACATCACCCTGGTCTCAGGGCTTTTGGAAATTTTCGGATGGGATATGATGCTCATGGCGCTGGGGATAGACGCAAAAGCATTTGGCGAGACGGCGAACCGTTATGCGGCATGGGTACAGCAGTACTTCAACGCCTTGGCGGACTGTGATGCTCCGGTGATCACAGTCCACGATGATATTGTCTGGACCTCCGGTCCTTTTGTCTCCCCGGAGTGGTACCGCAGGTATGTGTTCCCCAACTATAAAAAATATTTTGCCCCGCTTCTTGAGGCAGGAAAGAAGATCATCTTCACCTCTGACGGAACCTATACGGAATTCCTGGAGGATATTGCGGTCTGCGGCGTCCACGGGTTTGTGATGGAACCCACCACGGATCTGAAATACGCAGCGGAACGGTTTGGCAAGACCCATGTCTTGATCGGAAACGTAGATACACGTTTTTTGCTGATGGGGAGCAGGGAGGATATTTACCGGGATGTGAAGCGGTGTATCGATATCGGAAGAGACTGTCCGGGGTACATAATGGCGGTGGGAAACCATATACCGGCGAATACGCCGGTGGAAAAGGCGTTGTATTATAATGAGGTGTTTGAGAAATTGCGGCGCAGATAGCAGTGAAATTTTCATCACGTCTAAGATTACGCCTTGAAAGCCTTCCAAAAGTAACGTATACTCGTATATAAAGGAGGGATATACGATGCCATTATCCAAAGAATCGATTTATACTGCGGAAGATTACTGGAATCTTCCGGAAGGCAGACGGGCGGAACTGATTGACGGGAAGCTGTATGATATGGCACCGCCCAGCTATATCCATCAAAAGATGATTTTAAAACTTTCCAGAACGATTGATCAGTATATTGAGACTTCCCATGGACACTGTGAAGTCCTTCCGGCTCCATTTGCCGTCAATCTCACCGGAAACGATAAAAACTGGGTAGAGCCTGATATCAGCGTAATCTGCGACAAGAGCAAGCTGTCTGACCGGGGATGTGAGGGGGCTCCGGACTGGATTATCGAAATCGTATCGCCCAGTACGCAGAAAAACGATTATGGGCTGAAATTGTTCAAATACCGCACAGCAAAAGTACGGGAATACTGGATTGTGAATCCGGAACGGAAAATAGTCAATGTCTATGATTTTGAGCATGACAGTAATACTGGAATTTATTCCTTTGAAGATGAGATCCCGGTGGGAATTTACCCAGGGTTTTCGGTTCGGGTGGAAGATCTTATATCATCATTTTGACTCTCGCAGCTTGTTGGTTTTTGATTGCTTATGAGAAATCAGCGGCAGACTTGCAGTATTTTGACAAGCCTGCCGCTGATTTTCTATCCGATTCAAGGATCGCCTTTTCTATCAAAAGTTTCTCAAAGGGGAGAATACACTCCCCCCTGATAATGCCGGAGCAGAAAAAAAGCCACGACAGCTGCGGCAATTTCCCCTGCCGGAAAGGAAATCCATACCCCCACCGGACCCAGCCCAAAGGACAGAAGGAAACTCAAAGGAATGGTGACCAAAAACTGCCGGAGCAGGGAAATGATCAGGGAATGTCTGCCCATTCCCAAGGCTTCAAAGGTTCCCGAATAGATGATACCTATGGAGGATACCAAAAAACCCAGGCAGATGATGCGAAGGGCAATCACTCCGGCGTCCAAAAGCTCCTGCTCTGCGTTGAACAGAGAGAAGATCCGGGCAGGGATCAAAAGCGCCAGCAGGGTGCCGAGGAGCATGAGCCCGGCGGCGCAGAGGAGGCTGTAACGGATGGTGGTCTTTACCCGCTTGTGTTCCCCGGCGCCGTAATTGTAGCCGATGATCGGGCGCATTCCCTGGACGATGCCGTTGGCAGGCATATAGATGAAGGTCTGGAGCTTGTAGTAGACGCCCAGGACTGCCACATAGATCTCGGAGAATCCGCCTAAAATGTGGTTTAGAATGCTAATCAGTACGGACGGCAGCGCCATCATGATACTGGACGGAATCCCAACGCCGTAGATCTGCCCGATGATCGTCCGGTCAAAGCGCAGGTATTTCGGATGGATCTGGATGGCAAAGGGTCTTCGCAGGTAGACCACGATATATAGCAGGAAGGCGGCAATCTGCCCGATCACCGTGGCGATGGCAGCGCCTGCAACGCCAAGCTCTGGAAAGCCCAAAAGCCCAAAGATCAGGATGGGATCCAGGATAATATTGATGATGCAGCCGGAGGCAAGGAGCAGCATGGTGATCTTCATCTCGCCGATGCCCTGGAAGATCTTTTCCATGGTGATCTGGAGCAGGCAGCCAAAGGAAAGGCAGAGGACAATATAAGTATAATCACAGGCATCCCGAAGGATCACCGGATCGTCGGTGAAAAGCATTAGAAAGGGTCGTGTGATAAAAATGCCAGCCAATACAAACAGGATGCAGTGAACGACCGTCAAAGCTACACCGATGGTAGCGGCGCGGTTGGCGTTCTCCTGATTTCCCGAACCCAGGTAAATGGAGATTGCAGAGCTGATGCCTACGCCGATTCCGACGGCCACAGAGACGATGGTATTCTGCAGCGGATAGGCGAGGGACACGGCGGTCAGGGCATCCGTGCCAAGCCTGGAAACGTAGATGCTGTCTACGATGTTGTAGAGTGACTGGATCAGCATAGACAGCATCATGGGGACTGACATGGAGACCAGCAGGGAAAAGATTGGTTTGGTCTGCATGAATGTGTTTTTCTTTTCCATAGTAAAACTCCTTTTTTGCCGTAAAAAAAGCCATACGCCTGTTTAATGCTGAAACAGGAAAACCGTATGACTTTTCAGTGCGATTTGTTATACTTTGATCTTAATGATGATAGCATGGAATGGGGGAAACGTCAACTTGAAGTTTGCGGGGTTTTTGAAAATTTTCTGTATGACAGCTGCAAATTTTTCTTGTTAATTTCATGTTAAACAGCAGAAAAATCACTTGCAATTTTTTCAAACAATGTTATAATGAGCATTGTATGGAGTGCAGATTCTTGGGTCCATGCAAATATTTAACGCAGCGAAAGGCTGCATTATTGATTAAGTTAAGAGCTTAAATTTTATGAGTTGGTTACTTTATAACCATGTGTATACAGAACATCAACTTGTGAAACGGTCAATAAGAGTATTAAAAGTAAAATATTTGCTATATAGACTCGAAACCTGCTATCTGTGAATATGTGAGAGCATCCTTTTCCATGGGAAGAGGGGAATATACAGATAATGAGATGCAAGAAAATGGAGATGTATACCAAAGTTCCGTTCTTGCATCTTTTTTGTTGCAAAGATTTATGCGATGGCAAGAAGATACGGAATGAAAACGCGATGAGGATATAACGGCTGGGAGTGGGCTTCATAGGCTTTCCGGCGTTATAAACCACCACCATACAAAGTCATCAGAGCGGGCTTTTTGTGGTTGGAAAAGAAAGGAACCTGGCGATGAGTGAATTAAGACAAGAACGCGCCCCGATCTATGAGGCGCTGGAACGGTTCCGGAGGATGAGGGTGGTACCCTTTGATGTTCCGGGCCATAAGCATGGAAGAGGAAATCCGGAATTGGTAGAGCTCTTGGGAGAGCGCTGTGTCAGCATTGATGTGAATTCCATGAAGCCGCTGGACAACCTGTGCCATCCGGTATCTGTGATCAAGGAAGCGGAAGAGCTGGCAGCGGAGGCGTTTCATGCAGAGCATGCCTTTTTGATGGTGGGAGGGACGACATCTGCCGTACAGGCGATGGTTCTTTCATGCTGCAAAAAGGGGGATAAGATCATACTTCCAAGAAACGTCCACAGGAGTGTGATCAATTCCCTGGTACTTTGTGGAGCAAAGCCGGAATATGTGAATCCGGATGTGGATAATTCTTTGGGAATTTCCCTGGGGATGAAGGTTTCCCAGGTAGAACAGGCGATTCTGAACAATCCGGATGCGGTGGCTGTGTTCGTGAACAATCCTACTTATTATGGGATCTGTTCCGACCTTAAGACCATCGTGAAGCTGGCACATGAGCACGGGATGAAGGTTCTGGTGGATGAAGCCCATGGTACGCATTTTTATTTCGGGGAAAATATGCCGGTTTCCGCCATGGACGCAGGGGCAGATATGGCGTCGGTGAGTATGCACAAATCTGGGGGCAGCCTGACCCAGAGTTCCCTGCTGCTGACGGGAAAGGGGATCAGCGCAGGTCATGTGCGTACGATTATCAATTTGACACAGACCACCAGCGGTTCCTACCTGCTGCTGTCCAGCCTGGATATTTCCAGGAGAAATCTGGTCCTGAGAGGAAAGGAAGCCTTTGAGAGAGTGGTGGCGCTGGCGGATTATGCCCGGGATGAGATCAATAAGATCGGCGGGTACTATGCATTTTCTAAGGAGCTGATCAATGGCAACAGTATCTATGACTTCGACCGGACGAAGCTGTCCATCCATACGCTGGAGATCGGACTGGCTGGGATTGAGGTTTACGATATTCTGAGAGATGAGTATGATATCCAGATCGAATTCGGGGATATCGGAAATATTTTGGCATATCTTTCCATCGGAGACCGGAAGCAGGAGGTGGAGCGCCTGGTAAGTGCCCTTTCTGAGGTAAAGAGAAGATACCAGAAAGACAAAGCAGGCATGCTGACCCAGGAGTATATTGAGCCGGATGTGGTGATGACACCGCAGGATTCCTTTTATGCGGAAACGGAGAGCCTGGAGCTTACGAAGGCAGAGGGACGAGTCTGCGGGGAGTTCGTCATGTGCTACCCGCCAGGGATTCCGATCCTGGCTCCTGGGGAGAGGATCACCAAAGAAATCATAGAATATATTTTGTATGCCAAGGAAAAAGGCTGTTCTATGACAGGACCCGAGGATGAGAAGATTGAGCGCCTCAATGTCCTGGTGAAATGAACGGCGCTGCGGGAATGCAAAGCAGCCGCAAGGGCTGTTTATGAGAGGAGATGAGAACATGGAAATGTGGTTTTCAGACGAACATACCGATAATGTGAAACTGTCTATCCGGATCGAGAAGCAGCTGTTCAGCGCACAGAGTGAGATCCAGAGGATCGACGTGCTGGAGTCCAAGGAATTCGGAAAGATCCTGGTGGCGGATGGAGACCTGATGCTGACGGAGAAGGATGAATTCATCTATCATGAGATGATCACCCATGTCCCCATGGCAGTGCACCCGAAAGTGGAAAAGGTGTTGGTGATCGGCGGAGGGGACGGAGGCGTAGTGCGTGAGCTGGCAAAGTACAATACCATTCAGCAGATCGATGTGGTGGAGCCGGATCCGCTTTTGATTGAGGTGTGCAGGAAATATCTGCCGCAGCTTGCTTCCAGCTTAAATGACAGCAGAGTGACCATTTATCATGAAGATGGTCTGCGTTTTGTCAGGTCAAAGACCGATGAGTACGATCTGATTATCATTGACTCCCCCAATCCGTTCGGTCATACGGAGGGGCTGTTTACCAAGGAATTTTACGGAAACTGCTATAACGCCCTCCACGAGGACGGGATCATGATCAATCAGAATGAGAGCCCGTTTTATGCGGAGGAGGCTTATCAGTGCCAAAGGATGCACAAAAGGATTATCGAGTCCTTCCCGGTCAGCCGGATCTATCAGGCGCACATCCCGTCCTATCCTTCCGGCCATTGGCTGTTCGGTTTTTCCTCCAAGAAATATCACCCCATCGACGATCTGGACGGGGTGACCTGGAATCTTCGGGGGATTCAGACCAGATATTATCTTCCGCGCCTGCACCGTGGAGTGTTTGCGCTTCCAGCCTATGTAGAGGAGCTTGTAAGAGATGTTGAATAAAAATATTGTGAATTTTATCGGATGCGAGGCGGAATATGAGGAGGCAAAGACCGTTCTCTACGGCGCGCCCTTCGATTCCACCACCTCCTACCGCCCGGGAACCCGGTTCGGAAGCGCTGCCATCCGCAATGAGTCTTACTGTCTTGAAACCTACAGTCCTTATCAGGACGCAGATCTTCTGGACTGCAGCGTGTTTGACAGCGGGGATCTGGAACTGCCCATCGGGGATACGGAGAACTGCCTGAAAGAGATCAAAAGAAGAGCGGAAACGATCCTGGAGGACGGGAAGCTGCCGTTCATGATCGGCGGGGAGCATCTGGTGACTTTGCCTGCCATGAAAGCGGTTTTTGAAAAATTTCCGGATCTGCACGTCATCCACTTTGATGCCCATGCGGATCTCCGGGAGGATTACCTGGGGGTAAAGAACTCCCATGCCTGCGTGCTGCGCAGATGCTGGGAATTTTTGGGGGATGGAAGGATCTTTCAATTTGGAATCCGTTCCGGAGACAGGGAGGAATTCCTCTGGGCAAAGGAAGGACATGTAAAGATGCAGAAATTTGGCTTTGAAGGGCTGTCAGAGGTTCTGGGGGAGCTGAAAGGAAAGCCGGTTTACTTCACCCTGGATCTGGACGTGCTGGATCCATCTGTATTTCCGGGAACCGGGACGCCGGAGGCAGGCGGAGTGAGCTTTCAGGAGCTTTTGCAGGCGGTTCTTCTGGTGGCAAAGAACGCGCGGATTGTAGGCTGCGACGTCAACGAGCTGTCGCCGCCTTACGACCAGAGCGGCGTTTCCACAGCCGTAGCCGGGAAGATCGTGAGGGAGCTTCTGATTGCCTTAGGGAATCGGCTTGAAGCATAGAGAAACGAAAAACGGTATTAAAGAAAGCTTTTACAGAAATTTATTGATCAGTAAGGATAAAAAAGTACAGAGCAAGGAGGACAAAAACATGGGAAAAGTATTAGTAATCGGGTGCGGCGGAGTAGCCAGCGTAGCAATTCACAAATGCTGCCAGAACAGCGCGGTGTTCGACGAGATCTGCATTGCCAGCCGTACCGTATCCAAATGCGAGGCGCTGAAGGAAAAGCTTGAAGGAACCACCAGCGCGAAGATCACCACAGCTCAGGTGGACGCGGATCACACAGACGAGCTCATCGCCCTGATCGAGAAGGAAAAACCGGATGTGGTTCTGAATCTGGCGCTGCCCTATCAGGATCTGACCATCATGGACGCCTGCCTGGCAACCAAGACGGATTACGTGGACACGGCCAACTATGAGCCGGAGGATACGGCGAAATTCGAGTACAAGTGGCAGTGGGCATATCGGGAGCGCTATGAAAAGGCCGGGATCACCGCCCTTCTGGGAAGCGGCTTCGATCCGGGCGTGACCAGCGTGTTTTCCGCTTATGCGCTGAAGCATTATTTTGACGAGATCAATTACATCGACATTCTGGACTGCAACGGCGGCGACCATGGCTATCCCTTTGCCACGAACTTCAATCCGGAGATCAATATCCGCGAGGTATCTGCAAAAGGCTCCTACTGGGAGGACGGTCACTGGGTAGAGACCGAGCCCATGGAGATCAAGAGAGTTTACAATTTCCCGGAAGTGGGAGAGAAGGATATGTACCTGCTGCATCATGAGGAGATCGAATCTCTGGCGCTCAATATCCCGGGAATCAAGAGAATCCGCTTCTTTATGACCTTTGGCCAGAGCTACCTGACTCATCTGAAATGTCTGGAAAACGTGGGAATGACCTCCATCGAGCCCATTATGTATGAGGGCAGGGAGATCGTGCCTCTGCAGTTTTTGAAAGCCGTCCTTCCGGACCCGGCGTCCTTAGGCCCCAGGACAAAAGGAAAAACTAATATCGGATGTATTTTCACCGGAAAGAAGGATGGAAAGGAAAAGAGCATCTACATCTACAACGTCTGCGACCATCAGGAATGTTACAAAGAGGTAGGTTCCCAGGCGGTGGCTTACACCACCGGAGTTCCGGCTATGATCGGCGCTATGATGCTTTTGACCAAGACCTGGGACAAGAAAGGCGTCTATAATATCGAAGAATTCGATCCGGATCCCTTCATGGACGCTCTGAATAAATTCGGACTTCCCTGGAAGGTGGAAGAGAATCCGGTGCTGGTGGACTGATGCGGAAGGAAGATCTGAGAACCCCCTGCTATGTGGTGCAGGAGAAAGCGCTGCTTCATAATCTGAAGATTTTAAAGGAAGTGAAGGAAAAGGCGGGCTGCCGGATTCTTCTGGCTCAGAAAGCCTTTTCCATGTATGACTGCTACCCTCTGATCGGAGAATACCTGGACGGAGCCACGGCCAGCGGTCTTTATGAGGCACGGCTTGGAAAGGAAGAGATGGGCAAGGAAAACCACATTTTCTCCCCGGCTTACAAGGAAGAGGAGTTTCAGGAGATCCTGGACTGCTGCGATCATATTATTTTTAATTCCATGACCCAGCTTGAGAAATTCGGCAAACGTGTTCAGGCTGCCGGAAAGAGCGCTGGAATCCGCATCAACCCGGAGTGCTCCACCCAGGAGGGGGACGGAATCTACGACCCCTGCGCGGAAGGCTCCAGACTTGGAATCTTAGAGAGAGAGCTTCCGGAAGAGCTTCCGGATTTTGTGGAAGGAATCCATTTCCATACTCTGTGCGAGCAGAATTCGGACGCCCTGGAGATCACCCTTCAGGCAGTGGAGGAGAAATTCGCCCCCTGGCTTTTCAAAATGAAATGGATCAATTTCGGAGGCGGCCACCACATTACCCGGGACGATTATGACCGGGAGCGTCTGATCCGCCTGGTGCGCCACGTAAAGGAGACTTACGGCGTGGAAGTCTATCTGGAACCCGGAGAAGCAGTAGCGCTGAATGCAGGAGAGCTGATCACCACGGTGGAAGACCTGGTGCATGGGGAAAGCATTGCGGTCCTGGACGCCTCAGCGGCCTGCCATATGCCGGACGTGCTGGAGATGCCCTACCGGCCTCCGCTGAAAGGTTCCGGGCTTCCCGGGGAAAAAGCCTTTACCTACCTTCTGGCAGGCCCTACCTGCCTGGCAGGAGACCGGATCGGGAGCTACTCCTTTGATGAGAGACTTTCCGTGGGGGATCGGCTGACCTTTCAGGATATGGCCATTTATTCCATGGTGAAAAACAATACCTTCAACGGGATGCGTCTGCCGGACATCGTATGGGAACAGGCAGACGGAAGCTGCCGGGTAGTCAAAACCTTCGGCTATGAGGATTTTAAAGAGAGACTGTCCTAAGGGATGGACAGACGGGAAGAGCTCCTGTGAGGATATCACGGGGGCTTTTTCTACAGGAACAGATGAAAAGACATGCACCGAAAGACGGGAACCGTCATAGACTGAACAAAAAAGCGGAGACGATTTATGGAAGAATTGATGCAGTATATCAGACCGGAGCTTTTGGCAGTGGCGGTGGTGCTTTACTTAGTGGGGATGGGCATGAAAAAGGCGGACGTTGTGAAGGACAAATGGATTCCCATCGTGCTGGGCGGGGTGGGTGTGATCATCTGTGGAATTTATATCTTTGCCACCTGCACCTGCGACGGTATCCAGGGAATTGCCATGGCTGTTTTTACGGCGATTACCCAGGGAATTCTGACGGCGGGGCTCAGTATCTATGCTAATCAGATCTGGAAGCAGACCAGGAAGGAAGAATAGGAAAAAAGGATTCCAAGTGAAAATCATAAAATAGAATGATAAAAAAGAATCATAAAAATGGAAAAGTGGGAGGCTGGAAAGCTTCCCCTTTTCATGAAAACGATCTTTATGGTAAAATAGGCAATAACTGTTGCATAAGACAAGAACGGGCAGGATCTGCATAAGAGAAATGGGGCGAGAATATGAAGCTGTTAGTGGCAGACGACGAGAGATGGATCCGAAAAGGGATCTTAAAAATGGTGGATCAGGGCGCTCATGGGTTTGAAGAGATTTTTGAGGCGGGAACGCTGGCTGCATTCGAGGAAATTTTCCTGAAGGAAAAACCGGAAATTGTGATTTCAGACGTACGCTTTCCCAGCGGAACCAGCTGTGAGCTTTGCCAGAAGCTGTATGAGAACCACCCATCCACAAAGTTCATCATGCTGTCCGGATATGACGACTTTACCTATGTAAAGGCCGCTCTGGGCTATAAAGCAGTAGATTATCTGCTGAAACCAGTGGACAAGGGAGAGCTGAATGATACGATCCGGAAAGCCATGGAGGAGTGGAAGGACATTTCTGAACAGAAAACAGCAGTCAAAGAGCAAAAAGAAGAAAAAAGAGGTATGGAGAACGGGGAGCAGATTATTCGGCGGATCATGGAGGAGGTGCAGAAGGACTGTACCAAACGTTTCAGCCTGAGAACTTTTTCGGAGCAATATCATATCAGCGAGGCGTATCTGTCGAATTTGTTCGCGAAGATTGCAGGGGTCAGTCTGATGAACTATATCATGAAAATACGAGTGGAGAAGTCGGTCGACCTGATGCTTCAGACGAAAATGAAGATCAACGACATTGCGGAGGCAGTGGGATATGAAGATACGAGATATTTTACCAGGGTTTTTAAGAAAGTGACAGGCAAAACGCCCAGTGACTTCCGGATGCGTCATAGGGAGGATATCGGAGAAGATGAGGAAGAAAGGGACGAATAAGAAACGGAGGACGCCGGTTTATCAAAAGGTGATTCTGGGCTTTCTGGTGATCTTGGTAACCGTGCTGGGCGTGATCTGGATCGTGATCAATCACTACTGTATGGATTTCATTAAGGAACAGAGGATTGAGTACAATACACAGATGCTGGAGGAAGTGGAGTATGAATTTAAGGAGCTTTACGTCCAGATGAATCAGCTTCTGACCAGTCTGGCGGGGGAAAGTCCTGAGAATACGGATGGCGATACCATATTCCAGCGAATCAAAAGTGAGCTGGAGTTTGAGGAAAATATTCAGAATATGGTATACCTGAATGGGTTCTATCAATTCTATGAAGGGGTGCTGTACTATCAGAGTGAGGAGGAATATTATTACATAGGACAAGGCTCAATTCGTGAGGGATATTCTTTTCAGGAAGATGAGAACTTTAGCCAGGTTTCTGAATACATTACCGACTGCAGGGTGATAGGACCCATGACAGAGCCTTACAAGGCGGATCATGTACAGAAAGAGAATATCATCGGCTTTCAAAAACGAAACGCGGGAGTTGCCGAGGAAGGTTCCCTGGCTCCCTTTGTGATGGTGGCTGTCAAGTTCAGTACCATTGAGGATATGCTTGGCAGGCTGCTTTCCGGCAACGAGGGCTATTTCCTGATGAATCAGGAAGGCGCGATTTTGGATTCCGGAAATCTGGAGGCGCTGTCCTGGACGGAGGAAAACATAGAGGAGATGGAGAAGACCATTCTTGCGAATCCGGCTCAGGCACAGACGTTGTCAAGGGATGGAATTCTCCTGACCAGCATCCGGCTGGAAAATTACGACTGGATTTTGACAGTGGCCGATTTGGAGGAAACTCTGTTTCAGGACATCAATCAGCTCTCGCTTCTGGTGGAGCTCCTGATTGCGGCCTGCGGCGCGATTGGAATCGGGGCTGCGTTCTGGTATTCCAAAAGGGTCTTGTTTCCCGTGGAGCTTCTGAAAAAGCTAGTGGATGAGATGACCCATGAGGAGAACGGGTATCTGGTGGAAAATACAGGAGATGAAGTGATGGAGATTCGGAATCTTCTGAGCGGAATGAAAAAAAAGGTGGAGGATCTGAGCCGGAAACAGTATATCAGTGAGGTGAGGGAACGGGAGGCGCAGATCCGGATGCTGCAGTCCCAGATCAATCCCCATTTTCTGCATAATACCCTGGACAATATCTACTGCATTGCCCAGATCGAGGAAATTGATCCCATCGTAACATTGACCAGGAACCTTTCTTTGATGATGCGTTATAGCGTCAATAACAAGAACATGTACGTCCCCCTTGAGGAGGAGATTGCACACGTTCAGGCTTACGTAGATATCATTAATGTCCGTTACGAGGACTGCATTACGCTAACCGTAGACGTGGAAGAGGAACTCCGAAAAGCTCAGGTGGTAAAACTGCTTTTACAGCCCCTGGCGGAAAATGCATGTGTCCATGGAATTTTGAAAAAGGAACCCCAGACAGGACATATTTGGATCCGGGCTTTTCGAAAGGAGGAGAATCTGGAGATCCGGGTGGAGGATGACGGGGTGGGAATCACCGAAGAGATCCGGGAACGGATGAACGAGGTGTTCCGAAAAGAAGTATTGAGTGTCCGGACACCCAAAAATAAAGGATTCGGGATCGCATTGGTCAATGTAAACGATCGGATACGCCTCTTGGATGGAAACAGCTACGGGATTCAGATGGAATGCCGGAAGGAGGGAGGAACCTGCGTGACTGTTATTCAGAAATGCAGGATCTATCGTTCGGAGAAGCAGAGTGTATGACGAATTTAGGATTCAGCACACTTTTCGTTGTGAGAATTAGACAGGCGGGCGGTTTGCTTGCCTGTCTTTTATGTGCAAAATCTAAAAATAGTACTCTAAAAAACGAAAAAACGTCTACAGAATTTCCAAAATCCATGGGGTATAATTCCTGTAAAAGATTGGAGGGAAAGATACATGAAGAAGAAACTGACCTTTCGGACATTCAAGCCGTATCTCTTTCTGGTTCCCATCTTTGTCCTGTTGATTGTATTCAAATATGTGCCGTTTGGAATGGCGATTGTGAAATCTTTCTTCAACTGGAATGGAGCGAACCTCAATGAGTTTATCGGGCTGGATAATTTTATCGAGGCCTTTCAGGACGAGATGTTTCTGGAGAGTATTGTCCGGGCGTTTATCGTCATGGTAGTGCAGGTTCTGATCGTGATCAGTATTCCGTTGATCACTGCGGAGCTGCTCTATGCAGTACGTTCCAAGAGAATGCAGTATATTACCAGGACGGCGATCACGTTTACGATGGTAGTTCCTACCGTGGTGGTGATCCTTCTGTGGCAGTGGCTGCTGAACGGGGATACCGGAGTGATCAATAATTTCCTGAACAGTGTAGGGCTGTCGTCCCTGGCAAGCCCATGGCTTGGAAGCGCCAAAACGGCGCTGGGGTCGGTGTTGGCGGTTGGCTTTCCCTGGCTTGGAATGGTATCCCTTGGAGGAATGCCGTTTCTCCTGTATTTCGGAGCGCTTCAGTCCATACCGGGGGATCTCTTTGAGGCCGCGGATCTGGACGGAGTAACCCTGTTCCAAAGGATCCGGATGATTGACCTTCCGATGATCGCCAGCCAGATCAAATTGATGGTTACCTTGGCCATCATCAATTCTCTGCAGATTTTCGACGCCGTATACATTCTCACCAAAGGAGGACCTGGAACATCCACGATGGTGCCTGCGGTGTATATGTATGAGCAGGGATTCTCCTATCGGAGAATGGGATATTGTTCAGCGCTGGGAACCATTCTGTTCCTGCTGATCATGCTCCTGACGATATTTAACAACAAATTCCTGAAGAACACGGAAACCATGGATTGAAAGGAGGTAGGACATGAAGAAAACAGCATCTGTTCTGGGAAGAGTATTGCTTGGGTTTATCGTATTTTTGACTCTGATCCCGTTTTTTCTGCTTTTGTCCAACTCCTTTAAATGGAGTGAGGAGATTGTAAAATATCCCTTTGCCCTTCCTGCGGAATGGCATTTTACCAACTATGCCAAGGCGGCCGTACAGGTGATCCGCCCTATGTGCAATACCTTTATCGTTACTTTTTTTGTGATCTTGATTGTGTTAGTGGTGAGTACACTGGCGGCTTATGCCTTCGTGCGATTTCAGTTTTGGGGCTCCACTTTTTTGTATCTGGCAATCATGGCGCTTTTGATGATTCCGGGATTTGTGCTTTTGATTCCGCAGTTTATCCAGATTACCAACCTTCATATGTACAATACATATTTGGGCTTGATCCTGCCGCCGGCGGCAGCCAGTTCGGCAACGGCTACGTTTTTGCTGAAAACTTCCATGGAGGGACTTTCCAAGAGTCTGTTTGAGGCGGCGGATATGGAAGGGGCAGGGGAACTGCAGATTTTGGCCAAGATCGTGGTGCCGCTTTCCAAACCCACACTGTCAACGGTAATTATTATGACCGGATTGGCCGCATGGAACAATTATCTCTGGCCTCTGGTATCCACCACCGGAGAGGGAACCCAGCAGATTGCAGTGGCGCTGACGAAGCTGGTCAGAAGTATGGTAGAAGGAAACGGCGTGATGTTTGCAGGTTACGTGACGGCGTCCCTTCCTTTGATTATCCTGTTTTGCTGTGCCAGCAAGTCGTTTGTAGCCGGCCTGACCCAGGGAGCCGTAAAAGGGTGAGTGTTTTGAAACCAAAATTTATGTTTTAATAAAGGAGGAAATGAATATGAGAAAAACAGGTTTGGCAGTATTGTCAGCAGCAATGTGTGTGGGACTGGCAGCAGGAATGCTGGCAGGAACGGAGGCAAAGGCAGATGAAGGCGTAACGCTGGTATTTGCTCAGGATCTGGACACCAACGAGAAGGCAAACGCAGTTATGAATGAAATCCTGACCGAGTATACGGAGAAAACGGGAACGCAGATTCAGTTTGAATCCCTTCCATCCGCGGATTACCGTACCTGGCTGATGACCCAGTTCTCTGCAGGGCAGGGGCCGGATGTGTACACCGGCATTATCTATGATATGACCCAGGATTACCAGGCAGGCTATCTGACGAATTTTATCGACATCTATGAGGAGGAGAGCGCTTACGATCCCGGAAAACCGTGGAAAGAAACGCTTCCGGAATACATCAGTGAGCAGATGTATATCAGCGAGGATGCAGTGCCGGGCTATCCCACAGCAACCAGTGTAGTCCGCATTTTTTACAACAAAGATATGCTGGAAGCAGCAGGAGCCGAGATTCCGGAAACCTGGGCAGAATTTATGGATACCTGTCAGAAATTAAAGGACGCAGGAAACATCCCGTTTGCATTCCCAAATGCGACGATTGATGATTTGTCCTGGCTGTGGTTCTCCAATTCCATCTGCAGCCAGATTGACCATGAGATGGTAGACACCCTGGACGTTTCCGGCAACGGCTATGTGGAGCTGGCGGAAATGTGCAAAGGGCTGGATGAGGGCAAAATTGATTTTACCGATGAAAAACTGACGGCATGCTTTGAACTGATGAAAGAATTCTCTCAATACTGGACTTCTGATTACAATGGACTGGATCAGCAGACCGCCATTGAGATGTTCGCAAGAGGAGAGGTAGCGATGGTTCAGGCTATGAGTATTTCTCTGGAAAATATTGAATCTATCGTAGGTGATAGCTTTGAATACGGCGTTATGCCGGTTCCGGTGATTACCACCGAGACCAATGAGAACGCGATGGGCAAATCTGTCATCCTGGGAGGTCAGCCGGATATCATTTTCGGTATGAATAAGGCTCTGGAAGAGGATGAGACCAAATATGCAGCAGCTTTGGATTTCGTTCAGTATATGGCGTCTCCGGAAGTTCAGGCAAGGCTGGCAGAGGAAATCTGCCGAATCCCCCTGGCGACAACTGTAGAACTGCCGGATCGTTTGGCAGGCTTTACCATCACGGAAGAACCGCTGCGTATGCCATGGTTTACCGGCGTCAATGAAAAATGGAGAAACTATTTCCACCGTTCCGGGCAGGAATATTTGTCAGATTCGATCACCGTGGAAGAATTTGGAGAGACACTCAATGAATCTTATGCAGAGGTGATCGCGGAAGTGGAAGCTGAGAATGGATGGAGCGCGGACAACAACTATGGTATGACGGAATAAGATTCATCCTGCGGCAAAAAAGGTTGTTACAATCATAACTCCGAAAAACGTGCCATGCGCACGTTTTTCGGCATATTGAGGAGATCACAATGAACAGAAAACCAAACGTAATCTATATTCTGGCAGACGACATGGGCTATGGAGACATCAGCGCTTTCAATGAAAACTGCCCTTTTCAAACGCCTCACCTGGATGCGTTGTGTGAAAATGGAGTGAAATTCACAGACGCCCATGCTTCCTCAGCAGTCTGCACGCCGTCCCGGTACAGCATCCTGACCGGCAGGTACAACTGGCGGTCCAGACTGAAATCCTATGTAGTGGGAGGATATTCCGAGCCGCTGATCGAGGAGGATCGAAAAACCGTAGCGCATTTGTTCCAAGAACAGGGCTACCATACGGTGATGATAGGAAAGTGGCATCTGGGCATGAGCTTTTCCAAGACGCCGGACTTTCATGAACTGCCGGATTTTGACGCCTGCACGGGAGTGGACTATGCCGCTCCGATCCAACGCTCTCCGGTGAGCAATGGATTTGACTATTATTTCGGGATCAGCGGTTCCTTGGATATGCCGCCGTATCTTTACATTGAAAACGACCGCTTCACGGAGCTGCCGGATCATGAGACGGTTAACACCGGGAAAAAGTTTTGGAGAAAAGGCCCCACAGGGCCGAGTTTCCGCCACGAGCATGTCCTGGATGAGCTTACCGAAAAAGTGACGGAGCAGATTGAAACATGGAAGGACGAACCATTTTTCATCTATTTTCCAATGCCTGCCCCTCATACCCCGATTCTTCCCAGGGAGGATTTCATCGGAAAATCCGGGACCAATGAGTACGGAGATTTTGTCCTGCATTGCGACGACGTGGTGGGGAGAGTGGTGGATAAACTGAAAGAAACCGGTCTGTATGAGAATACGATTGTGATTTATACGTCAGACAATGGCTGTTCTCCCATGGCAGATTATGCGGAGCTTCGGGAAAAAGGCCACAATCCCAGCTATGTATTCCGGGGAACCAAGGCGGACATTTATGAGGGCGGCCACCGTATACCGCTGATTGTACAGTGGCCCAAGGAGCTGAAGGGCGGGAAAACCTGCCGAAGGATCGTCTGCCTCTCTGATTTCATGGCAACCATGGCAGAGATTCTGGGAGCAGAGCTTCCGGATAACTGTGCAGAGGACAGCGTGAGCAATCTGCCGCTGTGGGAGAATCCCGAAGGCGCAGAGGTAAGAAAGGACATTGTCCACCAGAGCATTGACGGCTCTCTCTCCATTCGCCGGGGAAATTTTAAGCTGGAGATGTGCCCGGGTTCCGGCGGCTGGTCCGACCCGGTTCCGGGAAAAGAAGATCCCAAAGCACCCAGATTCCAGCTTTATGATCTTTCCACAGACATCAGCGAGCGGAAGAATGTCATCACGGAATATCCGGGGCTTGCCAAAGAGCTGCGCGGCATCCTGAAGAGCTATGTGGAAAAAGGACGCAGCACTCCGGGAACGCCGCAGTCCAACAATGGACAGCGGATCTGGGAAACGGTCGCATGGATGGATGAGGATGAGGAAACAGCGGAAAAGCTGTATAAAGAAGAATAGAGGAATATAAAGATAAGGTTTAAAAAGGTTCCCTGACCCTTTTTAAATAGGCAGGCACAGAAAATATGGAGAGGCCATGATTTTCTGTGCCTGTTTTGATGGGGAGATTCACTAAATTTCAGGAGTTCTTCTAAAAAATACTTGCATATTTTACAAAAGTATGTTATAAACTAATTATCAGAAATGAGAACGTTCCCAAGAGAGAAAGTAAGACAACAAGGACGAAAA
Organism: Candidatus Limivivens merdigallinarum; assembly: GCA_018713105.1. Classification (GTDB taxonomy): domain Bacteria; phylum Bacillota; class Clostridia; order Lachnospirales; family Lachnospiraceae; genus Limivivens; species Limivivens merdigallinarum. The sequence continues at coordinate 4,397 of DVFT01000137.1, read as the reverse complement.
AGTAAGAGAAACCTGCTTCATGTGTTTCTCGTCTTTTTAAGAAAAAATGGGAACATTCCCATAATTTAAAGGGTACCGTAACCACGGAGAGAAAGGAGAAATGAAACCATGAGAAAAAGAACCGTAACGTTTGTTTTGGCAGCAGCGATGGCAGTAAGCAGCGTACTTCCTGTCTATGCATCGGAAGAAACGGAAAGCGCCGGCGACCTGTCCGGGAAGACGTTTGCGATCGTCATTCGAAATGCCGGAAATCCCTATGCGGAGAAGGAGGCGGAAGGATTCCGGGAAGTGATCGAAGCAGCAGGAGCGGAGTGCATTGTGAGGACTCCGGAGAGGGCGACAGCTGACGCGCAGATTCCACTGATTCAATCCCTGATTTCCCAGGAAGTAGATGCCATCGCCATTGCCAGCAACGATGTCAACGCCCTCACGGCAAGCCTGACAGAAGCCATGGAAGCTGGAATCAAGGTATCCTCCCTGGATTCCAATGTGGCACCGGAGGCACGGCAGACCTTTGTAAACCAGGCAGGTGTCCAGGAGATCGGGCAGGCATTGGCTGACGCGGTTTACGACATTTCAGGAGGAGAAGGTCAGTGGGCGATCTTGTCGGCAAGCAGCCAGGCAGCGAACCAGAATTCCTGGATTGAAGCCATGCAGACCATTATGGAGGATGAGAAATATGCAGGGCTTGAATTGGTAGAGATTGCATACGGGGATGATGAGCCTCAGAAGTCCACCGACCAGACCCAGGCGCTCCTGGAGAAATATCCGGACCTGAAAGTAATCTGTTCCCCGACGACCGTAGGAATCAGCGCAGCGGCAAAGGTACTCCAGGACAATCAGTCCAGCGTCAAGCTGACCGGTTTGGGACTGCCCTCCGAGATGTCAGAATATATCGGAGATGACGACAGCCATTCCTGTCCGTATATGTTCCTGTGGAATCCGGAGGATGTGGGCAGGCTTTCTGCTTATACTTCCATCGCGCTGGTGGAGGGAACCATCACCGGAGCAGTGGGAGAGACCTTTGAAGCAGGGGACATGGAGAACAGTCCGTATACCATTACAGAATGTGACGATGGAGGAAGCGAAGTAATCCTTGGACCTCCATTCCGATTTGATTCATCCAATATTGATGAATGGAAGGATATTTATTAAAATAGAGTAAACGGGGGTTCCGGTTATGGCAGAGCTTTTTGGAAAGGCACTGGACAGGTCCGGAACCCCCTGTTCTTTAAAGGAGGAAACAAGATGCTTCGGCTAAGGACAGATATCCCTCTGTTTTATGGAGGAAAGAAGAAGGCATTCACAGTCAGCTACGATGATGGGGTGACGCAGGATGAACGTCTGATCTCGCTGATGGACGCTTATGGGATCAAGGGAACCTTCAATCTCAATGCAGGGCTGATGGGAGACCGCGATTGGCTGGTGCAGCCTGGAATTGATGTGAGCCATTATAAATTCAGTAAGGAGGAAGCTGCCATAATCTACAAAAATCATGAAATCGCAGTTCACTCCATGACACATCCGGCCCTTTCCAAGGTTCCGAGGGCGATGGTCGCCTATGAGACGGCAGAGTGCAAAAAAGAGCTGGAAGAAATTACCCGAAAGCCCGTGAGGGGAATGGCGTACCCCTTTGGCACTTACAACCCAGCGGCTCAGGACGTTTTGAAAAGCTGCGGGATCGCATATGCGAGAACCGTGAAGAGCACCTATGAGTTCCAGATCCCGAAAGATTTCCTGGCGTGGGATCCCACCTGCCATCACACGGAGGAGTGTATGGAACGCCTAGGAGATGAATTTTTGGAGATGGAACCAGAGGAACCTGCCCTGTTTTATCTGTGGGGTCATGCGTATGAGTTTGATGCCTATGGGGAGTGGGAACGGATTGAGGCTTTTTTCAAAAAAATCGGAAAGAAAGAGGAAATCTGGTACGCCACCAATCTGGAGATCGTGGAATATCTGGAAGCGGTGGACAGACTCATCTATTCGGCAACCGGTGACTATATTTCAAACCCCAGCGCCAGGGATGTCTGGATGGAGATCGATGGGGAAATCTATTGCATAGGAAGTGGGGAAACTGTTATAATCAAGAAAAAATAAAAGAGGAGCAAAAGATACATGGCGACAATTTTTGATGTGGCAAAGGAAGCAGGGGTTTCCAAATCCACAGTTTCCAGAGTGGTGAACGGGGATCCGGCGGTCAAACCGGCTACCAGGGAGGCGGTGGAGACTGCGATCAGAAAGCTGAACTATGCCCCCAGCTATTTCGCCCAGGGGATTCGGACCGGTCAGACGAAGACCATTGCCCTGTTGGTTCCGGAATACACGAATATGTTTTATGGGGAAATGTTCAATGGGGTGGAGGACGTGGCGTTCGAGCATGGCTATATGGTTTTGGTGGGCAACACAGGAAACACTCCTTCGGAAAAGGAATACATCCAGCAGCTTTTGAACCGCAGGATCGACGGGATCGTCTATAATACCTACCATACCGGCGGGGAAAGCATTGAGTATCTCAAGAAGCTTTCGCGCAAAATGCCTATCGTGTTTATGGACGAGGCGATCGGAAAGGCAGAAAAAGTGTCCAGTGTGTATACAGATGGCTTCCAGAGTACCAAGCGGGCGGTGGAATATCTGGCAGGAAGAGGCTGCAGGAAGATCGGCTACATCAGAAATATGGACAGTGTCCAGGCGACAGAATACCGTTTCGAAGGCTACAAGCAAGGCTTGAAGGAGCTGGGGCTTCCCATGGAAGAAGTTTATATTTACCAATGCCCTGTGCAAAAACAGGCGAACTACATCAAAGCCGGCATGGAAGCGGGCAGCTATTTCGCAGATCTGAAGGAGCGCCCGGATGCCATTTTGGCAGCCATCGATCTTCTTGCAATCGGCTGCGTGAGCCGCCTGATTGACCGGGGCATTTCCGTTCCGGAGGAGATCAGTGTCATCGGGTATGACAATATCGATCTGGGGGAAGTAATGAGACCGGCAGTGACGACGATCGCCCAGCCTACCAGGGAGATGGGACGGATTGCAGCGCGGATTATCATGGAACAGCTCAAAAGCCAGGAAATCAAATGTCAGAAGAAAGTGTTTGACGGAAAACTGATCATTCGTCAGACCACAAGATAGAGGAAAAGCAATGGCAGGAACATATTTATCAGAGAAACAAATTCAAAAAGAAAAAGCGATCATGCAAAAACGCGCTATGCGAAGCAATCTGTACGGTACCAGAGTGGCAATCAAAGCCAAAGAAGGGGAAATCTCAGGTCTCTGGTATTACCAGGAAGGAGACCGGCTGGACTTTGTGCTGGTGGAAGTGCACGGAGGCGGGTTTATGTACAATTCGGCAGCAGATGACGACAACCTTTGCCGCGAGATCCATGAGAGGTTAAAAATCCCCGTGCTGGCATGTGATTATCGGCTGACGCCGGAATACAAATATCCCACAGGGCTTGAGGATGTCTATGCCTGCGGGAACTATGCCACCCAGCATCCGGTATTTGGGAAAGAAAAGCCAAAGGTCATTTTCTGGGGACACAGCGCGGGCGCCAATCTGGCGGCGGGAGCTGTATATCTTGCCAAAGAACGGAAGGAATATAAGGTGGCATGCCAGATTCTGGACTATCCGTATATGGATGCCTACAAAACATCCAGGGAGAGAAAACGGATCCGCTCTTCCGTGTCGGGAAAGCTGATGGATACGTTTGCCCATCAGTATACGGCAGATGGAGATCTGAAGAAACCGTTGATTTCCCCAGTCCTGATGACGGAAGAGTCGTTATCCGGGATGCCGGATACGTTCCTGCTGCTCTGCGGGCGGGACAATCTGAACCAGGGCGGCAAGGACTATGGAAAACTGTTGAAAAAAACCGGAGTGAAAGTGAATTTTTATTATGTGCGGGACGCACTGCACGGCTTTATTGAGAACTATTACAATTACCCCTATGTACCGCTTTTGACTAAGCTGACGGTCACCAAGGAGCAGGGGCGTTTTGCAAAGGAAGCCTTATCAGCGATTGCAGACTGGCTATTCTTGCGATGTTTGTAAACCCATGCAATGACAAAAAAGGCATACAGAATTCTCAAGGGAAGGGGGAAAAGCGGGTGAGAAAGACCTTCAATACAGATGGGTATTGCGATCCGGAACAGAATTATATGGTGGATCTGTCGGATCGATTACGGACCATCAAAGGAATGGTTGATGAGGGGAAGTACTTCACGATTAATAGGGCGAGGCAGTATGGGAAGACTACGGTTCTGCTTGCGCTTTCTGACTATCTGAAAAATGACTATACGGTGTTCAGTCTTGATTTTCAGACGATCAGCTATGCGGACTTTGAAACAGAACAACGATTTGTAGCTGCATTTTCACGGGAAATTCTGGACTATAGGGA
>DVFT01000136.1 GCA_018713105.1 Candidatus Limivivens merdigallinarum | reverse complement strand
ATAAAAAGTTGCCCTTGTTTCGGCTCGTAAGGGCAAAAACAAGGGCAAACAGATAAGGTTTGAATGAAAAACAGGCGTGAAGCCTTGAAAAATCAATGGTTTTTGAGGATTAGATAGTTAAATCCTAATTTTTTACACATTTCCTGCACTACACCATAGTCGCAGCCACAGCTTTCAATCTCCGGTTCATCCCAAAATCCGTAAATCCTGTCGTCTGTACCATAGTCACCAAGGACAAACCGTCTTCCAGATCCACAGAAAAATACGGTCCCGCCCAGCCATCCCAGCCAAATTCCCCTTTGGGGGACGTGGTTCCGGACGCGGCGTTTTTCTGTACGCGCATGAGATTGGCAAATCCGTAGCCTCCCATGTGGGAAAGGAAACGGCTCTGGTCTATCCCCTCCATCTGATCCTGTGTAAAATACCTCACCGTCCTTCGGGATAAAATCCGCACTCCCTCCAAAGTGCCTTCACAGGCTAACATCCTTGCAAACCTGGAATAATCCTTCAACGTTGAAAACAGGCCGGCGCCTCCTGACTGGAAGGCTGGAATCCGGCTGCCGTAGGAAAGCCCCAGATGTCTCTTCGTTTCCGGTATCAGCCTGCCGTCAGCGATCGTATAAAGCTCGCTTAACCGTCCGCGTTTTTCCTCTGGGACATAGAAATCCGTATCTTCCATCCCAAGGGGAAGCAGAATCTCTTCCATCAGATATTCCCGGTAGCTTTTCCCTGTGATCACTTCCACCACAGCTCCCAGGACATCGGCAGACAACCCATAACGCCATGCCGTTCCCGGCTCAAAGGTCAGCGGCTGTGCAGCGATCATCCTCACCACTTCCCTGGTCGTATAGGCTTCCTCTGTCTCCACCTTTGCCTGGATCTTGTCAAACTGCTGCTGCATCAGCCTTCCCGGTCCGTCCTCGTCGGGATAACAGATTCCGGAAGTCATGTTCAGGAGATCCCGAACCGTAATGGGTTTTCCACACTCCACCACTCCATGAGAGGTATGAATCCACATTTTCCCAAATTCCGGCAGAAATGTGGATACCGGCTCCAACAGATCTAATTTTCCCTTTTCAAATAAAGTCATCACCGCTGCAGCCGTCACCGGCTTGGTCATGGAATACAGCCTGTAGATCGTATCCGGCGCATCCACATAATTCTGTTCAAACAGGACACGGTCTCTCTGATAGATCCCCACCTGTGCCCCGTGAATCCGGTTATTCTGTATCGCTTCTTCGATAATTGCATCAATTGCCTGCATGATCTTGTCCTCGTCCCTTTCTTCCTTTGATGTCGTTTCTCAAGCCAGCGGTCTATTCTTGGATAAATGGCAGCGCCCATTCCTGGGTCTTGGTGCACACGGCGTTTCCCTGCTCGATGGCTTCGTCCATACAGAGATAGAGATAGGTATCCTGCAGAGCCTCTTCCAGAGAATAAATCTCCTTCCCCGTCCTCACATATTCCGCCATACCGTCCAGGATACCTGCCATGGCAATCTCATCGTCACTCAGCCGCGCACCGGAATCCTCATAGGGATTCCGGTAAATCCACTCACCGTTCAATCCCAGCCCCCGCAGACAGTATCCCTCCAGATTGGAATACTGCCCCAGGTCTTCCCGAACGATCCGCCCTTTCACCGGATAGCCGTCTTCTCCCATGTAGGCTGCCTGATCATCAAAGATCTCGCCCTTGTCGCCCTGGATATTGATGTGTCTCGTCCGGAAATAATTGAAATACTGCTCATCGGAAAACTGGAAGAAGCCCACCTTCTGAAAGGCGCCCTCAAATACGAATTCTGCCACCTTGCGCCGATCCATGGTCACGGCGCCGGGGTTCCCGTACAGCCCGCCTCTGCCGCAATGGGTATGTACCGGAAACGTATACGCCCTTGCTGTAATCTCACAGTTTTGAAAGCCCGACCCCAGCATTCTCCGCATGATGCTGATCCCGTGATAATCATGGATCATGGAAATGGTCAGATTGCTGACTTCGCCGATCCTTCCTTCCCGGATCAATCCGTATACTCCGCTGTGATAGGGCTGCAGAAAATACTGCTCCGCTACCTGAATCTTTCCCTGAAAGCGCTGCTTCAGCCTATAGCATTCCAAAAGCTCCTCCAGCCCATCTCCCGGCGGCGTCTCCGAGAGCACCGGAATGTTCCGCTGAAACAAACGCTCCACATAGTCCAAAACATGTGTTCTTGGAACCAGCAGCATCACATAATCCAATTTCTGCTCCGCAAATTTGTCAAAGCTGTCATAAACCTTACCCGGATATTCCTGTTCCGCGATTTCCCTACTTTTCCCGGAATGGGTCAGGATCGCCGCTACCTCGAATCTGTCCGGCAGCTCCTTGATCACCTTCCAGTATCCATGCGCCCTCCAGCCGCTTCCGATAAATCCTATTTTTGCCCGCATTTTATCACCCCTCTTTTTCTATGCTGCATTGCCTTATTTCTCCGCCTTGCATGGGAAGAAAGCATTCTGCGCGATTGGTCCAGTTATTTGTCGAACGCTGTACTAGTCATTTATGATTTCCCTAGCGTGGGAAAGAAACAGCGCCAGAATTTCTCCGGCGCCGTATACGTTTCAATCCATTGTCCATTACAGGCACGCCTGCCCTTTTTCTCTGGGAAAGATCATTTCTCCAGGCTGATCTCGTCGATCTTCCGAAGCTCTTCCTCCGTGAATTTTGTCTTGTGGATAATCTCTACATTCTCCGCGATCTGCTCCGGCTTTGACGCGCCGATCAGGACGCTGGTCACATCGCTGTCCTTCAGAATCCAGGACAGCGCCATCTGTGCCAGGCTCTGCCCTCTCTCCTGCGCTATGTCATTCAGCGCCTGGATCTGGGCGAGTTTCTTCTCTGTGAGTGCATCCGCCTTCAGGAATCTTCCATCCTTTTTGATCCGGCTGTCTTCCGGAATCCCGTGAAGGTATTTATCCGTCAGAAGCCCCTGTGCCAGCGGGCTGAACGCGATGATCCCGATTCCGTGTTTCCCGGCATATTCCTTTACGCCATCTTCCTCGATGGTTCTATCAAAAATGGAATATCTTCTCTGGTTGATAATGAACGGGCATTTCAGATCCGAAAGGATCTTCGCCGCCTTTTCCGTATATTCTTTATTATAATTGGAGATTCCTGCGTAAAGCGCCTTCCCGCTCTTCACCGCCGTATCCAGAGCCGACATGGTCTCCTCCAGCGGAGTCTCCGGATCCATCCTGTGATGATAGAAAATATCCACATAGTCCAGCTTCATGCGTTTCAGGCTCTGGTCAAGGCTTGCCAGCAAGTATTTCCTGCTTCCCCAGTCGCCGTAAGGTCCCGGCCACATATCATACCCTGCCTTAGTGCTGATCAAAAGCTCATCTCTGTAGGGCTTTAAGTCCGTACTGATAATCCTCCCGAAATTTTCCTCCGCGCTTCCATACACCGGACCGTAGTTGTTTGCCAGGTCAAAATGCGTGATCCCGTGATCGAACGCCTCAAAACAGAGCGCCTTCATGTTTTCAAAATTTCCCGTGCTTCCAAAATTGTGCCATAATCCCAAAGACACTGCCGGAAGCTTGAGGCCGCTGTTTCCGCAGCGGTTGTAGACCATTTTTTCGTAGCGTTTGGTATCTGCCTGATACATCTTCTTCCCTCCGTTTTTCATCTTCATCTGGGTTCCTAATGGACTGGGATATAAGCTTGTCCCACAGCCTTTTGCCCCATTGTAGTTTCATTATAGCATCTTTTGGCAGTGGGATATATCAGGAATTTCAAACTTTTCGCATAAAATATGACAGGAAAAATCCGATCAACAAAATATCGTCCGGGCTCTCTGCTTTACCCCCAAAACGTATAGCTTCCCGGCTCTACTGTCCTTTCCATTCCGCTAATCCGAATCACAGCCGGCATGTCCACCGTAATCTCAAAACGGATCCCCGCATCGGTAACCGTCCATTTTGATTCCACCAGCCCGTGCCGCGTCTGGATGGATGCTTTCAGCCACTGAAGCCTCCTGTCCGGCTTTGGCTCCACATATACTCTGGCAAACCCAGGAGCTTCTTCCATCGTATGAATTCCTGCCGCCTCTTCATAAATCCAATCCGCTACTGCTCCATAAGCATAGTGGTTAAAGGAGTTCATATCCGGGCTCCAGAATTTTCCATCGGGCATGATCCCATCCCAGTGTTCCCAGATCGTGGTGGCACCTTTCTCCACCGGATAGAGCCATGACGGATACTCCTCCCTCAGAAGCAGGCTGTACGCCAATTCTGTATGCCCATATTTGCTCAGCACATGAAGAAGATATGGAGTTCCCACAAACCCAGTCTTCATCTGGGTTCCATCCCGTTCTATCATCTTCGCGAGTTTATCCGCAAAGTCTTTGGGATTCTCCGCCAGTCCAAACCAGATCGCCAGCACATATTCTGTCTGTGTCCGGCAGTCGGGAAACGTCTGCCTGAATTTCTCCACAATTCTCTGCTGGAGCTTTTCGTAGTCCCCAACCTCTTTTCCCAGAACCTTCCCTGTCTTCACCAAAAGCTCTGTGGAATGGGCATAAAAGGCGCTGGCGATGAAATCTTCCCGGCTGGATCCCTTATAGCTTCCCGCAGGAGCATCCAGCCCCAGCCAGTCTCCAAAATGAGTTCCTCCGATCCAGAGATCCGCTTCTTTTGTGGCATTGGTAATATAGTCCACCCATTTTTTCATACTTTCAAACTGATCCCTCAGAACTTTGGGATTCCCATAGGTCAGATAAATCTGCCAGGGGCAAATGGCTGCTGCATCTCCCCAAGCTGCGCTGGGTGCGCCTTCCGGCAAGTAATCCGGTATTACCTGACCGACTGCCCCGTCCGCTCTTTGGGCTGCGCCCAGATCATGGAGCCACTTGATGAAAAACTTTTCCACATCATAATTGTAGGAAGCTGCCTTTACAAAAACTTGTGCATCCCCGGTCCAGCCAAGGCGTTCATCCCTCTGAGGACAGTCCGTGGGAACGTCCAGAAAGTTTCCTTTTTGTCCCCAGAAAATATTGGAAAACAACTGATTCAGTTTTTCATTGGAGCAGCTTAATTCCCCGGTCCGCTTCAGCTCCGAATAGACCGCAATCCCACGAAACTGCCGTGGTGACGGAGTACCCGGAAATTCCTCCAGACGGATATACCGAAACCCAAAGAAGGTAAGCCGCGGATGCCAGGTCTGCACGCCTTCCCGGCAAGTATAGCAGACGCTCGCCTTGGCGCTCCGGTAATTCTCATTGTAAAAATTCCCCTCCGCATCCAAAACCTCTCCGTGGGTAAAACGCACCCTCGCTCCTGCCCTTGCCGCCACCGTAAACTCCACATATCCGGTGATCTCCTGCCCGAAATCCACGATCGTCTCCCCATTGGGCGCCGTAAAGACTTCTTTTGCCTCCACCACTTCCATTTCACGGATCCGCTCTCCTTCCTGGGGAATCAGGATCTCCTTGCTCCAGTCCAGAAGTTTCACGCTCTCGAAGGCTTCCGTCTTCTCCTCTGCGTCATAGATTTCCCCATCATAGATCTCGCTGAACAAAACCTGGCTTTCCGCCCATTCCCAGCTTTCATCCGACGCCAGCACTTCCGTACTTCCATCCGTATAGGTCAGATGGATCTCCCCCAAGATTCCTCCCGGCTGCACCGCTCTTCTCTTCTGATCCTCCGTTTCCATCCAACCGGGCATGGGAGAGCGAAACCAGCCTTTTCCCAAAAGGATTCGAAGCTCATTGGAAGCTTCCAGCAGCGGTGTAAGGTCATAGGTCTGGTACTGCAGCCGTTTTTCATAAACCGTCCATCCCGGCGCCAGCACCTCCTCCCCCACAGGTTTCCCGTTCAGCCTTGCCTCGTAAACCCCCAATGCGGTCAGGTATAAAACCGCTTTTTTCACAGGTTGCTTGGTTTTCCATTGTTTCCGAAAGACCGGACAGATACTTCCGGTCTCCCTGCTGTTTGTGATCCATTCCGCTTGAAATTCCATAAGATTCCTCCTCTCTGACGGCTCAGGATGTTGCAAAGGCAATGCCTGATCCTGACTGCCTTCTGTTGTCTGCTGAGATTAGAATAATATAGATTAACTGTGTTTGCAATAAAAAACATCCTTACATTTCCCGTCTCGGAAACCTAAGGATGCTCCTTAAACTTACACGGATTCTTTCCCTCTCACCATCCCATAATACACCGGAACCAAAAACACCACAGCCCCAATCCACGCCAGCGGACTTGCCAGGCACACTCCCGTGTATCCGATCACGGCTGTCAGCCCGATTGTACTTGCAAGCCGCATTACCAGTTCGACCATACACGCCGTAAACGGCGCCTTGGTATTCTGCATTCCCTGGACTGCGGTGCGGTATACCAGGAGCAGCCCTAAGACCAGATAAAACGGTGCGACCACATTCAGATAGCCGTTGGAATACCGGATGATTTCCTCGGTGGGGGCTGTGATAAAGAGCTGTACGATGGGTTTCCGAAGGAGCAGGATTCCCACGCACATCAGTACGTTCAGGCTTTCCGTCTGGATCAGACATGCCCGGACTCCTTTCCGGATCCTCTGCCAGTCGCCCGCCCCGTAGTTCTGCGCCACATAATTGGAGATGGCGGTTCCCATGGCGTTGTTCACCAGAACCGATACCTGGTCTGCCTTGGTGGCTGCGGTATAGCCTGCCACTGCAGCGGAACCCAGGGCATTGACAGATGCCTGCATGGCGAGCTGCCCGATACACATTACCGACATCTGGAAGCCCATGGGAAATCCGATCTTCAGATGGAACCAAAACTCTCTTCCCAATCCTCCAAAATCCTCCCTCTTCAGATGAAGAACCGGATAACAGCGCAGCCCGAAGATCAGGCAGCATACTGCCGAGAGAAGCTGGGACAATACCGTAGCCCAGGCAGCTCCAGCCACCCCCATGCCAAAGGGGACGATAAACACCACATCCAGGACTACATTCAGCAGCGAGGAAATGATGAGAAAATAAAGCGGGGTTCTGCTGTCTCCCAGGGCTCGCAAAATATTGGAAATCATGTTGTAAAAAACCGTCGCCCCTGTTCCCAGAAGGACCACAAACATATACTCATATGCTTCCTGGTAAATATCCTCCGGCGTCTGCATCCAGCCAAGGATGGGGTGTGCCAGAAGACAGCAGACCAGCGTGATCACTACGGTGAAACCTATGGAAAGCGTCGTGGACGCCGCAATGCTTTTTTTCATTCCCTGTTCATCCTTCGCCCCGCACCTTTGCCCCAGACAGATCCCGAATCCATTGGTAAATCCCTGGATAAAACAGAGCACAAAATAGATGATAATACTGGTAGAACCAACCGCTGCCAGCGACTGTGCTCCCAACGTCTGTCCCACGATCACAGAGTCCGCCAGCGTATAGAAAAGCTGGAACAGATTTCCCCCGATCACGGGGATCGCGAATTTCAGCAGGGTTCCAAAGGGGCTTCCCTGCGTCAAATCCTGCTTCTTCTCTCCTTTTTGTTTTTTGATTCTCGTTTCCTCTCCTCTGACTGTCATCTTTTCTCTCCTCGATTTCCTCAGACAACAAACCGATCTGTCCATTTGGCTGCTGCCGTTCTCTCTTTGTCACTCTTGAAAATACAAGCCTGTCTGATTATAATGGGTTACATGAATTTATCTGTGTGCAGAAAGGATCCATCCCTATGGAAAAACAAGTCATCACCGTGGACCAAAACTTAAGGGAGCTGTGCGAACACGGCTCTCCCGCCTTTCCCATGACCGTCTCCCACGACGATCTGTCTCTGTTCCTGGATCAATATATCCGCTGCCATTGGCACGGTGACCTGGAGATCGTTGTGGTTCAGAAAGGGAAAGTCTCCTACCAGATTCACGAAAACCAACTGCTCCTGTCGCCCGGGGATATCCTGCTGATCAACTCCGACGTCCCCCACAGCGCCCAGCCTGTAAAAAACAGCCACGTCATCCTTTTGACCACCATCATCCAGCCCATATTCCTGTATGATGCCCTGGGCAGCGACATCGAGAAAAAATGCTTCCGTCCCTTCCTGAAAAACCAACATCTGCCCTACGTCCTCTTAAACTCCAAAGAAGCGTGGATTGAGCATCTCCGTTCTGATCTCTATCAGGTGGACGACTATTTCTCCCGGCGTCCCTACGGCTTCCAGCTCAAGATCAAAAGCCTGATTTTGGGTATCTTCTTTGAGATCCTGACCCATAAACAGGACGACCTTGGTTCCTATCTTCCTGCGAACCAGGAAAACCTCAGAAGGCTTCAGCTTCTCCTGGATTATCTGCATGGACATTACCAGGAACCCATTCCCCTTCAAAGCCTGGCAGAAAACGTCCATCTGACCCGTGAGACGGTGTGCCGCTTCTTCAAACAGATGACCGGGAAGACCGTCACCCAGTACCTCACCGACTACCGGATCCGGCAAAGCCTCCAGCTTTTGTCCGAGGGCAGGTATTCCATCGCCCAGGTCGCGGAGCAGAACGGATTCAGCAGCCCAAGCCGGTTTGCCAGCGCCTTCCGGCGGCGGATGGGATGCAACCCTAAGGAATATATCCATCAAAATCCGTTCCTATGATAAAAAACTGCGTGGAAAATTTCCACGCAGTTTTTGATAGATTTGATACGGTTATTGACATTTCTCTTTATCCTTTACCCATTCCCCTCTTATACTCTGTGGGCGCGATCCCTTCCACCCGTTTAAATACCTGGTAGAAGTAGCTGTAATCCTTATATCCCACCAGCAGCCCTACATCCGCCACCCGTTTTCCTTCCTCCAGAAGCTGTTTCGCCTTATTGATCCTGGTTTCTGTCAAAAGGTCGATAAAATTCATCCCGGTCTCTTTTTTCAAAAGGCGGCTTAAGTAGGAAGCGTTGACGTTGAGGGTTTCCGCCAACCCTGTCAGGGACAAATTGGGGTCGCTGTAATGCTTTTGGACGTAACGGACCGTTTTCCCCGCCAGAGGGTTTTCATACCGGTTCTGTTTTTGGCTCTGGCTTTGCAGGCTTTGGATAAAACCTTCCAGATAGCGCTTTACCTGCTCCATGTCTGCCAGCCCATTGATTTCACTTAATATCTGGTTGACGCTCGGATTGTCTTCTTGGTCCGCCTTCTTTCCGATCTCAAGCCGCCGGTATAAATTCATGCATAGCTCGCTGACCAGGCATTTGATCTGGAATTCATTGCCGCCGGCTTCCTGTTCCATAGCCGAGAGCAGCTCCCCTATCTTTTCACTGGTCTCCCCTTCCTCCGGGTCTTCCGCAAAACGGTAGAAGCGGTCCAAATCCTGTATGATACTCCCCTCCTGCTTCCACTGTACCGTTTCGTACCGCCATGCGAAAAGGATCTCTTCCCCGGCGGTAAAGAAATTATCCCGCATCACCCTCACTGCCTGGTTCCTCATATCCTCCAGGTTTTCCAGGCCGTTGGACAGGCTGCTGACTGCAAAGCAGACCGCTGCCGCCTCTTCCTGGCGTACAACCGCCGCCATGTCCAGCAGATTATTTTTCAGGCGTATCTTTGCCATAGAGGCGCTGTCCTCCTTCTGGACGAAAAACATAAATTCCAATTCCTGGTTTTCCCGGATTTCCAGGCAGATTACGTCCGGTTCCCGCCCCTTTGCATATTCCCTCAGCTTCAAGATCGTCTCGCGGCGTATGGATGGATCCTGGCTTTTGACCCGCGCCAGCACGTAGAACCATTTTTTCCCTTTCAGCATGGGGAGGTCGTCTTTCCGTTCTATCCTCCCGTGCGCCAGGCCGACCAAGACCTGCTTTTCTACAATTTTATCAGCGCTTTCGATTTTTTCCCTGTAGGTCTGGTTCTCCTCCACCAAACGCCTGCGGATCGTCTGCGCCCTTTTCTCCTGGTCTAACTGCAAAACCGCTTCTTGCAGGACACGGATCAGTTCCTCGTCCCGGATGGGCTTTACGATCAAATCAAACACGCCCAGCTTGACCGCCTGCTGGGCATACTGGAATTCCTGATAGCCGGTAATGATAATGACCTTGGTATCCATCCCCTGCTCCTTCAGGTATTTGGCCACCTCAAGGCCACTGAAGCCGGGCATCCGGATATCTGTCACCAAAAGTTCAGGCTTATATTCCTTCAGCTTCTTTTTCAGTGAAGCTCCGTCCTCTGCCTCCGCCGTTACAGTGACCCCTAACCTATCCCATGGAATCGTTTTTTTTAACGCCCTGAGAATCAAAGGATTATCATCCGCCAAAATAATCTTGTACATCCTCTTCCCCCTCAAATTGGATGGGCAGCGCGATACAGATCGTGGTACCCTCCTTCTCCTTGCTCTCCACCGTGATTCCGTAATTCTTGCCATAAAGAATCTGGATCCTCTTGTGAACCGTCTGGATCCCCACATGGGAATGATGCGTGGATTTCCCGCTGGCAACGATCATTCCGTCCTTAAGCTTTGAGGAAGTGATCCCCACGCCGTCGTCTGCGATCTGGATAAGTAGATCCTGCCCTTGGCAGAAAATCCGAATCCTGATTTTCCCCCACCCCTGTTTGGGTTCCAAACCATGAACCACTGCGTTTTCAATCAAAGGCTGCAGGATCAGCTTGGGAACCACCGCTTCCAGGAGCATTTCATCTACGTCGGTTTCATAGTCCAGACGGCCGCCGTGGACGATCTGCTGGATCTGGATATAATCCAGCGCGTTCTGAAGCTCCTCCCCAAGAGTGACGAACCGGTTTTCCCTGCTCACCGTATCCTGGAGATAATTGCCGAGAAGCTGGATGGCCCTTGCAATCTCCTGTTCTCCGCTGATCTTCGCCATGCTGTTGATGCTCTCCAGGGTATTGTAGAGAAAATGCGGGTTGATTTTTGCCTGGAGGGAATCGTATTCCGACTGGAGCGCCTTGATCTCCGCATTTTTGTTCTTCAGCTTTTCCCTGGTGATATCATCCAGAAGGCCGCGCATCTTTTCCGACATCGCGTTGAATTCAAGCCCCGCCCAGAAAGTGCCTGCTACATATCCATTTTCATTTCCTTCTCCTTCATACTGCCCGCTATAGGCATAGCCGTGGAAAACAATCTGATTCACGCCGCCTGCCATCGCACGCTGCACATGCCGCAGCTGATCCTTCCAAGTCTGCCGGTAGTTGCTCGCATCTTCTTCCCCATTGCCACGGAACAATGTGTAGTCGGGGGTAACCAGATTTATCTGAACTTTGCATGTGAGTTCCGCTAAATCCCATCTACGGATGAGGTAAATCCGAATAGTCCCTTAATATCATTTCCGGCGAAGGGGCGTTGATTTATGGATCCCATCACTGAAACCATCCGTCTTTATATCGCACAGCACAAAGAATATCTGCTTCCTGTCCAGACACAGCCCAGCCAAACGGTATCCCGCTCCGTACATCCTGTCTTTTCCCCAAAAGCAATTCATAGTATGAGATATCTGAAGGATGACGATGTCATTATCAACACTCTGATCCAGTGAGCAGCGGCACGTTATGTTCCGTAAAGAGCAGACTACGATCGCTAAACCGATCATTTTACAGATATCATATCTCTTCTTTGATGAAATTCAGGAGGTTACGGACTGGGAGAAATGTGTCAACTCTCTCCGCGCTTCGCTTGACTGTGACATCTATGTTACCGGTTCGAATGATGTCATGGCGAATGTCGGCACGACCTTCTCCTCCACATCTCTTGCAAAATCCCTCAAAAATGAGCAGCGAACTGTAACGCCGGAGACAATCCTGAACTACATCAAATACTGCTTTGACGCTTATCTGTTCTATCCGACTTTGTTTGCAACAAGCGCGGAAAGAAGCTGTATGTCCAGGCAACGTACCTCCTGGCAGCGACGGAAACCATTGCATGTGAGTTTGGAGTTTACGATTCTATCCTCGATTTTCTCTTGATGGACGAGTGGGACTAACATCCTTGCTTCTGTTTGCCAGCCCCGGATAGACCCGTTCAGGAAAAAGTTTGGAATCATAATAAAGCATTCCATGATGACAGCACGCAAAGCAGGTGACGGAATTGACGCGGGCTTTTTTTAACGTCTCGGCAAACTGCTTCCCGTTAAACTTTTCCCTGCATCAGGGATCAGCGGACTGGTGTGGAAATCCAGACAGATTTGCCTGGCGGGTAATTTGATCGGGTAAGATGTTTTCATAAGTTCTCTCCTTGAATCGATATCGTTTTCCAGTTTGGTTTAAGGAGAGTTTCCCAGAACTGCAAAAAGAGGCATATCAGGAATAATTGACTTCTTATTGTTTTTTTGACCGTTATTTCTGAAAAATACATTACTCCCCCGGTCCCTCATTTTTCGTGAAGGATCGAGGGGGCAGCAGATAATGTTGTCATCTCCTGCTGTTCCCGTACACGATGAGGTTTCCTCCTAAAATTTACAAATTCTCTTTCCTTTCCAGGCA
>DVFT01000135.1 GCA_018713105.1 Candidatus Limivivens merdigallinarum | reverse complement strand
GTGGAAATCCTGGAGACGACGATTAATCAGAGCAGAGAAGAAATTTTGAGGGAAATTTACAGGAGAAAGCCAGATGTAGCGGCTTTCTCCTGCTATATCTGGAATATTCAGTATGTGAAAGACCTGCTTTATGAAGCGGCTCTGGTGCTGCCGGATACACAGTTTTTTGCAGGCGGACCCGAGGTGTCCTACTGTGCCGAAGCATTTTTAAGAGAAAACCCTATGGTAAAGGGGGTACTTATAGGAGAAGGGGAGACGACCTTCCGGGAGCTTTTGGAACACTATGAAGAAGGGCGGCCTCTGGAAAGCATCAAAGGGCTGGTGTATCGGGACGATGGGGAGAAAGGGACAGATGCCTCCACACCGGAAATTCGAAATAATGGTTTCCGGGAATTTGAAGATCTGGATCAGCTGCCCTTTATGTACCAGGATCTGGAAGGTTTTGAACACCGCATCATCTACTACGAAAGCAGCCGGGGCTGCCCCTTTTCCTGCAGCTATTGTCTGTCTTCCATTGAAAGACGGGTGCGGTTCCGAAATCTAAAACTGGTTAAGGAAGAGCTTCAGTTTTTCCTGGATCAGAAAGTTCCCCAGATTAAATTTGTGGACAGGACCTTCAACTGTAACCATAAGAGGACGATGGAGCTGCTTCAGTTCCTGAAAGAACATGATAATGGCGTTACGAATTTCCATTTTGAAATTTCGGCGGATCTTTTGCAGGAGGATGAGATCGCCCTGATGCGTACATTCCGGCCCGGACTGGTGCAGCTGGAAATCGGAGTTCAGTCCACGAATCCGGAGACGTTAAAAAGCATTCACCGCCATGGAAACGTATCAGCCATCGCAGAGAAAGTGGAGGAGGTGGCGAAAGCCCACAACATTCACCAGCATCTGGATCTCATCGCCGGACTTCCCTGTGAAGGGCTGGAAAGCTTCCGCAAATCCTTTAACGATGTTTACAGAATGCGGCCACAGCAGCTTCAACTGGGATTCTTGAAGGTGCTGAAAGGTTCGGAGATGGAGAGAAGAGCCAAAGAATTCGGGATTGTCTACCGGAAAACGCCGCCCTATGAGGTGCTGTTTACCAAATGGCTGTCCTATGGGGAACTTCTTGAACTGAAAAAGATCGAGGAAATGGTGGAAGTTTACTACAACAGCAGCCAGTTTCGGAGAACGGTGGAGCGGCTGGAGAAATTTTTTGGAGATGCGTACAGGCTTTATGAGAGTCTGGGAAATTATTACGAAGAAGAGGGCCTGTTCGGAAGAAATCATTCCAGAATGGGAAGGCTCAATATCCTAAGGGATTTTGCGCTGTCCGTTGACCAGGAGCACCAGAAGGAATACGAACAGGCGCTGATTCTGGATCTGTACGCCAGGGAAAAGAGCAAGACCAGACCGGACTGGGCCTTAGATTTGACCCCCTATAAGGATGAAATCTATGAATTTTACCGAAACGAATCGGAGAGAAGGGATTACCTGAAGGACGGGTATGAAGGCATGAGCAGACGCCAGTTACTGGGGGAGACACATTTAGAACCCATGGACGGCTTCTGGTATCTGGTAGATTATAAAAAGAAAGATCCTTTGACCGGGGAGGGAACCGTCTATCAGATTTTCAGGGAGGAGCAGAGAAAATGAAGAAACGGACACAGGAAATTCTCAGCCGGTTGGATCAGGTCTACACCCGGGAGTATAAATGCTACCTGAATTATGAGACGCCCTGGCAGCTTCTCATTGCCACCATGCTGAGCGCTCAATGTACGGACGCCAGGGTTAATGTGGTGACGAAGGATTTGTTTCAGAAATACGACACACTGGAAAAATTTGCGGGTAGCAGCCTGGAAGAGCTGGAGCAGGATATCCGGCCTACAGGATTCTACCACACCAAGGCGCGAAATATCATCGGCGCAGCCAGAAAGCTTGTGACAGAGTATCATGGGGAGGTTCCAGATACCTTGGAGGAGCTGACAAGCCTTCCGGGCGTGGGGAGAAAGACGGCAAACGTGATTTTGGGAAACATTTATCAGAAACCAAGCGTGGTAGTGGATACTCATGTAAAAAGGATTTCCACAAGACTGGGATTTACCAGGGAAAAGGATCCCGAAAAGATCGAATATGATTTGATGAAAGAATTGCCAAAGGATCATTGGATCCTGTATAATATCCAGATCATCACCTTTGGACGGCAGATCTGTTTTGCCAGGAACCCGAAGTGTGAGGAATGCTTCCTTACAGACTACTGTCTGGAATACAAGAAGAAAAACAAAAGGAGAGATAAATGAGCGAGACCTTGATTGCCCTGGATTTGGAGACCACGGGCCTTAGTCCTGAGAAGGATCATATTTTGGAGATTGGTGCGGTAAAGGTTGCGGGAGGCAGGATCCAGGATACCTATTCCGTGTTTGTAAAGGAAGGGATCGAGATTCCGCCCTTTATCACAGAGCTTACCGGGATCACGGAGGAGATGGTGAGGACGGGGATTCCTCTGCGGGAAGCGGTGGAAGGGTTCCTAACGTTTGCCGGGGACGGGGATATCCTGGGGCACAATATTTCTTTTGATTACGGTTTCCTGAAGCAAAATGCGGCAAATCTGGATCTATCCTGTGAGAAAAACGGGATCGATACCCTGAAGCTTGCCCGGAAATTTTTGACCACGTTGGAAAGCAGGAGCCTGGAAGCAGTGTGCTGCCATTACGGGGTGATCCAGGAGAAAAAGCACCGTGCTTTCGAGGATGCCCTCTCCGCTTACCGGGTATACGAGTGCATGAAGAAGGAGTTCGGGGAGACAGACGCCGGAGCATTTTGCCCGGAACCTTTGATCTACCGGGTAAAAAAGCAAAGCCCCGTCACAATTTCACAAAAACGGTACTTGAATGATTTGATAAAATATCATAGAATAGAACTGGCTGTTGACTGGGAGACCATGACGAAAAGCCAGGCATCCCAGCTGATAGACCGGATTCTATCGAACTATGGAAGAATAAAGAGGTGAAGGTATGATCAATTTTCATGACAACAAGACAAAACGTATCATCGCTGGAATTATCTGCGGTCTGATCGTGATCGCTATGGTAGTTCCGATGGTGCTGGGTTACTTAATTTAATAGTTAAGAGGAGTATCAGATGAATTTGAAAAAAAGTGGAGTATGGCTGACGGCTGCCGCACTCTTCCTGTCCCTTGGCATAGCGGCGGGAAGTGCAAAGGCAGCGGAAAGTGAAACGATTAATCAGGGAGTGAGCATCGGAGGTGTGGATGTTTCCGGAATGACTGAGGAGGAAGCCACGAAGGCTGTGGAGGAATCCCTTGGCAACGGGACAGGCGGTACTTATACGGTGAACATAGGGGACGAGACTGTGACCGCTACTTCGGAAGACTTCGGCATGGCATGGAACAACCGGGAGGTTGTGCACGAAGCGATGCAGGTTGGAAAATCCGGAAACCTGATCAAGAGATACAAGGACAACAAGGATCTGGAGCAGGAGCCGAAGGATTTTGCGGTGGACTATGCACCCCAGGAGACCTATGTGGAAGCCTTTGTCAACGAAATGGCGGCTGCCTACAACCGGGAGGCTGTGGAGGGAGACATTTCCATGGCAAACGGATACCCAGAGGTAACCGGAGGGGAGAGCGGCATCGCCGTGAATGTGGAGGCTTCGGTGGAAGCTGTCATGGCAGGCATTGAGAGCGGCAGCACTACATTGGATTTGGTGGCTGAAGTGACCAAGCCGGAGGTGACGGCAGAGGATCTGGAGCAAGTCACAGATGTGCTGGGTCAGGCAACCACCTATTATACAGGCTCTGCTGGCAGGATCGCCAATGTGGAGCGGGGCGCTGCCCTTCTGAACGGGCATTTGATCCAGCCGGGAGAGAGCTTCTCGGTGACCCAGGCGGTGGTTCCGTTTACCGAGGAGAATGGTTATTATTTGGCGCCTTCCTATGAGAGCGGTCAGGTGGTAGAAAGCTACGGCGGCGGTATCTGCCAGGTGTCCACCACATTGTACAATGCAGTGATCCGGGCGGAACTCCAGGTAGATGAGCGCCATAACCACACCATGGAGGTAAGTTATGTGGAACCATCCATGGATGCGGCGATCGCGGAAGGTCTGATGGATTTCGTCTTTACCAACGATACGGATGCGCCTATCTATATTTACGGCGCGGCTTATCAGGGGACGATCACCTTTATCATCTATGGACATGAAACCAGAGATTCAGGACGATCCATCTCCTTTAGAAGTGAGACTATCAGCCAGACAGACCCCAATGACAATATCCAGCTGATCGGGGTATCCACCCAGAACATCGGCTATTTGTCCCAGACTCAAACCGCACATCAGGGACTTGAGGCGCAGCTTTGGAAGGATATCACCTATGCGGATGGAACCACAGAGAGCGTACAGGTGAACAGCAGCAGCTACATAGCCAGCCCTGCCATCTACGAGGTGGGAATCAATTCCAGCAATGCGGCTGCGGTAGCGGCAATCCAGACGGCGATTGCCAACAACGATCTGAACGGTGTTTACTCTGTGATCAATGGGGACTATGGAGATACTCAGAGTACAGAGAGTGAAACAGAGAGCCAGACTACGGAGAGTCAGTCCACAGAGGCACAGACCACGGAGGCACCTACCGAGCCGGTAACGCAAGCACCTGAGACAGAGGCACCGACGACGCAGGCACCTGAGACAGAGGCATCGACGCAGGCACCTGAGACGCAAGCACCGACGCAGGCAGCATCGGAGACCCAGGCGCCGGATTATGACGACAATGTTCCAAATCCCGATACGGGGGTTGAGGTAATCGGATAAAGAATCGAGATCGAAACAATGCCGCAGGAATGACGGACCGCCCGGACAAAAGGGCGGTCCGTTTTCTTGGAAAAATCAGAAGATCGGAGAGAATATTATGCACAATCGAATCATTGACGGCAGTTCCCGTCTGAAACCCGGTATGGAGCTCATCCTAACCCGCCAGATCGCCCTGCTGGGGACTGCGCTCTTGGCAAAACAGCAGGAACCGCGCCTTCTTAGACGTTTTCCGGAGGCGATGGTGGAGGAGGCGAAGGGCTTTGATGTTTTTGCGGACACCACACAGGAACAAAACTTGATCCAGGATCTTACAGAGGCAGAAATCTTTCCCCTGGGAGAAGGGGGAATCCTGGCAGGATTGTGGAAGATTGCGGACCGGGCAGGGGTAGGCATGACCGCAGATCTGAGAAAAATGACCATCCGCCAGGAAACGGTGGAAATTTGTGAAGAGCTGGACGTGAATCCCTACTTATTGGAGTCGTCAGGCGCCCTGCTGGTGGGAGCCGCCCACGGATATGCCCTGGCAGAAGAGCTGAACCAAAAGGGAATCCCGGCCGTCGTGATCGGAAGGACAGACCGAGGAAATGATCGGATCATTTATAATCAGGACCGCAGACGGTTCGTGGATAAACCAGCCAAAGATGAACTCTGCCGATTCTTCCCGAATTGGAAAGAGCAAACACAAGCAGAATAAAAGGAGAATCCCAATGGCAAAATTAAACATCGTACTTTTAGAACCGGAGATCCCGGCAAATACCGGAAACATCGGAAGAACCTGCGTAGCTACAGGAAGCCGCCTGCACCTGATCGAGCCCTTAGGCTTCCGTATCAATGAAAAAGAGCTCAAAAGAGCCGGCATGGATTATTGGAAAGACCTGGACGTGACCACCTACGTAAACTTTGAAGACTTCCTGGACAAAAACCCCGGAGCCAAACTCTACATGGCCACCACCAAAGGCAGACACGTCTATACAGAAGTAAACTACGAACCAGACTGCTACCTCATGTTCGGCAAAGAAAGCGCCGGCATCCCCGAGGAAATTCTGGTAAAACATGAAGAAACAGCCATCCGAATCCCCATGGTCGGAGACATCCGCTCCTTAAACCTGTCAAATTCCGTAGCCATCGTCCTCTACGAAGCCCTAAGACAAAACGGCTTCGACCACATGCAACTGGAAGGCAACCTCCACCACCTCCACTGGTAACCCTGACATAGGACCCCCCATAACCACACCCCCCAAAAAACGCCTGCCCGCCCGCAAAAAAACAATACCGCCACATAACGTAGTGGAACGCCCCCGGCATCCCATCTGCTTCCTGCCGTTCGTTCCTACCCTATGCAAGCCCTACTCATCCACCGCCGGCAAAGTAAACGTAAATTCCGTCCCCACATTCTCCGTACTGACCACATTGATATTTTCCCCATGCGCCTGAATAATTTCTTTTGTAATCGACAGCCCAAGCCCTGTCCCTTTCTTATCTTTTCCTCTGGAAGGATCCGTTTTGTAAAATCGTTTCCAGATTTTCTTGATACTGTCCTTTGGAATCCCTTCCCCGGTATCTTTCACGGAGACGAACACCTTCTCATGTTTCCGAAGCGTTTCGATATAGATCTGGGAATCCGGAAAACTGAATTTGATGGCATTGTCGATCAGGTTGTAGAGTACCTGCTGGATCTTCCCCATATCTCCCCGGACGTTCTGCACCGGTTCCTCAAAGGTCAGGGAAAAGGTAAGTCCCTTCTGGTCGCAAAGCCCCTGGAAGGTAGCGGCGGTTTTCTTGATTACTTCGTTGATATCGAAGGTAGTGATCTCCAGCAATGTCCCCTTGTCGTCAAAATTGTTCAGGGTCAGAAGTCCTTGAGTCAGTTTGTTGAGACGGGAAGTTTCATCCAGGACGATCTTTAGGTATTTCTCCTGCATTTCCGGCGGAATCGTACCATCCAGGATGGCTTCCACATAGCCTTTGATGGAGGTCAGGGGAGAGCGGAGGTCGTGGGAAATGTTGGAGATGAATTTCCTCTGGGATTCCCCGGACTGGTTGATTTCTCCGGCCATGTACTGGAGAGACGCTCCGATATAGCTGATTTCATCATGAAAATGAAATTTTTCCACATAATTGAAATTTCCGGCGGCATATTCGTCCGCCACCCGCAAAAGCTTCCTGATGGGACGATATACCAGCCAATAAAAAGACAGAGGCAGGATCAGGGACAGCAGCAGAACTGCGGCAAGTGACACATAAGATACGTTCAGCAGAGAGTAGGACTCCGCGTCAATTTTGGACATGGAATAGTGGATCGCCACATATCCAATGGTATCGTAATCTGTGGAAATCGGGGCTACCACGCTTAAGACGTCAAATGGGAAAAAGTCAAAAAAGGTTCCCTCTTGATAGTAATTTCCCAAGAGCTTTGTGGGATCAAAGCCGTCTATCCGCGTGGAAGACGCCTCGTTCTGCGAAGTATTGCAGACAATATTTCCGTTCATATCCATCAGCCACAGGGTACTGTTCTCATAGTTGGCAATGAAAGAGAAATATTCCTGGATGGAAGCCAGGGTATCGCCCCCCTTGGTATAGGATTTTACCAATGGGCTGGAGGCGAGACGGGTGGCTTCTTCATACATGTTTTCTGTGTCGATCTTGATCTGCCTGTTCCGGAACAGCAGCAGGGTGAAAGTGGAAACGGTCACAAAGCTGAGTACACAGAACAAGAGATAGGCTGCCAGATATTTCAGCCATAGGTGTCGTTTCATGTATTCTTCACCTCAAATTTGTAGCCGATTCCCCAGACCGTAGCAAGGGACCAGTTGGCGTGGTCCTTGATTTTTTCACGAAGCCGCTTGATGTGGACGTCCACGGTACGGGTATCCCCGATATATTCATACCCCCAAATGTGGTCCAGAAGCTGTTCCCTGGTAAATACCTGATTGGGCGAGGAAGCCAGAAAGTAGAGGAGTTCCAGTTCCTTGGGCGGCATATCCACCGTCTGTCCTTTATAAAGGACAGAGTAGTTGGTCTGGTTGACCACCAGATCCGGATATTCCACGATTTTTCCCTTGGGCTTTTCCTTATCCCCTTTGTCGGGCTGAAAACGGCGGAGCACGGCCTTCACCCTCGCCACCAGCTCTTTGGAGTCAAAGGGCTTGATCATATAGTCATCGGCGCCTAACTCCAGTCCCAGCACTTTGTCAAAGATTTCTCCTTTGGCGGAAAGCATGATGATGGGAACGTTGGAGCGCTGACGCAGTTCCCGGCAGACCTGGTATCCGTCCATACCGGGAAGCATCAGATCCAGAAGGATCAGGTTGGGAGCGAAGGTGTCGAACTCCCGAAGCACCGCCTCTCCGTCGTGGACAATCTTCGTGTCAAAGCATTCCTTTGTTAGATATAAGGAAATCAATTCTGCAATATTTTCATCATCGTCTACGATCATGATTTTCTGTCTTGTTGCCAATGGATATTCCCCCCTTATTTTTTGAATGTCACGATAGTTACGCCGGCATCTCCTTCACCGAATTCTCCCAGACGGTACTCGTCTACGATCTTGGAGCGCCGCAGAAATTGATGGACGGCTTTCCGCAAAGCGCCGGTACCTTTTCCATGCACGATGCGCACCGAAGGCAGATGGGCGATATAGGCATCGTCCAGGTATTTGTCAAGCTCGGCGATCGCCTCGTCGGTGGTCTTTCCGAGCAGGTTCAGCTCAATTCCCACAGAGGCGGACTTGGACATTTTGATCTTGCCGCTTCCGGTTCTGTTGAGGCTGGGACCGGTGATGACCGTCTCGTCGATACGCTCCAGATCCCGGATATTGACCTGGGAGCGCAGGATGCCCATCTGGACATAGAGGTCGCCCTTGGAATTGGGAAGGGTGCTGACCGTTCCTTTGAGATTTAAGCTTAAGACCTTGACGCTGTCGCCGATATGAAGGGATTTGGGATCCAATGCTTTGCGCGCCGGAGATTTGCTCTTCTCTGCCATCCCCTTTTCTGCCTTGGACATTTTTTCGCGGAGCTTAGCGCGTTCCCGTTCCATATCGCTGGCGGACACGCCGGCAGCTTTTCCGTATTTGTTAAAGTTCTTGATGGTGGTATCCGCATATTCCTTTGCTTCCCGCAAAATAGCATGCGCCTTCTCGTTTGCTTCCCTGAGGATCCGGTCTCTGGAGGCATTGAGTTTTTCCTGTTTGGCGGTGAGCTCTTGTCTGAGAGTCTGGATCTCCTCCTTGTAGCGGGCGATCTCAGCCTGTTCCCGTTCGATGGTAACACGGTTGCGCTCCAGGTCGCTTAAGAGATCCTCAAAGCTTTCATCCTGGTCGCTGATACGGCTTTTGGCGTCCTCAATGATACGGTCAGGAAGCCCCAGTTTGCTGGAAATCGCGAAGGCGTTGCTCTTTCCTGGAATCCCGATCAGCAGCCGGTAAGTGGGGCGCAAAGTTTCCACGTCAAACTCGCAGCAGCCGTTTTCCACCCCGTCTGTGGAAAGGGCGAACACTTTCAGTTCGCTGTAATGGGTGGTCGCCATGGAAACGGTATTCCGGTGCAGCAGCTCCGACAAAATGGAAGTCGCCAGGGCGGCTCCTTCCGTGGGATCCGTCCCTGCCCCGAGCTCATCGAAAAGCACCAGGGAACGGTCATTTGCCTCCTTTAAGATGGAAACGATCTGTGTCATGTGGGAGGAGAAGGTACTCAAGGACTGCTCGATACTCTGCTCATCCCCGATATCCGCAAAGACATCCTCAAAGACGGACAGCTCAGACTTATCAAAGGCAGGAATATGAAGCCCTGCCTGCCCCATCAGCGTGAAAAGCCCCACCGTCTTCAGGGAGACCGTCTTTCCTCCGGTATTGGGACCTGTGATGATCAGAAGGCGAAAATCCTTTCCCAGCCAGATATCGATGGGAACTACCTTTTTCTTGTCCAGCAGAGGATGGCGTCCTTTCTTGATGTGGATATAGCCGGTCTCGTTGAAAACAGGCTCGCTCCCGTTGTAGGATTTGCTTAAGGATGCCTTGGCAAAAATGAAATCCAGGTCCGTCAGATATTGGAGGTTGTCCCGCAGCGTCTCCGTTTCCAGAGCCGCCTGGCTGGACAGATCGGCAAGGATTGCTTCGATCTCTTTTTGCTCCTGGATCTCCAGCTCGCGCAGCTCATTGTTCAGCTTGATCACCGCCATCGGCTCGATGAAAAGAGTGGATCCGGTGGAGGACTGGTCATGGACCATTCCGGGAATCTGCCCCTTATGTTCCGCCTTGACCGGGACACAGTAACGGCCGTTCCGCATGGTGATCACGGCATCCTGCAGGTAGGTGCGCATGGAGCCGTTCAGCATGGATGCAAGCTGGGTGTGCACCTTGTCATTGGTTGTCTTCATTGCACGGCGAACCTTCCGGAGCCCGGGGCTGGCATCGTCACTGAATTCCTCCTCGGAGAGAATGCAGCGGCGGATTTCCGTGGACAGGGGAGTGAGAGGGCTTAAGGCGTCAAACAGGCTGTCCAGGGAATCGCCGTCTTCCTCCTCATTGTCCCGCCTGCCGTAATTTTTCACACGGGCAGTGATCTCCAGAAGCTTGGCAATGTTCAAAAGCTCCTCTGCCCCCAGGACGCTTCCAATCTCCAGGCGCTTGATGGAGCCGCGGATATCCTTGATGCCGGAGAAGGAAAGGCTGCCCTTCTGGTAGATGCGCTTCAGCGCATTGCTGGTATCTGCCTGGGCGGCGCGGATTTCCCTGATATCTGTGGAAGGCGTAAGCTCCCGGCAGCGTTCCTTCGCCAGGGGAGAACCCGCCATGGAGGTCAGGGTATCGATGATCTTGGTGTATTCCAACGTTTGTAACGATTTTTTGTTCATAGTGTCACCTTTGATTAGGGTTGTGCCACAGATGACGGGTGTGTGGGAAAACCCTGCGTCTGTGGGGTGGATTGGTTTCGGTCTTATTGTAACCTAAATTGGCTTCAGTGGCAAGAGGGGCGGACAGCCGCTGCACCAGGAAAGGGGTAGGTTTGCCCCAAGAATCCAAAGGGATGGTTTGCGATATGACAACAAAATATTCATAGATTGTTCATAAGTGTTTGCTAAAATAAAAAAATGATTCATTTTGTTTTTTTATAAGCCGGTGACAAGCCGGCGGGAGAGGTTTTTCATGTCGGAGAATGAAAGGAAGAAACGGGATTTCATAGAAGAGCAGATTCGGAAGAAACCATTTTATAAAAAGAAGGGGTTTTTGAAAGCGGTGAATTGTTTGGGCCTGTCGGTTGTCTTTGGGGCGGCGGCAGGCGTGGGGTTTGCGATTGTAAGACCTTGGGCGGAGAGCCAATTCGAGGAGCCTGCCAGGCTGGTGATGGTACACGGTGAGACAGCGAGGGAGACTGGCTCAGATACAGTGCTGGCAGGGGGAGTCAGTGAGGAGACAGAGATTTCTGCGGTCAGCGAGACGGGGCAGTCGGAGGGGGCTGTGGTCAGCAAGGTGGACCAAACCGAGGTTCCTGCGGTCAGCGGGACAGATCAGAACGGGTCCTCTGCGGTCAATGGGACAGATCAGAACGAGGCCTCTGCAGTCAATGGGACAGATCAGAACGAGGCTTCTGCGGTCAGCGGGACAGATCAGGCGGAGTCTTCCGTGGTCAGTGAGTCAGATCAGACCGGCGTTACGGAGTATGAGATGATACACGAGGAACTGGCTGAGTTGACGGAAGATATGTCCAACGCATTGGTCACAGTCCACGGGACTTTGGAAGAAGGAAGCTGGTTCGATGAGATGATGGAGGATGAGAACCAGGGAACCGGCGTGGTCCTTGCAAAAAATAACTATAACGTCTATATTTTGACAGATAAGAATATTACCAACGGTTCAAAGACGCTGAAGGTGACTTTTCCGGACGGATCCATTGCGGACGGAGTCCTTCAGGTGGAAGACTCCGTCACAAGGATGGCGATTCTGAAGATCCCTTATGGAAGGCTTGGCGAGGATACGCTGGAAAGCCTGGATGTAGCAGTGTTCGACGATGTGAATGACTATGAAATCGGAGACCCGGTCATTGCCATGGGAGTGGATTACCTGTCCTTTGGGATGATTACCTCCATGCCGGTCATGACTCTGTGTGACGGCAGTTATCAGAAGATCGTGACAGATATCAGCGGCAACGGAGACAACGGAGGCGTGCTCCTAAACATGGATGGTCAGGTCATCGGGCTTTTGGGCGCGGTGGAAAATATTCAGGAGCTGGATCTTCTGGAAGGGCTTAAGCTTGAGGACTGCCAATTTCTTCTGGAAAGCCTTTCTAACCGGGAAGAACTGCCGTATCTGGGGATTACCGGCAAGGAAATCACAGAGAATATTTCAGAAGAGCTGTCCATGCCTCGGGGTATTTTTGTCAAAGCGGTGGCAAAGAATTCGCCGGCAATGAGGAAGGGAATCAAGGCTGCCGACGTACTGTGCAGCATGAACGGCGAGGATGTACATAATATGCAGGATTATATGGAAATGATGGAGACGCTTGCTCCCGGCGATAACGTTACTTTGATTATCCAGAGAGAGGACGCCGGTAAATATAAGGAAATTGAGGTCACAGTGACGCTGGGACAGAGATAGAATGGAGGAAACTATGAAATATATTGAGGAATTTAAAGAAGGTGACAGAATCGGAGATATCTACCTCTGCAAGTTCAAGCAGCTTGCAGTGACCAAAGCCGGAAAATCCTACGAGAATGTGATCCTTCAGGACAAAACAGGAACCATCGATGCCAAGGTGTGGGATCCGGGATCGGCTGGGATCGAAGATTTTGAGATGCTGGATTATGTCTATATCGTTGGAGATGTCACCAGCTTCCAGGGCTCTTTGCAGCTCTCCATCAAGCGGGCAAGGAGAGTGCCGGAGGGAGAGTATGATCCCAAGGATTATCTGCCGGTCAGCCGCTATGACATCGAGGAGATGTACGGAAAAATCCTGAACTATGTAAATTCCATCCAAAATCCGTATCTGAAAAAACTGGCAGAAAGCTTTTTTGTAGAAAATGAAGGTTTTATGCGGGTATTCAAAGCCCATTCTGCGGCAAAGAGCGTACATCACGGTTTTGTGGGGGGGCTTCTGGAGCATACCTTGAGCGTGACGGAACTCTGTGAGTTCTATGCGTCCCATTACAGCTTCCTGAACCGGGATCTTCTGATCACAGCGGCGCTGTTCCACGACATCGGAAAGACGAAGGAGCTT
The DNA here is from genome assembly GCA_018713105.1 of Candidatus Limivivens merdigallinarum. Lineage (GTDB taxonomy): Bacteria > Bacillota > Clostridia > Lachnospirales > Lachnospiraceae > Limivivens > Limivivens merdigallinarum. The sequence goes on along the minus strand of DVFT01000135.1, from coordinate 2,393 downwards.
TCGGATTTTCCAAGCAATGACTATACGGACGATGGCCAGCTCCTGGGACATATCGTGATCGGAGTGGAACTTGTAGGACTCGGTATCCGAAGAATTCCCAATTTTCCGAGAAAGCTTGCCAGCGAGCTGAAGCACTGTATCGTGTCCCACCACGGAGAACTGGAATACGGTTCCCCCAAGAAGCCGGCTCTGGCAGAGGCGGTGGCGTTAAGCTTCGCGGACTGCACAGACGCACGCCTGGAAACCTTCCGGGAGATCCTGGAAGGCGCACCTGGAAAGGATGACTGGCTGGGCTTCAACCGTTTTGTGGATTCCAACGTGCGCAGGACAAGCAATTTGTAGAATGATGTCTTAGATGAAAAGAGAAAGAGGTGTCCGAAAGCTGGATCGTTCTCAGGCTTTTGCGGCACCTCATTTCGCGGTGGGTGAGCCGTGTATCGGCAGCCCAGGTGGAGAAGGATATCCGTGAGAGCCAATTCCTGCGATTCTGAACGATTCTTAAGCCGTCGGTTTGAGGCGGAGTATTTGAATTTGCGATAAGAGGAGAATGTGATGAAAAAAGATGATATTTTTAACGTTGCCATCGAAGATATAACCAGTGAGGGAGCCGGAATCGGAAAGGTAGACGGCTTCCCCCTGTTTATCAAGGACGCCGTGATCGGCGATACCGTAGAAGCCAAGGTCATGAAGGCAAAAAAAAATTACGCCTACGCAAGACTGATGAAAGTCCTAAAGCCATCTGAGGACCGTGTGGATCCCCCCTGCCCGGTGGCGCGCCAATGCGGCGGCTGCCAGATCCAAGCCATGAGCTATGAGGCAGAGCTGCGTTTTAAAGAAAAGAAGATTCTGAACAATCTGAAAAGGATCGGCGGCTTTGAAGGGATCAGCCTGGAACCCATCATTGGCATGAAGTACCCTTACCGCTACCGCAACAAAGCCCAGTTTCCCATTGGACGGAACAAAGAGGGCAGGATTGTGGCGGGCTTCTACGCAGGGAGAACGCACAGCATCATCGAAAACCGGGACTGCCTCCTGGGTGTGGAGGAAAATGCGGAAATTCTGGACGCTGTCATCAGCTGGATGGAGGAGTGCCAGGTGGAACCCTACAACGAGACCGACGGAACAGGCTTGGTTCGCCACTGCCTGATCCGCAAAGGATTCCGCACCGGAGAATTGATGGTCTGCCTGATCGTCAACGGCAGGAAGATTCCAGACTCTGATGTCTTGGTAGAGAAGCTTATGTGTATCAAGGGGATGACCAGCATCAACCTGAATGTCAATCGGGAGCGCACCAATGTGATCCTGGGGAAAGAGACCCTATTGCTCTGGGGCAAGCCGTTCATTGAGGACTGGATTGGAGAGGTACGTTATCAGATCTCCCCAAGATCCTTTTTCCAGGTAAACCCGGTACAGACCGAAAAGCTGTACCAAAAGGCTCTGGAATACGCAGGGCTTACGGGAGAGGAGACCGTCTGGGACCTCTACTGCGGAATCGGAACCATCTCCCTCTTTCTCGCAAGGAAAGCAAAGCAGGTGTATGGAGTGGAGATTGTTCCGGAAGCCATCGAGGATGCACGGCGAAACGCAGAAAACAACGGGATTGCCAACGCTTCCTTTTATGTGGGAAAGGCGGAAGAAGTAGTGCCTCAGATGTTTGAAAGAGAAGGAATCCACGCCGATGTTGTCGTCCTGGATCCGCCGCGGAAAGGCTGCGATGAGACTTTGCTCCAGACCATCGTCAAGATGCAGGCAGATAGGATCGTGTATGTGAGTTGCGACAGCGCTACGTTGGCGAGAGATCTGCGGTATTTGTGTGATAGAGGGTATGAGTGGAAGAAGGGAGTGGGGGTGGATCAGTTTGGGAAAACGGTGCATGTAGAAACATGCGTTTTATTGTCCAAACTAAACTCAACACAGCATATCGAGGTGAGCTGAATCTGGACGAGCTGGATTTGACGGCGGCGGAGAGCAAGGCTACCTATGATAAAATCAAAGCATATGTGCTGGAGAAGCACGGTTTGAAGGTGTCCAGCCTGGATATCTCCCAAGTCAAACGGAAGAGTAGTCATTTAAATGTAGAAGCAAATGCTGCGCGCCAGTTCTCGAGCTGACACGCGGCATTTTACCAATATTAATCAAATGGCAATTCTAGATAATATTTATCCCTGTTTGTATGAAGTTCCTCTAGTATTTCCTTTGGACAGTTAAAAAGCAATTTTTGCACTGAGGGATACAGAGAATATTCCCGTGGATTCCCATAACTTGTCCAACTGCTTTCATGAACGAGGTTGTTTTGAATTAAAAACTGTAGGGTGCTACTATAGTTGCTTGAAAGAGTAGAATCAAGTGAGTGTTTGCTCTCCCATTGTTGAATGTCTCTAACTTGTCCTTCC
>DVFT01000134.1 GCA_018713105.1 Candidatus Limivivens merdigallinarum | reverse complement strand
AAAGTTGGTATTGTAATGGGTAGCGATTCAGATATGCCGGTAATGGCGAAGGCAGCAGATATCCTGGAGAAATTAGGAGTGGACTATGAGATGACCATCATTTCCGCCCACCGTGAGCCTGACGTTTTCTTCGAATACGCCAAATCAGCCGAGTCCAAAGGCTTCAAAGTCATCATCGCAGGAGCCGGAATGGCAGCTCACCTCCCAGGCATGTGTGCAGCGATCTTCCCGATGCCGGTGATCGGAATCCCAATGCACACCACCTCCTTGGGCGGCAGAGATTCTCTGTATTCTATCGTTCAGATGCCGACCGGCATTCCGGTGGCAACCGTAGCGATCAACGGCGGCGCTAATGCGGGCATTTTGGCAGCGAAGATCCTTGCGACCTCAGATGCGGCGCTTCTTCAGAGACTGAAGGATTATTCAGAGGAGATGAAGGAGCAGGTAGAAGCCAAGGCGGAGAAGCTTCATCAGGTTGGCTACAAGGAATACATGAATAAATAATACCGGATACAGGAGGAAAAAACATGGATTACAAGAAAGCTGGAGTAGACATTGAAGCTGGATACAAATCCGTAGAGCTTATGAAAGAACACGTCAAAAAGACGATGAGAAAAGAAGTCTTGGGAGGTATCGGCGGATTTTCCGGTGCATTTTCCATGGATGCGTTCAAGAATATGGAGCATCCGACCCTGGTATCAGGAACAGACGGTGTGGGTACCAAGCTGAAGCTGGCATTTCTTTTGGACAAACATGATACGGTGGGGATCGACTGCGTTGCCATGTGTGTGAACGATATCGCCTGCGCCGGGGGAGAACCGCTGTTTTTCCTGGATTACATCGCTTGCGGGAAGAATTATCCCGAGAAGATCGCTACCATCGTCAGCGGGGTGGCGGAAGGATGCCTTCAGTCGGGGGCAGCCCTGATCGGCGGCGAGACTGCGGAGATGCCCGGTTTTTACCCGGAGGATGAGTACGACCTGGCCGGATTTGCCGTGGGCGTGGTAGACCAGAAGGATCTGATCACCGGAGCAGACATCAAGGCGGGAGACGTCCTGGTGGGAATCGCTTCTTCCGGTGTGCACAGCAACGGATTTTCCCTGGTACGCAGTGTATTCTCCATGGATCAGGAGACTTTGAATACTTATCACGAGGAACTGGGCAAGACCTTAGGGGAAGCATTGATTGCACCCACCAAGATCTATGTGAAGACGATGAAAAGCATCAAGGAAGCGGGCGTGACGGTGAAGGGCTGCAGCCATATCACGGGAGGCGGCTTCTATGAGAATGTTCCGAGAATGCTTCCTGAGGGCGCCCATGCGGTAATCAGAAAAGACAGCTATGAGGTTCCGGCAATCTTCCGTATGCTTGCAAGGGAAGGCCAGATCGAGGAACATATGATGTACAATACCTTTAATATGGGAATCGGACTGGTGCTTGCCGTGGATGCCGCCGATGTGGAGAAGACCATGGAGGCTGTGAAGGCAGCAGGCGAGACGCCTTATGTAATCGGAGAAATCCGCGAAGGGGAAAAAGGAGTGACAGTATGCTGAAAATGGCGGTATTGGTGTCAGGAGGCGGAACCAACCTCCAGGCAATCCTGGACGCCATAGAGAGCGGCAGGATCACAAACGCAGAAGTTTCCGTGGTAATCAGCAACAACAAGAATGCCTATGCCCTGGAGCGCGCCAGGGGAAGAGGAATCGACACAGCCGTGATTTCCCCGAAGGATTATGATACCCGGGAAGCCTTCAATGAAGCGCTGCTTGGGAAGATCCAGGAGTACCAGGTGGATTTGGTCGTATTGGCAGGCTGCCTGGTGGTGATCCCCGAGATCATGGTGGAGGCGTTCCCCAATAGGATCATCAATATCCACCCATCCCTGATCCCGTCCTTTTGCGGTACCGGTTTCTATGGGCTGAAAGTCCATGAAGAGGCGCTGAAAAGAGGCGTCAAGGTGACTGGGGCTACCGTCCATTTTGTGGACGCGGGGACGGATACAGGTCCGATCATCCTCCAAAAGGCAGTGGAAGTGAAGGAAGGGGATACCCCGGAAGTCCTTCAGCGCCGTGTCATGGAGGAAGCAGAGTGGGTGATCATGCCGGAAGCTATTCAGCTCATTGCCAATGGACAGGTGAGCGTGAAGGATGGCAGGGTATCGATTTCCCAATGACGGATGGAAAGGAGCAGGGGAGAATGAAAGTTTTGATCGTAGGAAGCGGCGGCAGGGAACATGCGATTGCATGGAAGGTTGCCCAGAGCCCGAAGGTAGATAAAATATACTGCGCCCCGGGAAATGCAGGGATCGCAGAGTATGCAGAATGCGTAGAGATCGGCGCCATGGAATTCGAGAAGCTGGCGGATTTCGCGAAACAGCAGGAAGTAGACCTTACAGTAGTGGGAATGGACGACCCGCTGGTAGGCGGGATCGTGGATGTGTTTGAGTCAAAAGGGCTTAGGGTGTTCGGACCCAGGAAGGACGCAGCGATCCTGGAGGGATCCAAGGCATTTTCCAAGGATCTGATGAAAAAGTACGGGATTCCCACGGCAGCCTATGAAAATTTCGACAACGCAGAGGATGCGCTGGACTATCTGGAGACTGCCAAATTCCCCATCGTTTTGAAGGCGGACGGCCTCGCGCTGGGGAAAGGGGTTTTGATCTGCAATACCCTTAAAGAGGCAAAAGAAGGGGTCAAGGAGATCATGACAGACCATAGGTTTGGCTCTGCCGGGAACCGTATGGTCATTGAGGAGTTTATGACAGGACGTGAGGTATCGGTCCTTTCCTTTGTGGATGGGAAGACGATCAAAACCATGACGTCTGCCCAGGACCACAAGAGGGCAGGAGATGGCGACACGGGCCTGAATACAGGGGGGATGGGAACCTTTTCACCCAGTCCTTTCTATACCAAAGAGGTGGATGAGTTCTGCCAGAAATATATCTATCAGCCTACGGTGGACGCGATGGCGAAGGAGGGCAGGGAGTTCAAGGGAATTATTTTCTTTGGCCTGATGCTCACAGCGGACGGACCGAAGGTGTTGGAGTACAACGCCAGGTTCGGCGACCCGGAGGCGCAGGTGGTCCTTCCCAGGATGGAGAACGATATTGTGGAAGTGTTTGAAGCCTGCATCGACGGAAAGCTTGACCAGGTAGATTTGAAGTTTGAGGACAATGCGGCAGTCTGTGTGGTGCTTGCCAGCAAGGGGTATCCGGTGAGCTATGAAAAGGGCTTTCCTATTAAGGGACTGGAAACCTTCAAAGGGAAAGACGGCTATTATGTATTCCATGCGGGAAGCAAGTTCCAGAATGGAGAGATCGTTACCAATGGCGGGCGTGTCCTTGGCGTGACTGCAAAGGGAGAAGATTTGAAGAAGGCAAGGGCGAATGCTTACGAGGCGGTCAAATGGATTGATTTTGAGAACAAATATTACCGCAGCGACATCGGGAAAGCAATCGATGAAGCAGAGTAGAGAAATGAGGTACTAGAATGAAAATAAAAAGAAAGACTTGGAAACCAGCAGTGATTTTGGGAATGCTGTTGCTCTGGATGTTCAGCATAACTGCCTTTGCATCGGATGACAATTCCCTTTCTTCTATTACGGTAAGCAACGGTACCATCTCCCCGGCGTTCGAATACAATATTTGGGAGTATGACGTACTGGTAGCTCCGGGAACGACAGAGCTTCAGGTGGAAGCAACTACGACGGTTTCTTCCGCATCGGTTACCAGCATCGATGGGACGACGCTGAACGCAGACGGAACCGGAACAGTCCTGATCAACACGATGTCCGAGAGCGGCATCCCATTTACTTACACCCTTCATGTGTCTGTGGATGAAAGTCTGGCTCCCGAGACGGAGAGTGAAACGGAGACAGAACCGCCTACCGAGACAGAACCGCCCACAGAGACTGAGACCCAGACAGATGTAACGCAGAACGAAGCCTACATCCGGTTGAATAACCAGGTGAATTCCTTCAAAGAGCGCCTGGATCTGTCCATGAAGATTATCTATGGCCTGATCGGTCTGGCTGTAGTACTGCTGTTCATCATCATCAACATGATCCTGAAGAATCGGGACTTAAAGGATGATTTAAGGGACGCCCAGAGCCACGGCGGATTTGACAATCCGGACAATGGCGGCGGCTTTTACGGTGATCAGCCTCCGATGACCAAGAAGGAGCAGAAAAAGGCGAGAAAGCAGGAAAAACAGGAAGAGAAACAGAGGAAGAAAGAGGACAAGAAGCGTCCAAAGAACAGCAAGCAGATGGATGACGCTTCCCAGCAGCCTTATCAGCCGATGTACCAGCAGCCGAATACGCCCCAGCCGGTTTACCAGCAGCAGCCGGTCTACCAGCAGGCTCAGGCAGCCAGCGAACAGGAAGCGTTCCAGCAGCCAGCAGGCAGCCAGCAGGCGTATCAAAAGCCCCAGGCTCCCCAAGGCGCGGACAATCAGCCCGAGCCATCCCAGGGGATGGGCAGCCAGCAAGGCTACCAGCAGCCCCAGCCATCCCAGCCCTCACAGGGGATGAATCCGCCCAGGCAGGAGGATGAAAAGAAAGACGTGGATGTGACGATGGTGGATTTGTAATCCATTGGAAAAACTGCAGCATAGAGGAATCTTTTATGCTGCAGTTTTTTGTTGCCTTTGCGAGCTAATTGTGCTATCATGTGTATAACAAATATCTGCCAAAGAAAAAGAAGGTGATTGTATGGTGATAAAAATTGATTTTCAAAGCGACGAGGCTTTATATATTCAGCTTCGCAACCAGATCATTCTGGGAATTGCGACCTCCACAATACAGGAAGGGGATGTACTGCCGTCTGTACGTCAGCTTGCCGACGACATCGGAATCAATATGCACACGGTAAACAAGGCGTATTCCGTCCTCCGGCAGGAAGGGTTCCTCACCATCGACAGGAGGAAAGGCGCGATCATCAGCCTGGATATCGATAAACTGAAAGCGATGGATGAATTGAAAAAAAACTTACGTGTCCTTTTGGCAAAAGGGCGCTGCAAGAATATCTCCTGTCAGGAGGTTCACGATTTGGTGGACGAAATTTTTGCAGAATATGAATGATACAATACACACGATAACTATGAGGTGTTTTGAGATTTGTTTTGAACAATTACCAAGAATAAGCAGCAGGAGGATCAATAATACATGCAGGAGCAGTTTACAAAAAATGCAGCGGAAGCCCTAAAGCTTGCCAGGCAGGCGGCAAAACGCCTGGGACATGGGTATGTGGGGAGCGAGCATCTTATCCTTGGACTTCTGGAGGAAGAGGAAGGGACGGCTGCGGAGGTTCTTAAGAGCAGCAAGGTGGAGAAGGAGAAGCTTTACGAACTGATCGACCGCCTGGTCGCCCCGGAAGGGGGGAGCCCGGATGTGAATAAGGAAGGATACACCCCCAGGGCATATGCGATCCTGGAGAATAGTGTCCGTGAAGCGGAGATGTTCCACATGGACAAGGCAGGGACGGAGGATATTCTGATTACCATCCTCAAGGATCCGGAATGTGTGGCAACCAGGCTGCTGCATACGATGGGAATCAATCTGCAGAAGCTGTACCTGGCGACATTGGAGAGTATGGGCGTTTCGGAGGAGCTATATAAGGAGCTTGCGCGGGAGTCCAGGAACCAGCAAAAGGGCGGGCAAAGGCATACGCTGCTGGATCAGTACAGCCGTGACCTGACCGCCTTGGCTTTTGAAGGAAGGCTGGATCCGGTGATCGGCAGGGAAGAGGAGATCGAGCGGATTATGCAGATCTTAAGCCGCAGGACGAAGAACAATCCCTGCCTGGTGGGCGAACCCGGCGTGGGAAAGACCGCCATCGTGGAAGGGCTGGCAGAGAGGATCGTCATGGGCGCAGTGCCGTCGCCCTTGCAGAACAAGCGCCTGGTAACGCTGGATCTGGCAAGCATGGTTGCCGGGAGCAAATACCGGGGAGAGTTCGAGGAAAGGATCAAGGGCGTGATCCGGGAGGTGGAGGAGAACCAGGACGTCCTGTTGTTCATCGATGAGCTGCATACGATCATCGGTGCGGGCGGAGCCGAGGGGGCGATGGACGCTTCCAATATCCTGAAGCCCTCCCTGGCAAGAGGTGAGATCCAGATCATCGGCGCCACCACGATCACGGAATACCGGAAGTATATTGAGAAGGATCCGGCGCTGGAGCGCAGGTTCCAGCCGGTCAGCGTGGAAGAGCCGGGGGAAGAGGAGACGGTTCAGATCCTGAAGGGACTGAAATCCCGCTATGAGAGGCACCACAGGGTAGAAATCTCAGAGGAGGCGTTGACTACCGCAGTCACACTCTCTGAGCGCTATATCAACGACCGCTTCCTGCCGGACAAGGCGATTGACCTGATCGATGAGGCTGCATCCAGAAAGCAGCTCCAGAGCTACAAGCTCCCTGCCAGCATGGAGAAGCTGAAGAAGGAAGAGGAAGAACTGGCCGCCCAGGTAGAGCAGGCAATCATCCAGGAGGATATGGAGAAAGCCTCTTCGCTTAAGAAGGAGCAGGAGGAAGCCAGGAAGAAGCTGGATGCCATGAGAAAACGCCTGATCAAAAAGCAGGAAAAAAGCGGCCTTGTGGTGGATGGAGAGGACGTGGCTGAGGTGGTAGCGCTGTGGACGAAGGTTCCGATCCAGAGACTGAAGGAAAAAGAAGCAGCCAGGCTTTTAAAGCTTGAGAAGACCCTGCACCAGAGAGTGGTAGGACAGGAGGAAGCCATCCAGGCGGTGGCAAAAGCGACCAGGCGGGGGAGGGTGGGCTTAAAAGACCCCAAGCGCCCCATTGGCTCCTTCCTTTTCCTGGGTCCCACAGGCGTGGGCAAGACGGAGCTTTGCAAAGCCCTGGCAGAAGTAGTATTCGGCAGCGAGCAGGCGATGATCCGGGTGGACATGTCCGAATATATGGAGAAGCACAGTGTCTCCAAGCTGGTGGGCTCGCCGCCAGGATATG
>DVFT01000133.1 GCA_018713105.1 Candidatus Limivivens merdigallinarum | reverse complement strand
TGTCTTTCTTTTGTGCAATATTTTGGATTTGCTCATTCATAGTTTAAAATAAAAAAGAATGTTTTTATAAAAGAAATCAAAGCAAAACCGAAAAAAATGTGGTAGAATATCCTTGATTCTTAATAGAAAGGAGGATAGGGGTCACAATATGAAAAAGAAAATTGGCTTGCTTCTGTTTATCGTGATGCTGTGCCTTTTGCAGGTACCGGCGGCGGCAGCCACGAAGAGAGTAAACCAGTGGGTTACTTACAAAGGCAACAAATATTACTACAATGCAAAAGGAAAAAAGGTCAAGAGCACCTTCAAGAAGATCGGGAAATACTATTACCACTTCGATTCTAAGGGAAGGATGACCAAAAATCAGTTTTTCAAGTCCACGAAATATCTCTATTATTTTGATAAAAAGGGACGTGCGTTGACGGGCTGGCAGAAATTAAAGGGAAATACCTACTATTTCAACCAGAGAGGACGCGCGCTCACCGGGCTTCAGAAGATCGACGGAAGCTACTATTATTTTGATGAAGACGGAAAGCGTCAGACAGGCTGGCAGATCATCAGAAACCGGAAGTCCTATTTTTCCCCGAAAACCGGGAAACGGGTTTCAGGCAAAAAGGTGAACGGTATCAAGATCGGAAGAAGCGGCAAGGTAAAGCTGGATAAGGAGGACAAACTGTCCGTCCTCGCCCAGGAGACCATTGACCGGATCACCACCCCAGGAATGAGCAAAAGCCAGAAGCTGAAGGCATGCTTTGATTACCTGGATTACGCAGGCGGCTTTGGCTACCGGACCTGGCGGCCTTACTCCTATTACAGCGGATGGAGTGTGGATTACGCCTACGAGATGCTTTCGGCAAAGGCAGGCAACTGCTACAATTTCGCCTGTGCCTTCGCGTATCTGGCGAAGGAACTGGGCTATGATCCAGTGATCGTAAGAGGCAGGATCCCAGGGAGCCGAGATGGGGCGGCAGACGGATATACCCGCCACTGTTGGGTTATGATTAACGGGCTTCATTATGATCCGGAGGGTGCATATGCGGATTTTGCCTATGTATACGCATCCAGTTACTATCCCATGGGGCATCAGATTCAGGCAACAGAAAGTATTTAAGGGGGCAAAGCGTTCCTGAACAGATGCGGCAATTTTTTCAAGGAGGAATGAAGATGAAGAAAAGAGCGAGACGGCTGAAAGCCATCGCATTGGCGGCAGTTCTCTGCCTGAGTATCGGAACTACGACCTTAAGCGCAAGCGCAGCCATGAGTACCAAAACGTTCAAAAAGAAGCTGACCACCACAGTGACGAAGCAGACGAAGAAGGCGAAGACGAAGAAGGCGAAGCTGAAAGCGCTGTTTACCTATGTGAAAAAGAATTATGACTATGGCAGGGTTGTGGGATTCAAGGCAACCAAGACCTGGCCGCTGAAATACGCCAAAGAGATGCTCACCAAAAAGCAGGGAAGCTGTTATCACTACGCAGCCCTCTATGCGTATCTGGCAAAGAAGGCAACCGGATATCCCACTAGAGTCTGCGTCGGAACCACCAATGGGTTCAACAAATCCCGCTGGCAGCCCCATGCATGGTGTGAGGTGAAGATTGGGAAGACCTGGTACATCTGTGACCCCAATATGGATAAGTATGCTGCCAAGAGCTCCGGGAAATACTACCTGAAGAACCGCAGCAAGCTGATCCGCAAGACCTATAAAGTGCAGAAGATGACCACGATCAAGCTGTAAAGGAGAGAACCTACCTATGAAAAAAAGTAAGATGTTGGCGCTCGGCCTGGCAGTGGCGCTCGTCATGACCGCAGGAGCTCCCGTCGTGCCGGCGGAGGCTGCGTCCGCGACCTCCTCGGTCAAAAAGTCAGGGCTTCAGAAGGTCAAAGGCAAGTATTATTACTATAAAAAAGGGAAAAAGATCAAGAATACCTGGAAGACCATCAAGAAAGCACGCTATTATTTTGGAAGAAACGGAGCGGCTTACACCGGAGTCAAAAAGATTAAAGGAAAATACTACTATTTTTCCAATACCGGAAAGCTGCAGAAAAAGAAATGGGTGAAAAACAGGACCTACTATGCCGGCTCCAACGGCGTCCTCTATACCGGGCTGAAAAAAGTAGGAAGCAAGCTCTATTATTTCAATGCCAACGGCAAGAAGAATAAGACGAGATCCCTGGCGATCCAGAGGGCATGCCAGTATGGAAAGGATTTCGAAGCGCTGAAGGCGCTGATCGGTGAGCCGAAGAAGAGCACTTACACCTACAGCTGTATGGGAGCCGGTGACGACGGCATCCTGACCTATTCTGGCTTTACGGTTTACACTTACCGCGATACGGACGGAAGTGAAATCGTCACAGGGATAAGCTGATGGTTTTCAGTTCCCTGGTGTTCCTGTGCATCTTTCTGCCGGTGGTATTCTTCCTGCACCTGGCCCTTCCGGGGATCCGGGCAAAGAATATCATGCTGTTGATCGCAAGCCTTTTGTTTTACGGCTACGGAGAACCGGTCTATGTGCTGCTGATGATCTTCTCCGCCTTTGCAAACTACCTTTTCGCCCTGGCAGTAGGGCGCATGGAACAGAAGAAAAAAATCATCCTGGCATTTGCCGTAATCCTGAATCTGGGGCTTCTGGTGGTGTATAAATATGCAGGTTTTCTGGTGTCCTCCATCAACGGAATGTTTGGCATTGGCATTCCAGTCCCGGATATCAGGCTGCCCATCGGGATTTCCTTTTTTACCTTCCAGGCGATGTCCTATGTGATCGACGTCTACCGGAAGGTCAATCCCTGCCAGAAGAATTTCGGCAAGGTGCTCCTCTATATTTCCTTCTTCCCGCAGCTCATCGCAGGTCCTATCGTGAAGTATCACGATATTGAGAGGGAGATCGGGGAGAGGAAGCAGACACTGCCGGAGGTGGCGGAAGGAATCCGCCAGTTTATTGCAGGTTTGTCCAAGAAGGTGCTGATCGCCAATACCATGGCTGTGGCGGCGGATACGCTGTTCGCCAGCCCGGAGGGCAGCATCAACATAGCGGTGGCATGGATCGGGGCGGTTTCCTATATGCTCCAGATCTATTTTGACTTCAGCGGCTACAGCGATATGGCTTTGGGACTTGGCAAAATGTTCGGGTTCCATTTCAAGGAAAATTTCAACTATCCCTATAGTTCCGGCAGCATCCGGGAATTTTGGAGGAGATGGCATATCTCCCTGTCCAGCTGGTTTCTGGAGTATCTGTACATACCTCTTGGAGGAAACAGGAAAGGAAAGGTACGCACCACCATCAATAAGTTCATCGTCTTTTTATGTACCGGTATCTGGCATGGCGCCAATGTGACATTTCTCTTCTGGGGGATTTTCCACGGCTTCTTCCTGATGTTGGAGGAATGGGTACCATTCTTCAGAAAGGCGGGAGGGAAGGTCAAGCAGACGGTGATGCATATCTATACTCTGCTGGTCGTCCTGGTCGGATTCGTCTTTTTCCGGGCGGATACAATGGCGCAGGGGCTCTATTGGGTGAAAGAATTGTTTACGGGCTTCCACTTTGAACGGGCGGCACAAAGCCTGGCGCTCACCCAGCTGACACCCCTTTACCTGACCGTCCTGGCGGCGGGCATCCTTGCCTCCACACCGATCCGTGAGAAGGTGAAGCGTTTTAAGGGATATGAGACATTCTCCTATCTGGTGAGTATGATTTTTCTGGTGCTCTGCGTGTTGAATCTGGCGGGGGGAACTTACAATCCCTTTATTTACTTTCGATTTTAGGAGGAGGACAGCATGAAAAAATGGATGACTGCATATGCCGTATTTTTCTTCCTCATTTGCCTGATTCCATCGCTGGGAATGGCGGTGACGAAGACAGAGGAGTCCGGCGAGAACAGAACGCTTGCGTCTATGCCCTCCCTCAGGACGGAAGAAGGGGTGAATATCAATTACCTGCCACAGCTTGGCGACTACTTCCAGGATCACTTTGGATTCCGCAGTGAACTGGTCACAGCCAATGCCCTGATCCAGGGCAAGGTGTTTGGCGTATCCACAGCCGACGGTGTGATCCAGGGGACGGACGGATGGCTCTACTATAAGGATTCCCTGGACGACTATCTGGGAAGGAACCTGATGAGCGAGAGAGGGCTGTTCAACGTGGCGCATTCCCTGTCCCTGATGCAGGACTATACGGAGGCGCTGGGCGTAAGCTTTGCGTTTACCGTGGCGCCAAACAAAAATTCCCTGTATGGGGAGCAGATGCCTTACTATGACAGCCTCGTGATTACCGAGGACAACAACCTGGCAAGGCTGACTGGTTATCTGGAATCAGAAGGGGTGCACTATGTGGATCTCTACGACACCCTGAAAAGCCAGGACGAGATTCTCTATCATGAGCGGGACTCCCATTGGAACAACAAGGGAGCAGCTCTGGCGGCGGAGACTTTGATGGATGCTTTGAACAAAGAGCATACGGATTACTCGGAGGTTCCGGTAGAGGAACGGGTAGACTATTACGGGGATCTGGATGAAATGCTCTATCCGAAAGCGATGACGCCGGAGACGGAATATTATTATGACAAGGCGGATATTTTTGC
>DVFT01000132.1 GCA_018713105.1 Candidatus Limivivens merdigallinarum | reverse complement strand
GGACTAACCACTTACGCAGAGACCCTTTCCGTCTATGGTACGGAGAAAGTATTTGTGGATGGAGATGACACGCCCTATTCCAAGGCATTTCTGAACTCTGCCTATGCATCCAGGGGACTGAAGGTACGGTTCTCTTCAGGAGCCGGATCTGAGGCACTGATGGGAAGCAGCGAGATGAAATCCATGCTGTACCTGGAGTGCCGTTGCCTCTATGTGACCAAGGGAGCAGGCAGCCAGGGAACCCAGAACGGGTCAGTAAGCTGTATCGGCGTGGCGGCAAGCGTTCCGTCGGGTATCCGGGAGGTCATGGGAGAAAACCTGGTAGCAGCCCTTTTGGGACTGGAATGTGCTTCCTCCAATGACCAGAGTTTTTCCAACTCGGATATGAGAAGGACAGCCAGGACCATGCTGCAGTTCATGCCGGGAACGGATTTTATCTTTTCCGGTTATGCGGCAGAACCTAACTATGACAATATGTTTGCAGGCTCCAATTTCGACGCGGAGGATTTTGACGACTACAATGTAATCCAGAGAGATATGCAGGTGGACGGCGGGCTCCGTCCGGTGACGGAAGAGGAAGTGATCCGTGTGCGCCGTGAGGCGGGCAAGGCAGTGCAGGCTGTATTCAAAGCCCTGGGACTGACAGAGATCACGGACGAGCAGGTGGAGGCTGTGACCTATGCACATGGAAGCAAAGACACCTTAAAGAGGGATACGGCTTCCGATATCATGGCGGCTGACGACATGATGAAGCGGGGAATTACAGGAATCGATGTGGTAAGGGCACTGGCCGAGAATGGCTATGAGGAGATTGCGAAACGTATTCTGGAAATGTTAAAGCAGCGGGTGATCGGCGACTATATGCAGACAGCTGCCATTCTGGATGAACAGTTCCATGTGATGAGCGGAGTGAATACCCCTAATAATTACATGGGACCGGGAACCGGGTACCGTGTAGACGGAAAACGATGGGAAGAGATCAAGGCAATCCCTCATCGTATCGATATTAATGAATTTTAGGAGGCTGGCAAAATGGAATATAATCAGGCGTTAATCGAAGCCATTACCAAAGCTGTGGTGAAGCAGTTGAATGAGAACCAGGGCCAGCCTGCCGGTAATACAGGAATGAAAGGCAGGACGAGGCTCCGCCCGAAGCGTTCTTATGCGGGCGCTGTGCTGGCAGAAAAAGGAACGGACCCCAAGGAGGTTGTGATCGGAGTGGGACCGGCGTTTCAGCGGGAAATCACCGAGACAATCACTGGAATTCCACTTAGGGATGTGATCCGAAATGTCTGCGCAGGCATTGAGGAGGAAGGGATGGTTCCGAGAGTTGTGAAGGTCTTAAAGACCTCTGACGTGGGATTCATCGGGCTGGAGGCGGCAAAGCTTTCCGGTTCCGGAATCGGCATCGGCATCCAGTCCAAGGGAACGACGGTCATTCACCAGAAGGATCTGTATCCCTTATCGAACCTGGAGCTTTTCCCGCAGGCGCCGCTGATGACTCTGGAAACCTATCGGAGAATCGGGCAGAACGCGGCAAAATACGTCAAGGGTGAAAAGGTGACTCCGGTGGAATCCACCAACGATCCCATGGTGCGTGCCAAATATCAGGTAAAGGCTGCACTGATGCATATCATAGAAACAGAGCAGGTAGATGAAACCCTGCCGATCATCGAATGGGGGGAGAATCAATGACACGTTATCCGTTAGGAGAATACGAAGCGGATCAGATCACTTCAAAAACAGGAAAAAAATTGTCTGATATCACCCTGGACGAGATCAAGAAAGGGAATATCAGCGCGGATGATATCAAGATATCCAAGGAAACTTTAAAGAAGCAGGGAGAGGTCGCCATGCAGGCGGATAACCCGGCGATGAAAGCCAATTTTGACAGGGCTTCCGAGCTGGTGGATGTGCCGGATGAGGTGATCCTTCGGATGTATAATCAGCTCCGCCCCCATCGTTCCACGAAGCGTCAGCTGGTGGAGATGGCACAGGAGCTTCTGGAAAAATACAATGCCGTAAGCTGCGCCAAGCTGGTGATGGAAGCTGCGGAGATCTATGAAAAAAGGGGAATACTTCTTTGAAACTGATTGCAGGTGTTGATATCGGAAATTCTACAACAGAAGTCTGTATCGGGCAGATCGGACCGGAAGGCGGGCTGAAATTCCTCTCCAGCGCTTCCAGGGCGACCACAGGGACGAAAGGAACCCTCGCCAACGTGATGGGGATCCGCCTAGCTCTGGAAAATGCCATGGAGAAGATCCACAGAAGCGTCCAGGAATTGGATGTCATCCGGATCAATGAGGCGGCGCCGGTCATCGGGGATACAGCGATGGAGACCATCACGGAGACGGTCATCACGGAATCCTCCATGATCGGGCATAATCCGTCCACACCTGCGGGCGTGGGACAGGCGGTGGGAACCCTCCTGTTCCTGGAGCATTTGGATCAGGGAAAACCGGGTGAGGACTATATTGTGGTGGTTCCAAGGATCTTTTCCTATGAGGAGACGGCGAAGAAGCTGAACCAATACCACAAAGATCTGTCCATTGTAGGGGTGATCCTCCAGGCAGACGAAGCGGTCCTGGTGGAGAACCGGCTGGAGTTTGCCATTCCCATTGTGGACGAGGTGCGCCATATCACCAGTGTGCCGGAAGGAAAGCTGGCTGCCATTGAGGTGGCGCTTCCCGGAACGGGAATTCGGATGCTTTCCAACCCCTACGGAATCGCCACGCTTCTGGGGCTGGATTCCGAGGAGACACGTTCCGTCACGCCCATTGCCAAAAGCCTCATCGGTAAGAGGAGTGCCGTGGTTATCAAGACGCCCCACGGGGATATCCGTGAGAATGTCCTGCCGGCAGGGGAGATCTATTTCCATGGTGAGAAGG
>DVFT01000131.1 GCA_018713105.1 Candidatus Limivivens merdigallinarum | reverse complement strand
GTAAACATCATCTTTACATATCCGCTCTTGGAGTTGATATTAAAGTGCCGGCCGGTTCCGATATGACCAACCAGAGACTGAGGTCTTCTGCGGATGTATACCTGAATCCGGTCAATGCCGCTGTTTGACATATTGGAGATGGGAAAGTCTACCACCCGGTATCTGCCAAGGAAGGAGAATGCAGCGATTGAACGGTGATCTTCCAGTCCTTCTACCCATACATGATTCTCTGAAAAACTGATAATTCCTAATGCTCTTGCCATA
This sequence comes from Candidatus Limivivens merdigallinarum, assembly GCA_018713105.1. Classification (GTDB taxonomy): domain Bacteria; phylum Bacillota; class Clostridia; order Lachnospirales; family Lachnospiraceae; genus Limivivens; species Limivivens merdigallinarum. Next base: position 6,287 of record DVFT01000131.1, on the reverse strand, counting down.
ATCATTCTACCCCTTTTACATTTTTAGATACCAGCTCGATATGCTCGCTGTCAGCGCTTCCAATCACCGCCTGGCTTCCAATCTTTACATTGTCCGCTACGATGACACGATTCAGCACTGCTCCAGGCTCCACGACTGCCCCGGGCATCAGGACGCTGTCGTATACTTTCGCGCCTGCGCCCACTTTTGCGCTAGTGAAAAGCACGGAATTTTTGACTTCGCCTTCCACAACACAGCCCTGTGTGATATAGGCATTCTTCACGTCCGCCTCCTCAGAGATGTACTGAGGGAATGTGGGGATATCCTCTGTATAAATTTTCCAGGTACGGTCATCCAGATCCAGTCCGCTCTTTAAATCAAGCAGATCCATATTTGCCTCCCAGAGGGAATCGATCGTACCGACATCCTTCCAGTAACCCTTGAATTTGTAGGCGAACAGTCTCTTGCCGTCCTGCAGCATGTTCGGAATAATATCCTTTCCGAAATCATGGTTGGACTCTTCATTCTTCATATCCGCCACCAAAAGCTTTCTCAAAAGCTTCCAGTTAAAAATATAGATGCCCATGGAAGCCAAGTTGCTCTTCGGATGCTCTGGCTTTTCCTCGAACTCCACAATCTGTCCCGTCTCCTTATCGGTATTCATGATACCGAAGCGGCTCGCCTCCCTGATGGGAACCTCGATGACCGCAATCGTGGCGTCTGCGTTATTTTCTTTGTGGTATTGCAGCATCTTTGAGTAGTTCATCTTGTAGATATGGTCGCCGGACAGGATCAAAAGATATTCCGGATCATAGCTGTCAACAAAATCGATATTCTGTGAAATTGCATCGGCAGTTCCACGATACACGTTCAGGTTGACATCTGCTTTCTCACGGGGCGGCAGGACAAACACACCGCTGTCACGGGCATCCAAGCCCCAGCTGCCTCCTCCTGCTACATAGCTGTTCAGAAGCACAGATTCATACTGGGTCAAAACCCCAACCACATCGACACCGCTGTTTGCACAGTTACTCAGCGGAAAATCAATGATTTTATACTTTCCGCCATAGGACACGGCTGGCTTTGCAACCTTATTGGTAAGTTCATGCAGACGGGAACCACGCCCACCAGCCAGAATCATTGCCAACATGTTATTTTGTTTCATGACAAAGGTCCTCTCTTTCATTTGAATACTCTATTATTATACAATTTTATGAATAAGAAAGCAATTTCCTCTTTCATTTTTTACATTTTCCACAAATATAATGGTAAATCTTGTTATTTCGCGAACATTTTTGTGCACTTTTACCATATTCAGCTCCCATATTAGAGATTCGATTCCTATTTTCCAGGAATTCCCGCCGTCCTCTGCCATTTTCGGTTCCTTTCTATCCTCACAGGTTTCCTGTATAGACAGAGCGAAGTTCTCTCTCTGCAATCCCTTTCAGCCGGTAGATCGTCTCTGCCTCTGTCGCAGCCCTGCCCTCCATCTTGTATCTCGGGAAAAACCGGGTCAGGTGAAGGGGAATTCCAGGATCCAACGATGCAATCCAGCGGGCTTCCTCCACCATCTCTTTCTCGGAATCATTTTCTCCCGGAACGATCAAGGTCGTCAGTTCCACATGGCAGCTTTCTGCCGCTTTTTCTATAAAGCGCTTCACCGTTTCCAAATCGCCTCCCATCTTTCGGTAATACGAATCAGTAAACCCTTTCAGGTCGATATTCATGGCGTCCACATCCGGAAGGATTTCTTCCAATACCCACAGTTCTGCAAAACCGTTTGTGACCACCACATTTTTCATTCCAAGCTTATGGACCAGTTTGGCGGTATCCTTCAGATACTCAAACCCGATCAAGGGCTCATTGTAGGTAAATGCCACACCGATATTTCTGTCTTCCCGGTATCGGTACGCCATTTCTGCCAGTTCTTCGGGAGCGACCTCCCGGTATGGTACTTGCTGCCGTCCCGCCATGGAAATCTCGAAATTCTGGCAGAAGGGGCAGCTCAGATTACATCCATAGCTCCCCACAGAAAGGATCCGGCTTCCTGGATAAAAACGCCTCAGCGGCTTTTTTTCAATGGGATCCAGCATCATGGCAGTCAGCCTTCCATAATTATCACAGACGATCTCCCCGTGTCTGTTCATTCTTCCATGGCATCTCCCGTACTGTCCTTCTGCCAAAGAACAGTGGTGCTTACAGACCTGACAGGAAATCCGTTCTCCCCTGACTTCTCTGGAGATCCCAACTTCTCTTTTCTCTTTCAAAAATGTCTCACCACCTCAAACCGTTCCAGGCAAAGCCCTTCCGCGTCATCTGGAATTCCCGCCTTTTGCTTTGCAATGGAAATCTGCTGTTCCACGGTATCTACCCCGTCCAGATTGGGAAGCAGCAGCCCCCGCCTGGTTCCCTTGCTCACGATCACGCCATAGTGCTTGACATCCAGCTCTTCTTTGGAGGAAATCTGCTCCGTCTCTCCCAGGACATCTACACTGTACACCAGCTGGTCCAATTCTTCCGGTTCCACCGCCAGAAACCTGGGATCCCTGGAAGAAGCGCTGATTGCATTTTCTATGATTTCCTCCGCAATGCTGTCTCTGACCGGGCAGATCGTCCCGATACATCCTCGAAGCTGCCCTTCCTTTTTCAGAGAGACGAATACTCCGGCACGTTTCGCATACATCTCCTCCGGCAGATCTTGGGGAACAGAAAGGATCTCTCCGGTGCGCACATAAGCTTCGATAGTCCTGCGCGCAAGGCGCACGTAGGCGTCTTCCTTCTGTTTCCGAACCTCACGTTCTTCTGCCGCTTTTTCTTCATACTGCCTCAGAAAATCCCGTTTGTCATCCGGTTGTTCGACCTCGTAGACGCAGACGCCGTATCCAACTCCAAACGTCCCTTCGTGGGAAAGCCTTTCCGCCTTGACCCCCAGCCCATCCAGCGTACCTGCCAGGATGACAAAGGATCTGTGCCCGCATTCTGCCGCCTTCTCACAGAAGGTTTCCGTAAAATCAAACAGCTCTCCAAACGCCGCCCTGCCCATCACATCCATAATCCGCTGATCGTACTGGGGTCCCTCTTTCTGGAAGCCGTAAGGACCATCCGCTCTCAGCTTGTGGGACAAATCCCCGCTTCCGACCACTGCGACTGTCCTGCCGAGAAGCTCTGCCGTCCTCTGGATGCATTGCCCCAGCTTGTAATGCAGGGAAAACGGCAATCCGGAAAGCCCGATTCGGACGATCTGATAATCCCTGTCATACTGCTCCAAAAACCAAAGCGGAATCATCGTCCCATGATCCAGCTTCCGTTCTCTCTCCCCCAGGGTTCCTGCCGGGATCTTCTCCTTCTTTGCTTCCCTGGATAACAAGCGGACGAACTCTCTGTCATACTGCACGTGGAACGTTACCTGCGGCGCCCCAAAACGCCCAAAATCACCCTCGGCTTCTTTTCCAGGGGAAATATGGAAATAATCTGCATACATCACCGAATGGGGTGACAGAACCACCACCGTATCCGGTTTCCAGGATGCGACCTTTCTCATTGCTTCCTGGTATGCGTGGATCGTCTCTTGAATTTCTTTTTCCCGTCCGTGCCCGATATCCGGTATGATAACGGGCGGATGGGGAACCATCACAGCACCTTTTACTGACATCCAATCCCTCCCATTTTTCACAAAATCTCTTCGCCGCTGTGAAGAGCCTTAAGCTGTTCTCCCATGATCTCTTTCATCATGGCAAATGCCATCTCTCCAGTACAATGCCCGGTCCAGCAACGGATTCCCGTTTCCTTCAAAATCCTTGCCGTGATCCGAATATTCTCCAGATCCTCTTCGGTATAGGCATCCTGCTTCATGTGGAACCCACTGACCAGAAGATCCGGGTATCTTCCATATAATTCCTGATACCGGTCCAAAATATTCAGAATCCCATTGTGGGCGCAGCCGGATAAGAGAACCTGGAAGTCCCCCTGCCTCACTACCAGGCATTGCTCATGATCAAACTCATCCTGGACAAACGTCCCACCTGCTTTTTGCTTTAACTTCCGATTTCCTTTTGGTGAAAGCCTGCGTCCCCGGATATGGGTGAACAAGGACAGCTCCTCATCAATCACCAGATCCCCATCCACAAAGATACATTGCGGAAGCTCTGCAACTGCAGGATCCAGACCGATGTATTTCTCTCCTTCCGGTTTCAAATGGTAATAGGGTTCCAGGGCATTCCTCCGAAGATAGATCTTCGCCGTTGGCGCTGTCTGGGCAAAGGTCAGGATTCCGCCGCCATGATCATAATGCCCATGGCTGAGCACCAGGGTATCCACGGAATGCAGGTCGATTCCCAATGTCTCTGCATTTTGGAGAAACGCTCCGGTGGCGCCGGTATCCAAAAGCAGCCTGTGCCTGTCCGTCTCTATATAAAAACTAAGCCCATGCTCATACAGGCAGCCTGGGTATCCCGGCGTATTCTCGATCAATGTAATGATTTTCATGCCTTTCATACCTCCTCCCTATCATTATAGCAGGTTTTCAACAAAACAGGGCAGCCGCCCTAGGAATTTGTTTCCATGGACAACTGCCCTGTTTCGTATTTGTAAAATTATACCTGCGGTCCAGCAGATACGAGAGCTTTGCCAGCCTCGTTGCCTTCGTATTTCGCGAAATTCTTGATAAATCTCTGAGCCAGGTCTTTTGCCTTGTTCTCCCACTCAGCAACATCTGCATAGGTATCTCTCGGATCCAGGATGTTGGTGTCTACGCCCGGAAGCTCGGTGGGCACTTCAATGTTGAAGTACGGGATCTTCTTGGTCGGAGCTTTCAGAATATCGCCGTTCAGGATGGCATCGATGATACCACGGGTGTCACGGATGGAGATACGTTTTCCGGTTCCGTTCCAGCCAGTATTTACCAGGTATGCTTTTGCGCCGCTCTGCTGCATTCTCTTAACCAGCTCTTCTGCATATTTGGTCGGATGCAGTTCCAGGAATGCCTGACCGAAGCAAGCAGAGAAGGTCGGGGTCGGCTCGGTGATTCCACGCTCGGTACCTGCAAGCTTTGCAGTGAAACCGGACAGGAAGTAATACTGAGTCTGCTCCGGGGTCAGGATGGATACCGGCGGAAGTACGCCGAATGCATCTGCTGACAGGAAGATTACTTCTTTTGCAGCCGGTGCGGAGGATACCGGACGAACAATGTTCTGAATATGGTCGATCGGATAGGATACACGGGTATTCTCGGTTACGCTCTTATCTGTGAAATCAATCTTTCCGTTCTCATCCAGAGTAACGTTCTCCAGAAGTGCGTTGCGTTTGATGGCATTGTAGATATCCGGCTCGGAATCCTTGTCCAGATCGATAACCTTTGCATAGCAGCCGCCCTCGAAGTTGAATACTCCGTTGTCGTCCCAGCCGTGCTCGTCATCACCGATCAGGAGACGCTTCGGGTCTGTGGACAGAGTGGTTTTTCCGGTTCCGGAAAGTCCGAAGAAGATAGCGGTGTTCTCGCCGTTCATATCTGTGTTTGCAGAGCAGTGCATGGAAGCGATGCCCTTCAGCGGCAGATAGTAGTTCATCATGGAGAACATACCCTTCTTCATCTCACCGCCGTACCAGGTGTTGATGATAACCTGCTCACGGCTGGTAATATTGAAGACTACAGCGGTCTCAGAATTCAGACCTAATTCTTTGTAATTCTCTACCTTTGCTTTGGAAGCGTTGTAAACGATAAAGTCCGGCTCGAAATCTTTCAGTTCTTCCTCTGTCGGACGGATGAACATGTTCGTTACAAAATGAGCCTGCCAAGCTACTTCCATGATAAAACGGATTGCCATACGGGTATCTTTGTTCGCTCCACAGAAGGCATCTACTACATACAGTCTCTTATTGGACAGCTCTTTGAGCGCAATGTCCTTTACTACCTTCCATGTCTCCTCAGAAGCCGGATGGTTGTCGTTCTTGTACTCATCGGAAGTCCACCATACAGTATCCTTGGAATTCTCATCCATTACGATGAACTTGTCTTTGGGTGAACGGCCAGTATACTCGCCAGTCATTACGTTCACTGCACCCAGCTCACTTACCTGTCCTTTTTCAAAACCTTCAAGTTCAGGTTTGGTCTCTTCTTCGAATAACATTTCGTAAGAAGGATTGTGGACGATCTCTGTGGTGCCCGTAATGCCATACTTGCTTAAATTGATTTCTGCCATCTTACCTTTACCTCTCTTCTTTCTATAGTAATAAATATGGTAAGGATCTCTTGACGCCTTACACGATCTCTGGGAAAACGGACCTTCCGATTCCCTTATCCCTAATTATAC
>DVFT01000130.1 GCA_018713105.1 Candidatus Limivivens merdigallinarum | reverse complement strand
ATAATTGACAATATCGATAGAGCGTACCTCACCTTTCTTCTGGGAAAGGATCAAGATCGATTCCAAATAGTTTTCTGCGGATTCCTGAATTTTCAAATCTAACGTCCCCCTCTAATGTCTTGATAGACCTTTTTTAGGTTTAACTTTGTTTTAGGATAACATAATTTTAAAAGAAATACAATAAATAAAAAATAGGTATTGACAAATGAGATAGTTGGTGCTAACCTAAAATAGTTCAAAAGGTTAGCTGGTGCTTACCGTTGCACCGTGCAGGAAGGAGTGACCATGATGCCTTTAACAATGGCGGAAGCAGGCAGGAAAAACATCATCAGACGGGTCGGCGGCAATGCTGAGATCCGTAAGCACTTGGAAGGACTAGGATTTGTACCTGGAAGCGAGGTGACGGTGGTTTCTACGATCGGCGGCAATGTCATTGTGAGTGTAAAGGAATCCCGTATTGCCATCAGCAAAGAGATGGCGAACAAAATCTTGGTGTGAGAGGAGAAAAGAAGATGACGCTGAAAGAAGTAAAATGCGGACAGACCGTATCCGTCGTGAAGCTACACGGTGAAGGAGCAGTGAAACGCCGCATTATGGATATGGGGATTACGAAAGGTACTGAGATTTATGTCAGAAAGGTAGCGCCGCTGGGAGATCCGGTGGAAGTAACCGTCAGGGGCTATGAGCTGTCTTTGCGAAAAGAGGATGCCCAGAGCATCGAAGTGAGGTAAGCAAAAAGCTGCCTTATTTTTGGGATGTAAGTTAGAAATAGCTAATCATATAGGAGGAAAGCAATATGTCAGTAAAAATTGCACTTGCAGGTAACCCAAACTGCGGTAAGACCACATTGTTCAATGCGTTGACAGGTGCAAACCAGTTCGTGGGAAACTGGCCGGGTGTTACTGTCGAGAAGAAAGAGGGAAAACTGAAAACGGATAAGGAGGTGATCATCACAGACCTTCCGGGTATTTATTCTTTATCCCCGTATACGCTGGAGGAGGTGGTGGCGAGAAATTATCTGCTCCAGGATCAGCCGGATGCGATCCTGAATATCGTAGATGGAACGAACCTGGAGAGAAATTTGTATCTTACCACTCAGCTGATGGAACTTGGGATTCCGGTACTGGTAGCGGTTAACATGATGGATGTGGTACAAAAAAGCGGCGACCAGATCAATATCAAGGCGCTTGGCAAGGCGCTGGGATGTCAGGTTGTGGAGATTTCCGCGCTGAAAGGCACCGGTGTCAAGGAGGCGGCAGAGACGGCAGCCAGGCTTGCAAGGAGCAAGCAGAAGAAAGCCCCGGTACATACCTTTGGAAAAGATGTGGAAGAATATCTGAGCGAGATCGAGAGCTATCTGGGAAGCGATATCCCGGAGGAGCAGAAACGGTTTTTTGCCATCAAGCTCTTTGAACGGGATGACAAGATCGCAGCCGTGATGAACCATGCCCCCAACGTGGAAGAGATCATCAAGCGGGCGGAGAAAGAGATGGACGACGATGCGGAGAGTATCATCATCAACGAGAGATATGGCTTTATTGCGGGAATTATCGGGCAGTGCCTGAAGAAACGGAGCAAGGGCAAGCTCACCACCTCCGACAAGATCGACCGGATCGTAACAAACCGCTGGCTGGCGCTGCCGATTTTCGCGGCAGTTATGTTTGTGGTATACTATATTTCCGTTACGACGGTCGGCACCATTTTGACAGACTGGACCAACGATACGCTGTTTGGAACCTGGATTGTACCGGGCGTTACCAGCGCCCTGGAAGCGATCAATTGTGCTGACTGGCTGACCGGCTTGATTGCAGACGGAATCGTAGGCGGTGTGGGAGCTGTACTTGGATTTGTTCCCCAGATGCTGGTACTGTTTATCTTCCTGGGCTTTCTGGAAGGCTGCGGCTACATGGCACGTATTGCATTTATCATGGACCGTATCTTCCGCAAATTCGGTCTTTCCGGAAAATCCTTCATCCCGATGCTGATCGGTACCGGATGCGGCGTACCGGGCGTTATGGCTTCCAGAACCATCGAGAATGACCGTGACCGGAAGATGACCATCATGACGACCACCTTTATCCCTTGCGGAGCGAAGCTCCCGATCATTGCACTGATCGCCGGTGCGCTCTTTGACGGAGCTTGGTGGGTGGCACCCAGCGCTTACTTCGTTGGAATCGCGGCAATCATCTGCTCCGGTATCATCCTGAAAAAGACGAAAATGTTCGCGGGAGATCCGGCTCCGTTTGTTATGGAGCTCCCGGCTTACCATCTTCCTACCGTAGGAAATGTACTTCGCAGCATGTGGGAGAGAGGCTGGTCCTTCATCAAGAAGGCTGGTACGATCATCCTGTTGTCCACCATCCTGGTTTGGTTCCTCCAGGGCTTCGGCTTTGAGAATGGCGGCTTTGGCATGGTAGAGGATATGAACAACAGTATCCTGGCTTCCATTGGCGGCGCGGTTTGCTGGATCTTCGCACCTCTCGGATGGGGCGACTGGAGATCTACGGTGGCAACCCTCACCGGTCTGGTGGCAAAGGAAAACCTGGTCAGCACCTTCGGCGTGCTCTATGGATTTGCCGAGGTTGCAGAAGACGGACAGGAAATCTGGGGAAGCCTGGCAGGCAGCATGACGGGTGTAGCTGCTTACTCCCTTCTGGTATTCAACCTTCTCTGCGCACCCTGCTTTGCAGCAATGGGAGCAATCAAGCGGGAGATGAACAATGCCAAGTGGTTCTGGTTCGCGATCGGATATCAGACAGTCCTGGCATATTGTGCAAGCCTTTGCATCTACCAGATTGGAACTTTGATTACCACCGGAGCGTTTGGAATCGGCACGGTTGTAGCATTTATCATCGTTATTGGTTTCCTGTATCTGTTGTTCCGTCCGTATAAAGTAAGCGGGACATTGGATATGAAGGTGAAAGGATCGGCGAGAGCTTAATGGGAACACTGATCGTTGCATTGCTGGTAGTGGCGGCAGCTGCATTGGCTATCCGCTCTATCCGCAAAGACAAAAAGAATGGCAAAGGATGTGGAGGCTGCGGCGGCAGCTGCGGGCATTGCTCCATGGGATGCCATGAAAATCAAAAACCATAGTCATAATGGATACTCCTTCTTAGATAGAAAAAGCCCGGGGCGAACATGCCTCGGGCTTTTGACAGCGGGAAATGGTTCAGATCAGATAGCGGAAGGGTTTGAGAAGAAAGCCCACGATATGCCACAATGCATTTTTCACGAATGGGATCTCCTCGATGGCCACATGCTCTGGAACGATCTGTTCCTCCATGGATTTGACGATCCGGCAGTCTTCCTGGTAATCCAGCATATAAGCTTTCAGTTCGCCGGCAAGTTCCTCGCTCTGGATGCAAAGCATCAGTTCTGTGTCCATATAGGTGCTCCGAAGGTCGAAGTTGTAGGAACCAATGATAGCCAATTCATTGTCGATGACCAGGGACTTTCCATGGTAGGAGAGCCCGCCGCTGTATTCATAGAGGGATACGTCCGTCTCCAGGATTTTGGGCTTGTTGTAGGTATAGTCGCTGGAGGCTACGAAATTGTCTCCGTTTTCCACCGCATTGACCATCATCGTGACAGGAACCTTGGAGGTGATTCCCTTCATGGTGTCATACATATAGTCGTTGAAGACCGCATAGGGAGTGTGGATGATCACCTCCTCTTCGGCAGCTTCCATAAGCCGGGCAAGCGTATAGAAGACCACGGGTTCTTTTTCATAGATGCCGATGGGATTGGAAATCAAAGTGATTTTTCCGGCGGTCAGGGTAGCTTCTTCATAATCAAAGGGTTCAAACTGTTCCGGGTAGGTTTCCAAGAGATAGCCATAGCGATCGTGGAGATGTTCCGTCTGCTTTTGGACACGTTCCCGTTCAAGAAGGCTCTCATTGTCGTGAAATGGTTTGCAGTCGGGAAGCTCCCAGACCGACTGAAAATAGGATTCCACCTGGAACAGGGAGCTCTCGCCGGTATGGTCGGTTCCGTTTTGGGTGTTGTAGACGAGAACCTCCCGGTCGTGGCTTTGGTCGTCCGTGGGATAATCCCCGATAAAATAGTCGAACATATTCCTTCCGCCCAGGATGTAGGCGAGATCGTCTACGATGACGTATTTATCGTGCATCCTCCCTTGGGTTTTCCAGGGAAGCAGCGGGTTGATGGGATTGTAGATCCGAATTTCCGCGTTGGGGTGGGCAGCCAGTGCATAGAATAAGGGGCATCCCTCCATGCGGATAAGACCGGAAAAGCCGTCCACGATCATCTGGACGGATACCCCCTCCTCTGCTTTGTGGAGGAGCATAGCGAGGATGTCTTCTGTACTCTCCCCGGAACGCATGTCAAAGGTAGAGATGATGATCCGCTCCTTTGCCTGATTCAGGAGACGGATCCTCTCCAGAAGAGCGCTTTCATTGGTCTCAAGGAGCATGACCCGGTCGCTGCCCGGCGAGTCCTGGCGGAAATCTTCTGCAGAAACAGAAGAACGGGTAGCTTCACTGACCGTGGCATACTGGGAAAATGGAAGGACGGCGCCGGCGATCAGGTAGATGAGAAAGGCAAGGAACAAGAGGAAAAGAAGCCTTCCGGGATGACGGGGACGCCGCAGGGTAAAATGGGACAAAGGGATTCTCCTTTCTATAGAAAAAGCGGGTACACGGGTGTTCAGTTGTCTATCATACCACAAAACGGACTGCGGGTAAAGTTTAGGCTTGCGGTGGAAGGGGATGTCCGATATAATAAGAAAGACAATGGTGACAGAATGCCAAAGGTTTGGCTGTTACCAGAAAACGACAGAAATGAGGAAGCATATGGACGAAAAGGAACATCAGTATCTGCATGAAACCGGTCAGCCCCATGAGCACAGGAATATCCATGACGGGGATGCCACGCATCACCATCATCATGTGCATTCTGACCAGGAGAAAAAAGCCGTAATCAACCGTCTGTCCCGCGCCATCGGGCACCTTCAGTCCATCAAGAGCATGGTGGAGAACGACAGGGACTGCAGCGAGATTCTGATCCAGCTTGCGGCAGTGAAGTCTGCGGTGAACAATACGGGTAAGCTGGTTTTAAAAGAGCACATTGCCCACTGCATTGTGGAGGCAATTGAAAGCGGGGACGAGGAGAGTCTGCGCCAGCTGAATAAAGCCATTGACAGTTTTGTGAAATAGGTGGACTTGACCGGCGGGTGTATGGTATACTGGGTAGAGTGGTAAAAATATCAAAAGAAGAGGAGACTGAGAATGGGTAAGAGAAACGATATTCACAAAGTATTGATCATTGGTTCCGGACCAATCATCATCGGACAGGCATGTGAATTTGATTATTCGGGGACTCAGGCGTGTAAGGCGCTCCGCCAGCTGGGTTATGAGATTGTTCTGGTGAACTCCAATCCTGCAACCATCATGACGGATCCTGGAATCGCAGATGTGACTTACATTGAGCCGCTGAACGTGAAACGTCTGGAGATGATCATTGACAAGGAGCGTCCGGATGCGATCCTGCCGAACTTAGGAGGGCAGTCCGGTCTGAATCTTTGTTCAGAACTGGCAAAAGCAGGAATTTTGGACAAATACGGTGTGAAGGTCATCGGCGTGCAGGTGGATGCCATTGAGAGGGGCGAGGACCGCATTGAATTCAAGAAGACCATGAATCGTCTCGGAATTGAAATGGCAAGAAGCGAGGTTGCCTATTCAGTGGAGGAAGCACTGGGAATTGCGGACAAATTGGGATACCCGGTGGTACTGCGTCCGGCTTACACCATGGGCGGTGCCGGCGGCGGGCTTGTATATAATAAAGAAGAACTGAAGACGGTCTGCGCCCGCGGTCTGCAGGCAAGCCTGGTAGGTCAGGTTCTGGTGGAGGAGTCGATCCTTGGCTGGGAAGAACTGGAGCTGGAGGTAGTGCGTGATGCAAAGAATCAGATGATCACGGTCTGCTTTATCGAAAATATCGACCCGTTAGGTGTGCATACGGGAGATTCTTTCTGCTCTGCTCCTATGCTGACGATTTCGGAGGATGTCCAGAAAGAGCTTCAGCGGCAGGCGTATAAGATCGTGGAGGAGGTTCAGGTCATCGGCGGAACCAATGTACAGTTTGCCCATGATCCCAAGAGCGGACGAATCGTCGTGATCGAGATCAATCCCCGTACCTCCCGTTCCTCCGCACTGGCAAGCAAGGCGACAGGATTCCCTATCGCGTTGGTTTCGGCAATGCTGGCAAGCGGTCTTACCCTGGACGAGATCCCATGCGGAAAATACGGTACTCTGGACAAATATGTTCCGGACGGCGATTATGTGGTGATCAAGTTCGCACGCTGGGCATTTGAGAAGTTCAAGGGTGTCGAGGATAAGCTGGGAACCCAGATGAGAGCAGTGGGTGAAGTCATGAGCATCGGAAAGACTTACAAGGAAGCTTTCCAGAAAGCAATCCGCAGCCTGGAAAATGGCAGATACGGTCTGGGCTTTGCCAAGGACTTCCATGAGAAATCCAAAGAAGAGCTCCTGAAGCTGCTCCTCTATCCCACCAGTGAGCGCCAGTTCATTATGTATGAGGCGCTGAGAAAGGGAGCGACCGTGGATGAGCTCTATGAACTGACCAAGATCAAGCATTATTTCATCCAGCAGATGAAAGAACTGGTAGAAGAGGAAGAGGAGCTCTTAAAGCAGAAGGGGGCAGTTCCGGCAGCCGATGCTCTTAGAAAGGCAAAACAGGACGGATTTTCCGACAAATATTTAAGCCAGATCCTGGAAGTGCCGGAGAGTGAGATCCGCTCCGCACGTATAAAAGAAGGCATTGAGGAAGCCTGGGAAGGCGTACATGTGAGCGGAACAAAAGACAGCGCTTACTATTACTCTTCTTATAATATTGAAAAGGATGAAAGCCCATCCAATGAGAACACGAAAAAAATCATGATCCTCGGAGGAGGACCTAACAGGATCGGGCAGGGAATTGAATTTGATTACTGCTGCGTACATGCTGCGCTGGCGCTTCGCAAGGAAGGATTTGAGACGATCATTGTCAACTGCAACCCGGAGACCGTATCCACGGATTACGATACCTCCGATAAGCTGTACTTCGAGCCGCTTACTGTGGAGGATGTCCTTAGCATTTACAAGAAGGAGAAACCGCTGGGTGTGATCGCGCAGTTCGGGGGACAGACGCCGCTGAACATTTCTGCAGAACTGGAAGAGAACGGTGTGAAGATCCTCGGAACTTCCCCGAAGGTCATTGATATGGCTGAGGATCGGGATCTTTTCCGCGCAATGATGGACAAGCTTGAGATCCCGATGCCGGAGTCCGGAATGGCTGTCAATGTAGAGGAAGCCTTGGAGATTGCAGAGAAGATCGGTTATCCGGTAATGGTACGTCCATCCTACGTGCTGGGCGGACGCGGCATGGAGGTGGTTTATGAGCCGGAATCCATGAAAACCTATATGGAAGCGGCAGAAGGTGTAACGCCGGATCGTCCGATCCTGATTGACCGTTTTCTGCGTCATGCCACTGAGGCGGAGGCAGATGCCATCAGCGACGGAGAGCATGCATTCGTGCCGGCTGTGATGGAGCACATCGAGCTGGCAGGTGTTCATTCCGGAGATTCTGCCTGCATTATCCCATCCATGAATATTTCGGAGGAAAACCTGAGAACGATTAAGGAATATACCAAGAAGATCGCAGTGGAGATGCATGTGCGCGGATTGATGAACATGCAGTACGCCATCGAGAATGGCAAGGTTTATGTGCTGGAGGCAAACCCGAGGGCATCCCGTACCGTTCCTCTGGTATCTAAAGTGTGCAATATTTCCATGGTTCCGCTGGCAACTGAGATCATTACTGCAGAGTTTACCGGTAAGGAATCTCCGCTTAAGACCTTGAAGGAGAAGAAGATTTCACATTATGGCGTGAAGGAAGCAGTATTCCCCTTCAATATGTTTCCGGAGGTGGATCCGGTACTGGGACCGGAAATGCGTTCTACCGGAGAAGTACTGGGCTTGGCCGACAATGTGGGAGAAGCTTATTACAAAGCGCAGGAAGCAACACAGAGTCCGCTTCCGCTCTCCGGAACGGTTGTGATCAGCGTCAGCGACAGAGACAAGGTGGATCTGATCGAGGTAGGAAAGCTCTTTAAAGAGGCTGGATTTGAAATTTTGGCAACCACACACACCTTTGCTATGCTTCAGGAAGCCGGTATTGAGGTCGGAAAAGTCTTAAAGCTCAGCGAGGGACGCCCGAATCTGTATGACATTATTACCAACGGAAAAGTAGACCTTGTGGTGAATACGCCGAAGGGCAATGAACCAGGGGCAGACGACAGCTATGTGAGAAAGGCATGTATCAAGAGCCGTGTACCTTATATCACCACCATGGCTGCGGCGCTGGCAAGCGCCAGAGGAATTCTGGTGGAACAGAAGACGGAGGATCGTCATGTGGTTTCCCTTCAGGAGCTGCACAGCCACATCCAATAGTTGATTATGAAGAAACAGTAAAAGGATACCTGCAGTACCGACGGATTCATTCTTAAGGTGCGGCAGGTATTCCGCTGAATGGAGAATCAAACAATGAAATCTTTAGTAATAGCAGAAAAGCCGTCCGTTGCCCGGGATATTGCCCGTGTGCTTGGCTGCAGCAAAAAGCAGGATGGATATTTGGAAGGGAGTGCGTATGTGGTGACCTGGGCTTTGGGGCATCTGGTCACCCTAGCAGATCCAGAAGAATACGACAAGCGTTATGTCAAATGGGATTTGACAACGCTTCCCATGCTGCCGGAGGAGATGCAGCTTGTGGTGATCAAGGAAACCTCCCGGCAGTTTCGTACCGTTAAACAGCAGCTGTTCCGAAAAGACATCGGAACCATTGTGATCGCCACCGATGCTGGAAGGGAAGGTGAGCTGGTGGCACGGTGGATTTTGGAAAAAGCGGAGTGCCGCAAACCCATCAAACGGCTCTGGATCTCTTCTGTCACGGATAAGGCAATCCGGGAAGGTTTCGCTCACCTCCGTGATGGCAGGGAGTACAATAACCTGTATGCAGCGGCTGTGGCGAGAGCAGAGGCTGACTGGCTGGTGGGAATCAATGCGACCCGTGCCCTGACCTGCAAGTACAACGCCCAGCTTTCCTGTGGACGTGTACAGACGCCGACCTTGGCGATGATCGCTAAGCGGGAGGAAGAAATCAAACATTTCCGCCCCAGAGAATACTATGGCATCCAGGTATCCGCTGGAAAGGTGAGATGGAGCTTCCGGGATGGAAAGAGCGGAAGTCTCACCACCTTTCAGAAGGAACGGGCAGAGGAGATTTTGCGCAAGGTGACGGGGAAAAGCATGACCGTATGCTCCGTGGAGAAGAGCGCCAAGAAAACCTTTGCCCCCGGGCTCTATGACCTGACGGAGCTTCAGCGGGATGCCAGCCGCCGCTTCGGATTTTCGGCAAAGGAGACGCTGAACATCATGCAGCGTCTCTATGAGAACCACAAGGTGCTGACCTATCCCAGAACCGATTCCCGTTATATCGGAAAAGATGTGGCTGAGACGATCCGGGAGAGGCTGAAGGCGTGTGCAGTAGGACCCTACCGGAAAATCGCCGGAGCTTTGATCACCAAGCCCATCTGGACGAACAAGAGCTTTGTGGACGATGCCAAGGTCAGTGACCATCATGCCATCATTCCCACCGAGCAGTTCGTAGATCTGGCACATATGACCAATGAGGAGAGAAAAATCTACGATCTGGTGGTGAGAAGATTCCTGGCAGTCCTCTATCCGCCCTTTGAATATGAGGAGACGACCCTGAAGGGTGAGGCAGCCGGGGAACTGTTCACGGCAAAGGGGAAAATTGTCAAAAGCAGCGGCTGGAAGGAAGCCTATGAGACGGGAGCCGAAGATTTCGAGGAGGAAGAAAGCGAGAATGAACTGAAGGATCAGAAGCTTCCCGATCTGAAAAAAGGAGAGATCCTCAAGATTGAGCAAGCCGTCATGACTGCCGGCAAGACCAAGCCGCCGGCTCCCTTCAACGAAGCCACCCTCCTATCCGCCATGGAAAATCCGGTGAAATACATGGAAAGCTACGACGCCCAAAAGGCGAAGACATTGGGAGAGACCGGAGGACTGGGGACGGTTGCCACCAGGGCAGACATTATCGACAAACTGTTCCACAGCTTTCTGATGGAAAAAAGAGGCAAGGATATTTTCATCACCTCCAAGGCAAGGCAGCTCCTCTCTCTGGTACCGGAAGATTTAAAGAAGCCGGAGCTGACGGCGGAGTGGGAGATGAAGCTTTCCAGAATCGCCAAAGGAGGGCTGAAGAAAGAGAATTTTCTTTCCGGAATCCGGGAATATACAAAGGAGCTGGTCATAGAGATCAAAAACAGCGACGGTACGTTCCGCCATGACAATATGACCAATAAGAAATGTCCGCGCTGCGGGAAACGGCTGCTCGCCGTCAATGGAAAAAACAGTAAGCTTCTGGTATGCCAGGATCGGGAATGCGGTTACCGGGAGACCGTATCCAGGACTACCAACGCCCGCTGTCCTAACTGTCACCGGAAGATGGAACTTTTTGGAAAAGGGGAGGATGAGACCTTCCGCTGCAGCAACTGCGGCTACAAGGAAAAACTCTCCGCGTTCAAAAAGCGCCGGGAGAAGGAGGGAGCCGGAGTATCCAAAGGCGACGTGGCGCGCTATCTGAAGCAGCAGAAAAAAGAAGCGGAGGCACCGCTCAACAATGCCTTTGCAGCGGCTCTTTCGGGCATTAAGCTGGAAAACAAATGATGGATAATCGGTTGTAGTTTAAAAATAAATATGCTATACTGTAAAAAACCAAACGATAGAGGTGCAACATGAAAAGAGTATTGTTAAAATTAAGCGGCGAGGCATTGGCGGGCGACAAGAAAACCGGTTTTGACGAGCCTACTGTCATCGGCGTGGCGCGTCAGGTAAAAGAACTGGTGGATGATGGCGTCCAGGTGGGAATCGTGATCGGCGGCGGCAATTTCTGGAGAGGCCGTTCCAGCGAAAACATAGATCGCACCAAGGCAGACCAGATCGGTATGCTGGCGACGGTGATGAATTGCATTTATGTCTCTGAGATTTTCCGTTCCGTGGGGATGGCGACTCAGATCCTGACACCTTTTGCCTGTGGTTCCTTTACGGAGCTGTTCAGCAAGGATCGGGTGATGGAGGGCTTTAGGGAGGGTGTGGTGTCCTTCCTGGCAGGCGGAACTGGTCATCCGTATTTTTCCACAGATACTGCCACTGTGCTCCGTGCCATTGAGATTGAGGCGGATGTGATCTTGCTGGCCAAGTCCATTGACGGTGTCTACGACAGTGATCCAAAGTCCAATCCAAACGCCAGAAAATATGATGAGATCTCCATCCAAGAAGTTATTGACAAGAAGCTGGGTGTAGTGGATATGGCGGCATCGATCCTTTGTATGGAGAATAAGATGCCCATGCTGGTGTTCGGACTCAATGAAG
Source organism: Candidatus Limivivens merdigallinarum (assembly GCA_018713105.1). Classification (GTDB taxonomy): domain Bacteria; phylum Bacillota; class Clostridia; order Lachnospirales; family Lachnospiraceae; genus Limivivens; species Limivivens merdigallinarum. The sequence goes on along the minus strand of DVFT01000130.1, from coordinate 3,486 downwards.
AAAACAGCATTGTCAACACGGTAAAAGGCACCTTTAACGGCACCAAGGTGACCGTATAAATATAGAAGCAGGAGGAAGACAAAATGGACGCAAGAATTCAAGCTTATGATGTGAAAATGACCAAATCCTATGAGAATCTTCTGAAGGAGTTTGGTTCTATCCGTGCCGGGAGGGCAAATCCCCACGTCCTGGATCAGATTATGGTAGATTACTATGGCACACCCACTCCCATCCAGCAGGTGGGCAACGTGTCAGTTCCGGAGCCGAGAATGCTGCAGATTCAGCCCTGGGAGGCAAGCATGGTGAAGGCAGTGGAAAAAGCAATCATGACTTCTGATCTGGGAATCAATCCGAACAATGACGGCAAGGTGATTCGCCTGGTGTTCCCGGAGCTTACGGAGGAAAGACGTAAGGAGCTGGCAAAGGATGTAAAGAAAAAAGGAGAAGGCTGTAAGGTAGCGGTTCGGAACATCCGAAGAGATGCGAACGATGCGCTGAAAAAGCTTGGGAAAGGCGGAGATGTTTCCGAGGATGAGATCAAGGAGCTGGAGGAAGAGGTTCAGAAGATGACCGACAAGTACATCAAGGAAATTGACAAAGCCGTTGAAGAAAAATCAAAAGAAATCATGACCGTTTAAAGGTGTGGGGCTGTTGCGGGATCTGGCAGCAGCCCCTTTTTGAGGAGGAATTATGATCATACCACAGCATGTAGCAATTATTCTGGATGGAAACGGCCGCTGGGCAAAAAGCAAGGGAATGCCAAGAAACTATGGTCATTCCAGAGGTGCCAAAAACCTGGAGGTGATCTGCGAGGATGCTTATAATATGGGGATCAAGTATCTGACCGTCTATTTGTTTTCTACGGAAAACTGGAAACGATCCAGAGAGGAGGTAGACGGACTGATGCGTTTGTTCCGCAGTTATACGAAGACCTGTATCAAGACTGCCAGAAAGAACAATATGAAAGTCCGGGTGCTGGGAGATCCCACTGCCCTGGATCTGGATCTGCAGAAAAGCCTGAAAGATCTGGTGGAATCCTCCAAAGATAATACCGGGCTGAATTTCCAGATCGCAATCAATTACGGAAGCAGGGATGAAATTGTCCGGGCGATCAAAAAGCTGGCGGCGGATGTAAAGGCAGATAAGGTTCCCATCGATGCCATTACAGAGGAATTGTTTGCCGGATATCTGGATACCAGGGAAGTGCCGGATCCGGATCTGTTGATCCGTACCAGCGGAGAGCAGCGACTTTCCAATTATCTGTGCTGGCAGCTGGCCTATACGGAATTTTATTTCACAGATGTTCCCTGGCCGGCATTCACCAAGGAGGATCTGTGGAAGGCGATCGAAAAATATAATGGCCGCGAGAGACGTTTCGGCGGCGTAAAGGAGGAATAGCCATGTTCAAGACCAGGCTGATGAGTGGAATTGTCTTGATGGCAATAGCGTTAGTTACCATTATCAGTGGGGGCTATCTCCTGTGGGCAACTTTGTTTTTGGTGTCCCTGATCGGATTGTTTGAGTTTTACCGGGCTGTCAATGTACAGGACAAGGGCTTGTCCGTTCTGGCAGTTGTAGGAAATTTTGGAGTTTTGGCTTATTATCTGTCATTACTTTTTCGATTTGAAGCATATAGTATGATGATCATGCTTGCCATCTTGGTAGCATTCATGGCAGCTTATGTGTTCGCCTATCCCAAGTATCGGGCGGAACAGGTGATGGCAGGTTTTTTTGGGGTGGTCTATGTAGCAGTTATGCTTTCCTATATTTACCTGACCCGGAACCTGGAGCATGGTGCTTATCTGGTTTGGCTGATCTTCATCTGTTCCTGGGGATGTGATACCTGTGCGTATTGTGTGGGCATCCTGATCGGCAAGCATAAAATGTCGCCGCTGTTAAGCCCAAAGAAATCCGTGGAAGGAGCAGTAGGAGGAGTAGTAGGCGCGGCTCTCATCGGTATCATTTATGCGGCTGTGATCCGGGGATTGGATCCGGATGCGATTTCCTACACGGCAATCGTGAGCTTTGGAATTATCGGTGCGTTAGGCGCTTTGATTTCTATGGTGGGAGATCTGGCGGCATCCGCAATCAAAAGAAACCACAAGATCAAGGATTACGGAACATTGATTCCGGGACATGGAGGAATCCTGGATCGCTTTGACAGTGTTATCTTTACCGCACCGATCATTTACTATCTGTGCTTGATCCTGATCTAAAAGGAGGAAATACAGGATGAAAAAAATAGCCATTTTAGGCTCTACAGGCTCCATCGGTACCCAGACTCTTGAGGTGGTGGAGACAAACGGCGATATCCAGGTGGTGGCTCTTTCAGCACGCAGGAATATTAAGCTGTTAGAGCAGCAGATCCGTGCCTTTCACCCTCAGGTAGCAGCTGTTTATGAGGAGAAAGCAGCCTGGGAATTAAAGGAGGCGGTGAGAGATCTGGATATACGCATTGTCAGCGGAATGGATGGTCTCATTGAAATCTCAACCCTGCCGGAGGCGGAGATCCTGGTGACTGCTATTGTGGGCATGATCGGGATCCGCCCTACCGTGGAGGCGATCAATGCCGGCAAGGATATTGCCCTTGCCAACAAGGAAACCCTGGTTACAGCAGGGCATCTGATTATGCCGCTGGCAAAGGAAAGAGGGGTAAGGATTCTTCCGGTGGACAGTGAGCACAGTGCGATTTTCCAATCGATGAATGGAGAGCCGAGAGGAGGCGTGGAGAAGATCCTTCTCACGGCATCCGGAGGACCTTTCCGGGGGAAAAAACGGGAAGAGTTGATGGACGTGACCGTAGAGGATGCCTTGAAACACCCAAACTGGTCCATGGGACAGAAGATCACTATAGACTCTGCAACGATGGTCAACAAAGGGCTTGAAGTGATTGAGGCCAAATGGCTGTTTGGCGTAGACCCATCTAACATTCAGGTAGTCATTCAGCCAAAGAGCATCATTCATTCCATGGTGGAATATAAGGATGGTGCCGTTATAGCGCAGCTTGGAACGCCGGATATGAAGCTTCCCATCCAATATGCCCTGTACTACCCGGAAAGGCGTTATCTTCCGGGAGAACGGCTAGACTTCTGGAGTCTTAGGGAGATCACCTTTGAAAAGCCGGATATGGAGAATTTCCTGGGGCTTCCCCTGGCGTATCAGGCGCTGCGGGCGGGCGGCAGCATGCCGACAGTATTCAATGCCGCCAATGAACGGGCAGTCAGCCGCTTTTTACAGAAAAAAATAAAATTTTTGGACATTTATGAAATGATTTCGGATTGTATGGAGCATCATAAAGTAGTAGAGAATCCTTCGCTGGAAGAAATTCTTTTGACGGAGCAGGCAACATACGAACGGATTGAAAGTAGGTGGTAAATTGAGTATTATTCTTGCAATTTTGATCTTCAGCCTGATTATCATCATTCATGAGCTTGGACATTTTCTCTTGGCAAAATACAATGGCATCACTGTTCTCGAATTTTCTTT